>JBKPKZ010000184.1:0-28037 GCA_046731355.1 Pseudomonadota bacterium | reverse complement strand
TCGGGTCCGGATCCATGAAACGGCGGTAGCAGCATCAGCGAAATTCGGGGAGGGCGGGCGCGTGACTCTGTCCGCTCCTCTCCGCTAAGGGCAGCGGCCATGTCGGAGAGCAACATCACCTTTTCGGAAGCCGAAGCGCTGGAGTTTCACTCGCGCGGTCGGCCGGGGAAAATCGAGATCATCGCATCAAAGCCGATGTCGACGCAGCGCGATCTCAGCCTCGCTTATTCTCCGGGTGTCGCGGTTCCGGTGCGAGCGATCGCGGACGACCCGGGCAAGGCTTATGACCTTACTGCCAAGGGCAATCTCGTCGCGGTCATTTCGAACGGCACGGCGATTCTCGGGCTCGGCAATCTGGGAGCGCTCGCAGCCAAGCCGGTGATGGAGGGCAAGGCGGTTCTCTTCAAACGCTTCGCCGACGTCGATTCAATCGACATCGAAGTCGCGACCGAGGACGCGCAGCGATTCATCGAGGCGGTCGAATTGCTCGAACCGAGCTTCGGCGGGATCAATCTCGAAGACATTGCAGCGCCCGATTGCTTCGTGATCGAGCAAGCGCTTCGCGAGCGAATGAACATTCCGGTCTTCCACGATGACCAGCACGGCACTGCGATCATCACCGCCGCGGGCCTCATCAATGCCTGCCACCTGACCGGCCGCAACTTGAGCGAAATTCGCGTCGTCGTGAACGGCGCCGGCGCGGCCGCGATCGCCTGCACCGAGCTCATCAAGGCGATGGGCGTCAAAGGCGATCACGTCATCATGTGCGACCGCAAGGGCGTAATCAGCAAGGACCGCACCGACCTCGACCAGTGGAAATCTGCCCACGCGGTCGTCACCGACAAGAAAAATTTGGGCGAAGCGCTCGTCGGAGCCGACGTCTTCCTCGGACTGTCGGCCGCGGGGGCTCTCAAGCCCGAGATGGTCGAGAAGATGGCCAAGCAGCCAATCATCTTTGCAATGGCCAACCCGGACCCCGAAATCTGGCCGCCCGATGCCAAGGCCGTTCGTCCGGACGCGATCATCGCGACCGGGCGCTCCGATTTCCCGAACCAGGTCAATAATGTCCTCGGTTTCCCCTTCATCTTCCGGGGCGCGCTCGACGTTCGTGCGACGGGCATCAACGAGGAAATGAAGATCGCTGCTGCCGAAGCGCTCGCCGAACTTGCGCGCGAGCCGGTGCCCGAGGAAGTGGCGGCGGCCTATGGCGGACGGATGCAGAGCTTCGGCCCGGACTACATCATTCCCGCGCCATTCGATCCACGCCTGATGGAAGTCGTCGCCTCGGCGGTCGCGGAGGCGGCGGGACGGACCGGCGTCGCGCAGAAGCCCGTCGCCAACATCGACGATTATCGGGCCGCGCTTCGCGCCCGGCAGAATCCGACCGTCGCCGTACTGAGCCTCGCCTATGAGGCCGCGCGTTCGAATCCCAAGCGCGTGCTATTCGCGGAAGGCGAGGAGCCGAACGTCCTTCGCGCTGCAATTGCCTTCAAGGAGGCGGGCTACGGAACCCCCGTCCTGGTCGGCCGCGAGGAAACCTACGACCTGCTTCGCGAGCACGGTGTCGAGAACCCGAAGGAATTTGAGGTCCTCAACAGCCGCAACTCTCCGTTGGTCGGCCGCGCGGTGGACTACATCTACGAGAAGCACCAGCGCCACGGCATGCTCCGGCGCGAAGTCGAGCGCCTCGTAAACCAGGACCGCAACTACTTCGCGGCGGCCATGCTCGCGCTTGGCGAAGCGGACGCGATGATTACCGGAACGACGCGCCCGTTCAGCCAGTCGCTTCGCCAGATCCGAATGGTGGTCGACGACGAGCCGGGAGCGACCCCGTTCGGAGTCAGCATCGTCGTCGCGCGTCACCAGACAGTTCTGATTGCCGACACGGCCGTTACCGAGCGGCCCGACGCCGAGCAGCTTGCGGCGATCGCGCTTCGCTCGGCGGGCTTTGCTCGGTGGATGGGCCTCGATCCCCGGGTCGCGTTTATTTCCTACACGACCTTCGGCAATCCGCCCGGCGTGCACATCGAGGAGCTTCGCGGAGCGGTGAAGCTGCTCGACGGATTCAAGGTCGACTTCGAATATGAAGGCGAAATGGGTCCGGACGTTGCTCTCAACCACGACATGCAGCGGCGCTTCTATCCATTCAGCCGACTGTCCGGCGCAGCGAACGTTCTGGTGATGCCCGGTCTCCAATCGGCAAGCCTGACCTCGAAGCTGCTCCGCGAACTTGGCGGCGAAAGCATCATGGGCCCCTACCTGCTCGGCCTCGAGAAGCCGGTCCAAATCGCGCCGATGACTGCGACTGCATCGGACCTCGTGACCCTCGCGGTACTTGCTGCTCGAGGAGCGCGCGAGACGCGAAGCCGGAAGAAGCGCTAGATTCGCTCGACCGTGCTGACCTGATCGTTCTCGCGAAGCGCGGCAATGATCGCGTGCAGATGTGCGAGGTCATGGACTTCGATGTCCAGCTGAAAGGTCATGAAGCTGCCGTCCCGGTGGACGAGGTGCAGGTTGATGATATTCGCATGCTTTGCGCCGAGCACGCTGGCCATTGCGCCGAGCGCGCCAGGCACGTCGCGGACGATGACCGACAGGCGCGCCGCGCCGCCATCCGAGCCTTCGCCCCAGGCGAGGTCGAGCCAGTCGGCGTCGATTCCGCTGGCAAGCGTGTCGCAACCGATGACATGAACCTCGATTCCCTCGTCCTCGCGCCGCAATCCCACGATCCGGTCACCCGGAATCGGATGGCAGCACTGCGCGAGGTCGTAAGCGACTCCCGGAGTTAGCCCCTTGATCGAGATCGCGGTCCGCTGAGCCGGCGGCCGGGGCGCGACGTCTCCTCCGGCCGAGCCCGGCATCAAGGCTTCCATGACCTGCTCGTCGCTGACCCGCTTTCGCGCGATGGCGATCATCAGCTCGTCCTGGCTCTCGATCTTGAGCCGCTTGAGCGCCTGCTTCAGGGCGTCCTTGTCGAGAACCGCGGGGAGACGCTCGACGATTTCCTCGTAGATCTTCCGGCCGAGCTCGACCGTCTCGTCGCGTTCCTTGTGGCGAACGAAGCGGCGAACTCCGGATCGAGCCTTTCCGGTGACCACGAAGCGGAGCCACGACGGCTGCGGGTGCTGGGCTTCCGAGGCCAGGATTTCGACCTGGTCACCGTTCTCGAGAATGGTCCGGAGCGGAACGACGCGGCCATTGACCTTCGCGCCGACAGTGCGGTCGCCGAGGTCTGTGTGCACGGCATACGCAAAATCGACCGGGGTCGCGCCCTTGGGCAGCTGGATCAGCTCACCCTTTGGAGTGAAGGCGAAGATCCGGTCCTGGTACATTGCCATTCGCGTGTGCTCGAGGAGCTCCTCGGGCGATGCGGCATGGTCGAGGATCTCGACGAGGTCGTCGATCCACGGGATCTTAAGGTCCGCGCTTGGCTTGTTTTCCTTGTAGGCCCAGTGGGCGGCCAGCCCGCGTTCCGCTTGGTCGTGCATCTCTCGCGTTCGGATCTGGATTTCGATCCGCATCTTCGAGTCATGGATCACGGAGGTGTGAAGCGACCGGTAGCCGTTGCGCTTTGGTGTCGAGATGTAGTCCTTGAACCGGCCCGGGACCATCGGCCACCGCTGGTGGATCAGGCCAAGCGCTGAATAGCAATCGTCCTGCGTGTCGACGATCACCCGGAACGCCATCACGTCGGACAATTGTTCGAAGCTGATGTGCCGCTCGGCCATCTTCTTCCAGATCGAGAACGGGTGCTTCTGGCGCCCCATGACTTCGGCGTTGAGCCCGTGGTCGGTGAGGTAGAGCTGTAGCCCGAGCCCAATTCGGCTGACGAGGTCGCCACCTTGCTCCGTCAGCTGCTTCAGCCGGCGCGTGATCGAGGCGAAGGCGTCCGGCTCCAGCACCTGGAAAGCCAGCGTCTGCATCTCGTTCATCATCTCGTACATGCCGATCCGCTCGGCGAGCGGAGCGTAGATATCCATCGTCTCCCGCGCGATTCGGCGGCGTTTCTCCTCATTGGGGATATGATGAAGCGTACGCATATTGTGCAGCCGGTCGGCGAGCTTGACGAGCAGCACTCGAATGTCGTCGCTCAGCGCGAGGAAGAATTTGCGCAGGTTCTCGGCGGCGCGCTCGCTCTCGGACTGGGCCTCGATCTTGCTGAGCTTGGTGACCCCGTCGACGAGGCGCGCGACATCCTTGCCGAAGAGTTTCTCGATCTCCTCCGGAGTCGCAACCGTATCCTCGATCGTGTCGTGAAGGATCGCGGTCGCGATCGTCTGGTCGTCAAGCTTGAGGTCGGTGAGAATGCCCGCGACCTCGATCGGATGGCTAAAATAGGGATCGCCGCTGGCGCGCGTCTGCGTTCCATGCGCCTTCATCGAGAAGACGTATGCGCGATTGATCAGCCCCTCGTCCGCATCGGGATCGTAGGAGCGAACCCGCTCGATCAGCTCGTACTGCCTCAGCACGCTCTTAAGATGGGCGACGCCACCCTTATTGTGCAAGCGCGAAAGGACTCCGGCCAGTGTCGGGTTGAGAACTATTCTTTTGGAAATGTTTGTGCTTACTTCGATTCGTCGAGGGGAGTGAAAGAGGATTGGCCCAGGGCAAGGTCGGTTCGGCAGTTGGTCTATTCCGCGAGCAGGCGCTGCGCTGCCCGCTACCTGCCGCCGTCGAGCTGATCGGCGAGAAATGGGCGTTCCTCATCCTTCGCGGCGCCTTCAACGACCTCCAGCATTTCGAGGAATTTCAGGCGGGCCTCGGAATCGCCCGGAACATATTGTCGGATCGCCTCGCCAAGATGGTTGCCGGCGGGATTCTTCAGCGGACCCCGGACCCGTCCGACCGGCGCAAGGTCATTTATTCGCTGACACCCAAGGGCGAGGCGCTGATGCCGGTTGTGCTTGCCTTGAGGCAGTGGGGCGAGGACTGGAGCACCGGTCCGGCCGATATCGTTCTCGTCGACCGCAACACCGGCCTGCCGGTGCGCAAGATCTGCGTCCAGTCCGAGGACGGAACCGTGCTCACCCATGACGACATGGTTTGGGCGTCGCGCTCCGACGCGGAAGCGGCGCGCAACGGAAGGGTCGCATAAAAAAAGGGCCGGCGAACCGGCCCTTTCTCAAAATCAGCGGCCCCTGCGGTCTTACTCGTAATCGCCGCCGCTCGGAGTCGGGCGCGGCGGAGCCGCTGCCGTTAGGCGAAGGGCCTCGGCGGCATCACTGAGCGAGGACAGCTCTTCGGTCTCGTCCTCTTCGTCGACGCGCACGCGCTGCAGGCTTGTGACGATCGCCTCTTCCATCTCGTTCGGACGGATGGTCGTCTCGGCGATCTCGCGAAGCGCCACGACCGGATTCTTGTCGCGATCGCGATCGATCGTCAGGTCCGCGCCCGACGAAATCTGGCGCGCGCGCTGCGCTGCGAAAAGGATGAGGTCGAACCGATTTGGGACTTTGTCGACGCAATCTTCGACCGTGACGCGAGCCATGTACGCTCCGAAATTAGCTTTTGGGGATTGGAAGAGGAGCGCGATTAGGGGTTTCGACCCTCAAAAGTCAAGGATTCCGATGACACGCCAGAGCTTGCGCGCTCTTCCGGCCCCCGGCAGAGCGAAGTCATGGCGGACCAGCTTGCAGCTGCGAAGGCTTCCACAAACCAAATCCGGGCCGTCGTAGAGGGCAACCGGCTGGAGCTGATCGAAAGCGGGGTTGCCCGCCTGAAGGAGCTGTTGGCGATCATCGCCAAGGCGGAGGAAAGCCTTCGCCTAATCTTTTACATCTTCGACGACGACGAGTCGGGCCGACTGGTCCGGGACGCGCTGATCGAGGCCGCCCGGCGAGGAGTACGCGTCCGGCTGCTTGTGGACGGCTTCGGCTCATCGACCGCCGAGCCCGAATTCTTCCAGCCGATCAGGGACGCTGGCGGCGACTATTGCGTGTTCAATCCGCGCTTTGGAGCCCAGTACCTCATCCGCAACCACCAGAAGCTCGTCATCGCCGACAAGAAGGATGGGATCATCGGCGGCGCCAACGTCCAGGATTCCTACCTGACCGACGAAGGGCCGAAGCACTGGCGCGACCTGTGGCTTCGAATCGACGGGCCGATGCTCGAAGCGCCCAGCCGCTATTTCGATTCGCTGTTCCGCTGGACCAAGAGCGAGGGGTCGAAGCTCCGCGACCTGCGCAAGATCGTGAAGCGCCACAGCCAGACCGCTGGGGTCCTCCAGTGGAAGTTCGCCGGCCCGATCAGCCGTAAGCACAGCTGGCCGGCATCCCTTGTCCGCGAGCTCGCGGATGCCGAAAACGTCGAGATCATAGCCGCCTATTTCGCGCCGCCCGGTTCGTTGCTCCGGCGGTTCGGACGCATTGCGCGCAGGGCAGGTGGAAGCGTCCGGATCATCACCGCCGCGAAGTCCGACAATAATGCGACCATCGGGGCCGCTCGCCACACCTACTCGCGACTTCTTCGCCGGCGGGTACAAATGTTCGAGTATCAGCCGGCAAAGCTCCACACCAAGCTCGGGATCGTCGATAGCATCGTGCACATCGGCTCGTCGAACCTCGATTTCCGGAGCCTCTACATCAATCTTGAGATCATGCTTCGGATCGACGACGACGGGTTCGCCCACCAGATGCGCGGCTACTTCGAGCAGGAGATCGCCGACAGCAAGCAGATCACCGCGGCGGTGCAGAAGGAGCGCGGCACCTTCTGGCGCCGGTTCAAGTGGATGGTCTCCTACTGGCTGGTGACGGCGCTGGACTACACGGTCACCAAGCGCCTGAACTTCAAGGAAGGCTAGTCAAGCGCTTCGCCGTTCTTCTTCCATGCCCAGAAGAGCGTCGCCGGCGGCACGTTGATCCACTCGAATCCGCGGTCGATCCTGTCGAAGTGCGGCTTGATGAAATCAAGCACCTTCGGGCTGAACTGGTAAACCAGGAAAGCGCCACCCGGACGGATCACTCGCGAAGTTGCTTCGGCGATCGCATCGCCGACACCCGGCGGAAGGGTCGAGAAGGGTAAGCCCGAGAGCACATAGTCCGCATCGGGAAAGCCGCGGTCGGAAAGGATCTTCTCCACGTCGGCCGCGGATCCGGTGACCGCGACGAGGCGCTCGTCGTCGATCGCCTCCTTCAGGTAGCGGGTAAAATCGGGATTGGTGTCGATGGTCAGCAGTGTTGCGTCAGCGGCTAGACGTTCGAGGATCGGACGAGTGAAAGTCCCGACACCCGGGCCATATTCGACGAAGAGCCTGGTGTTCTCCCAGTCCACGCGGCCGAGCATCTTGTCGATGAGGATCTTGCTCGACGGGATGATCGAGCCGACCATCACCGGATGCTTCAGGAAGCCCCGGAGGAACTGCCATTGCGGGCTTGGACTGCGCCGCGTTGCGCGGCGGGCGAGTCGGCGGGGGCCCTTGAGGGTCCGGGCTGTCGAAGTCGGCAAATCAAGCTCCGTGCGGGAAACGGCGGTGCGTTCGCAAATGCATCGCCTCTTGGCAAGGTTCCGATGACATACGTGCGGCGGGACGAACCGTTACGGCGGCGTTTTGGAATGAGCGCATGTCATTGATCCGGCGTAGTTTCGAGCGATAGAAACGAGCAATGCCACAGCTGCATTTGACCAAGGTCGCCTTCGGCTGCCGCGACCTCGACGCTCTTCGCGCGAGAGTGACGGCGCGCTCGGAAGGCGGTCAGTTGCGAGTCCCGACGAGGATGCGCCCGAAGCGTTCGGCCGAACTGGTGGGCGGAAATCTCTACTGGATCGTCAAGCACCGGATCATCGGCTGCAACCGGATTCTCGACTTCGAGGATCGCGAGGATGGGAGGATCAATGTCCTTTGCTCGGCGGAGCTGGAAGCAATCGCTCCCATTCCGCGACGGGCGCACCAGGGCTGGCGTTATTTCGAGATTGAGATCGTGGAGGAAGCGGACGAAACAGGCGTCGGCCAACTCCCGCCCCAGCTTTACGGTCGGCTGTCGGCCCTCGCACTGGTCTAACGATTGCTGTCCGCTTGCCGAGGATTGGGCCGCAAGCTATCGCCGCAGCATCAGCATTCCAGGAGGCCCAGCATGACCACGCTCACCGTTTCGTCGCGGATCGATTCGAAGGTGGCGGAGAGAGCGATGCTCAGCCACCCCTTCTACCAGGCCTGGACCGAAGGCCGCCTGCCGGTCGACACCCTGCGCGCTTATTCCCGGCAATACTTTCACCATGTCGAGGCTTTCCCTCGTGCGGTCAGCGCCGTTCACAGCGCCTGCCCGGATCGCGAGGGTCGGCGGATGCTTGCCGAGAACCTTGCCGAGGAAGAAGGACTGGAGTCCGGCAAGCAGGACCATGCCAGCCTGTGGCTGATGTTTGCTTGCGGTCTGGGCGAGAGCGAGGATGCAGTCCGCGCTCAGCGGCTCAATCCCGAAACACGCGCGCTGATCGAGACCTTCCGCAAGCTGTCTCGCCGCTCCTATGCGTCGGGCCTGGGCGCTCTCTATGCCTACGAAAGCCAGTTCCCGGCCGTGGCCAGCGCGAAGATCGAAGGATTGATCGACCGCTACGGCGTGAAGGACGAGGAAACCCTCCGCTTTTTCCGGGTCCATGAAGGTGCCGACGTCGAGCATAGCCGCGTTTGCCGCGAGCTTCTCGACCGTCTCCCAGAAGGGCAACGCGAGGAAGCGGTCTCTGCCGGTGAGGAACTCGCGGGGGCCCTGTGGAGCTTTCTTTCGGGCGTCGAGAGCGAGCGCGAACTGACCGTCCAGTAGAGGACGTGAGTCGCGAACACCTGACAAATAGTCAAGTGACATTGACTATTTGAGAAAAGCCAGGTAAAGCGTCCTTATCTATTGGGAAAGGACGCTTGTCATGATTGGTTATCGTAGCGACGCAATCCGGCGGTATGTGCGCCGGTTGGCCCTGCTCATGGCCATCTACTTGGTCACGCTGTTCGTGGCGGTGACGTTGTTCCGGGGCAATGCCGTCAGCGGACCCCCCGCTTACGCCTTGGCGCTCCTTCCCGCCCTTCCGGTCATCGGTGTCTTCTGGGCCGTGATGCGCCTGCTCGTCGAGGAGAAGGACGAGTTCATCCGGATGATCCACGTCCGGCAGTGCCTGTTCGCGACCGGCTTCTGCCTGAGCGTCGTGACGGTCCGGGAATTTCTCCAAAACTTCGATCTGATCCAGCCGGGCCATGGCGTGTTCGGTGTTGTCTTCTTCTGGGCAATCGGCCTCGGGCTCGGCGCGGCCTACAACCGCTTCACCATCGGCACCGCAGGAGGCTGCGCGTGAACAACCGCCTGAAGGTTCTCCGGGCGGAGCGGAACTGGAGCCAGAACGACTTGGCCGAGAGGCTCGACGTATCACGGCAGAGCATCAACGCGATCGAGACCGGAAAGTACGATCCCTCGCTTCCGCTCGCGTTCCGCATCGCCGAGCTGTTCGGACTCGCGATCGAGGAAGTGTTCGAAAGCCCCAGCCGCCGAAGCTCGGCCGCGATCTAGGCCGGCTCGACCTGCCCCATCGCTTCGTCGATAATCGCTTCGGCCTGCTGGAACAGCCGGGTGTCGACAATCAGGCCCGACGCGTGGGCATTCTCGAGCACCTGCTCAGGCCGCGAGGCGCCGATGATCGCCGAGGCGACGTTCGGCTCGCGAAGGACCCAGGCCAGCGCGAATTGCGGCAAGGTCAGGCCAGCTTCCTCCGCGATCGGCTTCAGCTTTCGGACCGCACGAAGCAGATCCGGCTGCATCAGCCGCTGGATGAACCCGCCCATCTCCTCGCTGGTCGCGCGCGTCCCCGCAGGAGGCGGTTGGTCGGGATCATATTTACCAGTGAGCACACCTTGTCCGAGGGGTGACCAGACGATCTGCGAAATCCCGTTGTCGGCCGAGAGAGGGATGACCTCCTGCTCCGGCTCCCGCCAGACGAGCGAATATTGGGGCTGGCTCGACACGAACGCCTTCAGTCCGCGGGATCTCGAGATTTCCAGCGACTGGCGGATCTTGTCCGCGGGCCATTCCGAAAAGCCGATGTAGCGGACCTTGCCGCTGTCCACCGCACGGTCCAGCGCTTCCATCGTCTCTTCGAGCGGAGTTCCGCTGTCGTAGCGGTGGCACTGATAAAGATCGACATAATCGGTCTGAAGCCGCTTCAGCGATGCGTCGAGTTGCTTTTCAACCTGCGCCCGCGACAGGCCGTAGTCGGTGTCCGTCATCGGGAAGTAAAGCTTGGTCGCGAGCACGTAGCTGTCGCGAGGCCGCTCCTTCAGGGCCTCTCCGAGAAATGTCTCGGCAGCCCCGCGACCGTAGATGTTCGCCGTGTCGATGAAATTGATGCCCACATCGAATGCCGCATCGAGGCAGGCCCGCGCCTTGTCCGCTTCAACGCCCACTCCGTAGGTCAACCAGGAGCCAAGCGAGATTTCGGATACGTCGAGGCTGCTGTCACCGAGCTTGCGGTATTTCATGGCTGGATCCTTTCACCGGAGCGCGGGCTATCTAGGATCTGAGCGAACCCGCCGGTAGACCCCCGGTCGCAATGAATCGAATTCACCAATGACGGAGCTTGCCTTTCTCGATCCCGGCGATGGCCCTCGCCTCGCCTACCGGAAGCGGGAAGGTCACGGCCCGGGAATCGTCTTCCTCGCGGGCTATGCATCTGACATGGACGGCGCCAAGGCCGTTGCGCTTGACCGATTTGCCGCCGAGCACGGTCTCGCCATGCTTCGTCTCGACTATTCGGGTACGGGTTCGTCGGAAGGGGAGTTCGAGGCCGGCACGCTAGAGCGGTGGGTGGACGAAGCTTGCCTCGTGGTCGAGCAGCTGATGAAAGGACCGGTCGTCCTGGTCGGGTCCTCGATGGGCGGCTGGGTGGCGCTTCACCTGGCGCTTCGCAGGCCAGATCGAATTGCCGCGATCGTCGGCATCGCGGCGGCGCCAGACTTCACCGAGTGGGGCTTTCCCGATCACCTCAAGGAGCGCCTCGCGGCCGGCGAAACGCTTCGGCGCGAGTTTCCGGACGGCGGCTCGCAGGTCACGACCAGCGCCTTTTGGTCGTCGGGCCAGACCCTGCGCCTGCTCGAATCCGAAGTCGCAGTCGATTGCCCCGTTCGCCTGATCCACGGCGACCGTGACGACGCGGTCCCGCCGGAGATCGCCTTTCGCCTGAAGGATCGGCTGCGTTCAGGCGATGTGCAGGTGACGATCATCAAGGGCGGCGGTCACCGCCTGTCGGAGCCGCACGAGATCGATTCGATCCAGCGCACCGTGGCAGCCCTCCTGGAGCCTTCCAAATGATCCTCGTTATCGCCGCCGCAATCGCAGCCGCTCCCGCGCCGGCCGCCACTTGCCCGAACCTGGTGACTTCGCAGGCATTTGTCTGTCGGGCGCTTCAGGCGAGCAGTTCGGGGGATTCGGAAGCCGCGGCGCAGGCGTTCGAGCAGGCCGCCGGGGCGGAGACTGACGAGGCTGAAAAGGCGCGTTCCTGGGCCGCCGCGGGCAATATGTGGATCGCCGCCAACCAGCCGGGCAAGGCGGCGCTCGCACTCGACAAGGCGCTGACAGGTACTGGCTTGCGGGCCGAGCAGCGCGGCGAGGCCCTGCTTGACCGCGCCCGGGCAGCCGAGGCGCAGAACGACCTCAAGGCCGCGCGCGCGAAGCTGACCGAAGCCGAGCGCTCGATCTCCGAAGATCCGTTCCTCTGGTACTTCTCGGCAGCGCTCGCGATCCGCGAGAATGACGCCGTCACTGCAAAGTCCGCAATCGGGCGGGCGCTCGCTCTCGAACCCAACAATCCGACCCTCCTGTTCGAGGCCGGCCATGTCTATCACTTCGCCGGCGAAATCGAGGCAGCGCGCGGCTACTGGTCGCGTGCATCCGCCGCTGATCCGGGCGGCAAGTCGGGACAGGCGGCGCGGGAAGCGCTCAAGCTCCTCCCCGCGCCAACCGCGGCACCGATCGGCCGCTAGCCCAGGTCGTAGTCGATCGTCGTTACGACGCGCACCTTCTGGAACGGGGAGTTGCCGCCTCCCGATCCGCACTCCTCGCAGTCCTCGCCGTCGCGAGCGCCGATTGAAAAATAACCTTGGCTCGCGGTCTTGATCCGGCCGACCTCGGCACCGCTGTCGCGGGCGAATTGCTCGGCGCTGGACCTCGCATTCTGGTTCGCTTCGGCGATCATCTGCGGCTTCAACTTGTTAAGGCCGGTGAAGACGTAATTGACGTTCGAGCCGTTGATCGGAACGCCGTCGCGGATCAGTTCCGACTGGCGTGCGTAGGCGTCTCGGACCTTCATCACGTTGCGGCTCCGAAGTTGAATAGAGCGGCTGACGACGACTCGCTCTTCCTTGCGGTCGCGATCGAAGCTCGAGCTTGCATTGATCGCGGTGTCGCTGATCTCGTCCGGCTGGAATCCGGCCTTCTGAAAGAAGGTGCGGACGGCCCTGCTCTTCTGGTCGACCGAGGCCTGAACCGGCGCCAGCGTCGTTCCTTCATCGGAGAAGGACACGCTCCAGGTCGCGAGATCGGCGGTCACGTCGCGCTCGGACACGCCGCGGACGGTAACCGTCCGTTCCGCCATCTTCGCACGGCGGAGGCCGTCGCCCAGAACGTAGCCGCTTGTCGTCAAACCCACGGCAAAGATCGCCACCGCGCCCAAAAGGACGGCACGGCTGTCCTGCAGCTTCTGGATCATGGATTGATACCCCACATTCGTCGTATTGCTGACGATCACCAGGCACCATCGCCGGTCACTATCGTCGACGAACCGTGCATTTATAGCGATGAATCGAGTGAGACGAAATGAAATTCCTGCACAGCATGATCCGAGTGTCCGATCCCGAAGCCACTGTTGCATTCTTTCAACTGCTCGGCCTCGAGGAGCGGCGGCGAATGGAGAATGAAGCCGGCCGCTTCACCCTCATCTTCCTCGGCGTTCCGGGCGACGAGGGCGGCGAGGTCGAACTGACCTACAATTGGGACGAGAGCGGCTACGGCGGAGGACGCAATTTCGGTCACCTCGCCTATCAGGTCGACGACATCTACGAGACCTGCCGGCGCATGATGGACGCAGGCGTGACGATCAACCGCCCGCCGCGCGACGGGCACATGGCCTTCGTTCGCTCGCCCGACAATATCTCGGTGGAGCTGCTTCAAAAGGACGGCCGGCTCGAGCCTGCCGAGCCCTGGGCGTCGATGCCGAACACGGGCGACTGGTGATGGCGAAGCTGACCGTCAGCGCCGTCCCGGTGCTCAACGACAATTATGTCTGGCTGATTCACAATGCCGAAACGGGCGAGACCGCGGCGGTCGATCCGTCGGTCGCCGATCCGGTGCTCGACGCGGCCGCGGCGAACGGCTTGACGATCACTCAGGTGCTGAACACGCACTGGCATCCGGACCACACCGGCGGCAACGACGGCATTCGCAAGGCGACCGGATGCGCGGTCACCGGACCGAAGGAGGCCGAACGCGTCAGCAAGATCGACCATGTCGTTTCCGAAGGTGACCGGGTGACCGTTGCGGGCTCGGTAGCCGTCGTCTGGGCCATTCCCGCCCATACCAACGGCCACATCGCCTATTACTTCGAGGACCAAGGCATGATCTTCGTCGGCGACACCATGTTCGCGATGGGCTGCGGTCGGCTGTTCGAGGGAACTGCCGAACAGATGTATTCGAACATGCAGCGAATCGCCGCGCTTCCGGACGATGTCCGAATTTATTGTGGCCACGAGTACACCCTCGCCAACGCCCGTTTCGCTCAGCATGTCGAACCACGGAACCATGATGTGGCGGAGCGACTGAAACGGGTCGGCTCGATGCGCGAGCGGGGCGAGGTCACCCTTCCGACGACCGTCGCCGAGGAACGCGCCACCAATCCCTTCGTTCGAGCTTCGGATGTGCAGGAATTCGCGCGTCGCCGAGCAGAGAAAGACAGCTTCCGTTAAGCTGAGCGAGCGCTGTAGGGACGCGCATACGCGAAAGGAGTTCCGCCATGCGCGCTACCCCGCTCCTTCTTTCCCTGGCTGCCCTGGCAGGGTGCTCGACGCAGCCGCCGCCAGCCTCGCAGATGGCCGAATCCCAGGCGAAGTTTCAGCAACTGACCGCAGGCAAGGTCCCTGGACCAGCGATCAACTGTCTTCCCCCGAGCGTTCGCTCGCGGAACCTGGAGGTCATCGACGACAGCACCTTCGCCTATGTCGACAGTTCCCGGCGCGTCTACGTCAATCATGTACGCGGCGGGTGCAGCAACCTCGGCTCGGGCTTCTACACCCTGGTCGTCAGGAGCAGCGGCTCGGGAGTGTGCAGCGGCGACATTGCCGATGTCGCGGACGTCAGGACCGGGATGACTTACGGAAGCTGCGCGCTCGGCCAGTTCGTGCCGTACACCAGGCAATAGGAGGCTCAAATGCGCGCTTTGCCCCTGATCGTTCTGGGTCTCGCACTGTCCGGCTGCGCCACGCGGCCGCCCACTGCCACCCGCACGGCTGAAAATCAGGTCAAGCTGGACAAGCTGCTTGCTGGAAAGGCCGCTGGCGCCCCGATCACGTGCCTGCCGAGCTATCAGGCTGACGACATGATCCGGATCGACGACAGCACAATCGCCTTCAAGCGCGGAAGCAGGGTCTACGTGAATCATCTGCGCGGCGCCTGCTCCAATTTGACGAGCGGCTTCTATTCGCTGGTGACGAGAAGCAACGGCCAGGGCCTTTGCCGCGGCGACATTGCCGAAGTGCGCGACAATCAGACCGGGACGATCGTTGGAGCCTGCGGCATCGGGGACTTCATTCCCTATTCCAACCCGACCTGATCAGTGGCCGTAGAAGGCGTCCAGCCGCTCGCCGTAGACCTTCTTGATCACGTGACGCCGGATCTTGAGCGACGGCGTCAATTGTTCATTGTCGGTCGTGAAGGGTTCATCGGCGACGACGAAGCGCCGGACGCGCTCGACCACGGAGAGATCCGCGTTCACCTTGTCGACCGCTTTTGAAATTCGCTGCTGAAGATCGGGCTTGTTGGCATATTCGGCTTCGGGAACCAGCAGCGCGACGAGGTAGGGCCGCCGATCGCCGTATACCATCGCCTGCGCAATCTCGGGCTGAAGGGTGAGCATGCCTTCGACGCGCTGCGGCGAGACATTGTCACCCTTGTCGTTGACGATCAGGTCCTTCTTGCGGTCGGTGATGACGATACGGCCCCTCTCGTCGAGATGGCCGACGTCTCCTGTCGCAAGCCACCCGTCGTCGCCGAGGACGCGTTTGGTCTCGTCGGGATTTTGCCAGTAGCCATGCATCACCAATTCGCCGCGGACCATGATCTCCCCGTCCTCGGCGATCCGCACTTCACAGCCCTTCACCGGCGGTCCGACGCTGTCCATCCGGAGGCCGGCGGCCGGCCGGTTGCAGCTGATGACCGGCCCGGCCTCCGTCTGGCCGTAGCCCTGGAGGAAGGTCAGTCCGAGCGATTGGAAGAAGATCCCGACCTCGGGGTTGAGCGGCGCTCCCCCCGACACCATCGCCTTCATCCTTCCGCCGAAACGTCCACGGACCTTCTTCCTCAAAGTCAGCGAGAGAATGCCGTCCATCGGTAGGTCGAGCGGGTTCTTTCGACCTTCATATTTCTTGGCGCCGATCGATAGCGCGCGCTTCAGCATGTACTTGGAGATGCCCCCGCTGCCTTCGATCGTCTTCAGGATCCGTGTGCGAAGCATTTCGAACAATCGTGGCACCACCACCATGATGGTCGGACGGACTTCCTCGATGTTGGCGGCCAATTTCTCCAGGCTTTCGGCGTAGTAGATCTGCGCACCGAGCCCGATCGGGAAATGCTGCCCGCCGGTATGTTCATAAGCGTGGCTTGCCGGGAGGAACGACAGGAACACTTCGTCGTCCCATCCGAAGTCCGTCGAGATGACGTCCGCGGCGCCCTCCAAATTAGCGAGGATCGAGCCGTGGTGCTGCATCACGCCGCGCGGTGCTCCTCCGGTGCCGCTGGTATAGATGATGCAAGCCAGGTCATCGCGGTTTACCGTCTGCAAGCGCTGCTTGAGCGCGGAGAGGTCGGGATCGCCCGCGATCAATTCGTCCCAATGATGGAAGTCGACCGTGCCTGGAGCCTGACCCGTACGAATGTCCTCAATTCCAATCACGTGATGACACTCGGAACTGAAGAGCACCGCCGGGATGAGGTTTCGCGCGAGCTTCTGGCTTGAAACGATCACCGCCTTCGCGCCGGAATTGCCGAGAATGTGCGTGTGATCGCGAACGGTGTTGGTCGTATATGCCGGAACCGTCACCGCTCCCGCGGCCATGATGCCAAGGTCGGCGATCAGCCATTCAGGC
Source organism: Pseudomonadota bacterium (assembly GCA_046731355.1). Lineage (GTDB taxonomy): Bacteria > Pseudomonadota > Alphaproteobacteria > Sphingomonadales > Sphingomonadaceae > Sphingomicrobium. The sequence goes on along the minus strand of JBKPKZ010000184.1, from coordinate 11,713 downwards.
CGATTTTCACTGACGAGCATCACCCGGTCGCCGGGAGTGACTCCGATCCGCTTCAGGCTTTCGGCGAAAGCCGCGGCCTGCCGCGTCGCCTCACGCCAAGAGATGGATTTCCATTCCCCGTCGCGCTTGGCCCAAAGGAAGGGCGCATCGCCCTTTTCGCTCGATCGAGCGAGGAACATCGTGACGAGGTTCGGGAATTGTTCGAGCTGCCGCGCCATGGCTCCCCTTCACGCTTGCGGAGCGACTTCTTAGCCTAAACGGCTGCAAGCGCCAGCGCGTGGACGCGCAGGGCGGCATCCGCTACTCGCCGTGCGGATGCGTCCGCTTCGCTTGTTGCTCACCCTGCTCGCCTGCGCATGGCTTCCGGCCTGCGCCACTCCCGCAACTTCCCAGGCTCCGGCCACGGCGCCCGTTTCCGAGCTCGAGGCCGCGACCGCCGAACCCTTCGTCATCGCCGCGAACCCGATTGCGGCACAGGCGGGCCTCAATGTCCTGAAGCGGGGCGGGAGCGCGGTTGATGCCGCGATCGCAGTCCAGGCCATGCTCTCGCTTGTCGAGCCGCAGAGCTCGGGCGTCGGCGGCGGGGCGTTCATGACATATTACGACGGGCGGACCGGCAAGGTCTCCGTTCTCGACGGCCGCGAGGTCGCCCCGGCGCAGGCGACATCGACGATGTTCCTTCGTTCGGATGGCTCTCCGCTCTCGTTCGACGAAGCGGTATTAAGCGGCCGGGCGACTGGCGTTCCAGGCGCCGTCCGAATGCTTGCCGTGGCCCACGAAGAGCGCGGGAAGCTGCCATGGAACAGCCTGTTCAAGGACGCAGAGAAAGCGGCGCGCGATGGCTTCATCGTTAGCCCGCGCCTAGCTCGCCTGGTTCACGCAAATTACGCGGAGAACCACGCGCCGGACGTCGTCGCCTATTTTTCGCAGGGGCAGGGCGGAAGGCTCGTCGAACAAGGCGATCGGCTGACGAACCCCGCTTACGCCGACTTTCTGGCGCGCTTGGCCAGGCAAGGTCCCTCAGCGCTCTATTCCGGTTCGACGGCGGCGAAGATCGTTGAGCGCACTCGCGCCGGACCCCTCGGTGGATCGATGACCTTGGCGGACCTGGCCAACTACCGCCCAGCCAGGCGCGAGGCCTTGTGCCGGCCTTATCGCGTCTACGTGATGTGCGTCCCGCCGCCGGAATCGAGCGGCGTCGGCCTGATCCAGCTGATGAAGATCTTGGAGGGAACGGACATTGCCCAGCGCGGCCCGAGCGACCCCCAGTCCTGGTATATTTTCGCCGAGGCGAGCCGGATCATGTACGCGGATCGCGACCGCTACGTCGGCGATGTCCCAGTGCCGGTCGAAGGTCTTCTCGATCCCGCCTATGTGGCGTCGCGCCGGCGACTGATCGGGCCGACCGCAGGGCCGCCACCTCGCCCAGGAGCACCCGAGCTTGCACCATTGACGGCCGCGGACACGACCTACGAGCCGACCGGCACCTCGCACTTCATCGTCCGCGATGCGGATGGAAATGTCGTCTCGATGACTACAACGGTTGAGAGCATCTTCGGATCGGGCCGGATGGTCGACGGCTTCTTCCTCAACAACCAGATGACCGACTTCGCGTTCAGGCCGAGCGATGAACAGGGCCGCCCAGCGGCAAACGCCATTGCTCCTGGCAAACGTCCGCGATCCTCGATGACCCCGACGATCCTGCTGACGCCCGGAGGCAAGTTCGCAGGGGCGATCGGCTCAGCCGGCGGCAATTCGATCATCGCCTACGTTGCCAAGTCGCTGGTGGCGGCGATCGATTGGAACATGCCAATGCAGAACGCACTAGCCGCTCCGAACCTGGTTGCCCGCGGGGCTGCCTTTCAGGGCGAGGTGACCAAATTTCCCCCCGAGATTTTGGAAGGCCTTCGCCAGCGCGGGGTCAGCCTTGAGCCCGGTCAGGGCGAGGATTCGGGCCTGACCGGAGTGCTGATCCGCAACGGCCGGATCGATGGTGGAGCGGACCCTCGCCGCGAGGGCGTCGTGCTCACTTTGCCGAGCCGACCCTAGACTGCGCTGCCGACGGCCTGCGAAATGCTGGAAAAGCCGGCGCGCTTGAGTCGCGCGACAAGTCCGTCGGCAATCCGACGTCCGATTTCGGGCCCTTCGAAGACCATTGCCGAGTAAAGCTGGACGAGGCTCGCGCCCGCAGTGATCCGCTCCCACGCGTCGTCGGCGTTGGCGATGCCACCGACGGCGATCAGCGGGATCTCGCCCCCGCTGGCATTGTGGAAGGCTTGCAGGGCTTCGGACGCCAGCGGCTTCAGCGGCTCGCCCGACAGTCCGCCACCTTCATTCGCGTAGCGCGACTTCAGCGGGGGACGGGCGACGGTCGTGTTCGATACAATCAACGCATCGACATGGTGGTCGAGCGCCGCTCGAACGATCCGCTCGTGATCGCCGGGGTTCAGGTCAGGGGCAACCTTCAGAAAGATCGGCTTCTCGGTCCGCACCTCGTCGACGGCCGCGAGCAGCTCGCGAAGTTCGCCTTCTTCCTGCAATCCGCGAAGACCCGGCGTGTTTGGCGAGCTGACGTTCACCGTCAGGTAGCGCGCGACCGGCGCCATCCTCCTTACGCCGAGCGCGTAGTCGGCAATTCGGTCGGTGCTGTCCTTGTTGGCACCGACGTTCACACCGATCACTCCATGAAGGTGGGTCGTGCGGCGGAGCCGTTCGATCGCGGCCGATTGGCCGCGGTTGTTGAAACCCATCCGGTTGATGACCGCCCGGTCCTCGACCAGGCGAAACAGCCGCGGTTTGGGGTTTCCCTTCTGCGGCTTCGGAGTGATCGTCCCGACTTCGACAAAACCGAATCCCAGGCCGAGCATCTGCTCCGGAACCTCGGCGTCCTTGTCGAATCCCGCGGCGAGGCCAACCGGAGAGGGAAATTCCACGCCCGCAACCGTTGAGTTCAGCGAATCCGGGAACCTTGCCGGATCCAGTTTCGGAATCAGTTTCAAACCGTTGATTGCAAGCCGGTGCGCTATTTCGGCATCCAGAGCGAAGGCCAGGGGCCGAACGAGGGGATAAAGGCGCACGCGAGCCGTCTACTCCCACACTGGGAAATCGTCATCAACATCGGTTGAGTTTTCCCGCGCAACGCACTAAATCGGACGCAAACAGTCCGAATTGATATGCGCCTTACCCACCTCGCCGATTATGCGGTCGTGATCATGACCGCCGCCGCCCGCCGGGAGGCCGGCGCGCGCCTGAGCGCGAGCGAACTGGCGCAGGAGACCGGAGTTCCGTTGCCGACCACCCAGAAATTGATGGGCAGACTTGCCGCTGAAGGCCTTCTGACGAGCGTTCGCGGTGCCGCCGGGGGATTCGCTCTGGCGCGGGCAGCCGAGAAGATCACGCTCGCCGACATCATCGAGGCCGTCGAAGGTCCGATCGCCATGACGGTTTGCTCGGGCCACGACGGGCCGTCCGATTGCGCGCTCGATGCTCACTGCAAGGTGAAGCCACACATGGGTATTGTCGACAATGCGATCCGCGGTGCGCTCGGTGCCGTCAGCCTGACGGAGCTCGCGCAATGACCGAGCAGACCACCGTCAAGAACCGCGAGGCGCAGGAAGCCGCAGCTAGGCTGGCCGACTACGAGTGGGGCTTTTCGACCTCGATCGAGCAGGAGTTCGCGCCCAAGGGCCTGAACGAGGACATCGTCAGATTCATTTCCGGCAAGAAGGACGAGCCCGAATGGATGCTCGCCTGGCGCCTCAAGGCCTATCGTGCCTGGCTGGAGATGGAGGAGGTCAGCTGGGCGAATCTCGACATCCCCGAAATCGATTACCAGGACGCTTATTATTACGCGGCGCCGAAGCAGAAGCCGAAGCTGGCCTCGCTCGATGAACTCGACCCGGAAATCCGCCGCACCTACGAGAAACTTGGAATTCCGCTGGAGGAGCAGAAGGTCCTCGCGGGCGTCGAAGGCGCGCCTCGAGTGGCCGTTGACGCGGTGTTCGACAGCGTTTCCGTCGCAACCACTTTCCGCGAGGAGCTGAAGAAGGCGGGCGTCATCTTCCTCAGCATCAGCGAGGCGATCCGCGAATATCCAGAGCTCGTGCAGAAGTATCTCGGCAGCGTGGTTCCGCAACGTGATAATTACTTCGCATGCCTCAACAGCGCGGTCTTCTCCGACGGAACCTTCGTCTACATTCCCGAGGGCGTTCGCTGCCCCATGGAGCTTTCGACCTACTTCCGGATCAATGCCGAGAACACCGGGCAGTTCGAGCGCACTTTGATCGTCGCCGACAAGGGAAGCTACGTCTCTTACCTTGAAGGCTGCACCGCGCCGATGCGTGACGAGAACCAACTGCATGCGGCAGTGGTCGAGATCTACGCGCACGAGGACGCCGAGGTGAAATACTCGACGGTCCAGAACTGGTATCCGGGTGACGCGGAAGGCCGCGGGGGCATCTTCAACTTCGTCACCAAGCGCGCGCTCTGCGCCGGCGCCCGCTCGAAGGTGAGCTGGACGCAGGTCGAGACTGGCAGCGCAATCACCTGGAAATATCCAAGCTGCATCCTGAAGGGCGAAGGAAGCGTCGGCGAATTCTATTCGGTCGCGCTCACCAACAACCGCCAGCAGGCCGACACGGGCACAAAGATGGTGCACATCGGAGCCAACACGCGCTCGACCATCGTGTCGAAGGGCATCAGCGCCGGCAAGTCGAACAACACCTATCGCGGGCTCGTGAAGGTCCTCCCGAACGCGGAGAACGTGCGCAACTTCACGCAATGCGATTCGCTTCTGCTCGGCGACATGTGTGGCGCGCACACGGTGCCGTACATCGAGGTGAAGAACCCGACTGCGACGATCGAGCACGAAGCGACGACGTCGAAGATCAGCGAAGACCAGCTGTTCTACGCGATGAGCCGTGGGCTCGATCAGGAAGCGGCGGTCGCGCTGATCGTCAACGGCTTCGCCCGCGAAGTGCTTAAGCAGTTGCCGATGGAATTCGCGGTCGAGGCGCAGAAGTTGCTGGGAATCAGTCTCGAGGGGAGCGTGGGATGATCGGCCTGTCGATACTAATCGCGGGCCAGGCGGCAACTCCGGAACTTCGAACAGAAGTGACTAGGACGACCGGCCCCGAGTTCACCCCAAAGATCGCTCCAATGGTCAACAGATATTACGAGTGTCTAATTCCTTCACCTGGGATCACCTGGACCCCGTCCATGGGGATCACGGAGGAGCAAATGTTCCGCGACCGAATTGTCCTTTGCGGCGAAACTCGACGCTGGGCAGTTTCCAACGCCATTGCAGCTCACAAGCCGACGCATGAGCGTGATGGGACGGCAGCCGACTTCGTCACCAAGACATTCGACGCGATCGACCAGGTAATTCTGCAGGGCGCACGATCGCGAGACAGCTTCGCCGCTGGCGAACCGGAGCCCGCCAGCCATTCAACCAATAGCGAGACAACGCCACGATGATGCCCCTTTTTCTCTTCTTTGCCGCGTCTGCCGATCTCGATGCGCTCGACCAGGCCGTCGAGCGCTGCGATCGCGGGATGGCGAACCCGGCCTTTTCGGCTGAAGCGGGTCGCCGGTCGTCCTTCTTGCTCGAGACCTTTCGCGAGCAGGAGTCGATTGTGGCTGCCCGTCTCGACGTTTCGCAGCGGCGCGCGTCCTTGCGCGAAGCGGGCGCGATCAAGGCGAGCGAAGAGAAGAAATTGTCGCTCGAGGAGGCCGCGATCGAGGACCGTCAGAAGGCGCTCAACGACCAGCGCATGCTCGAAGGCATCCGCCAGGACGCGATGGATTCGATGCGCCGATACTTCCTCATGAACTGCCCGGCAGGGAAGCTCGACCACTAAGATGCTCGAAATCCACAACCTCCACGCGACCGTCGCAGAAAAGCCGATCCTGAACGGCATCTCGCTGTCCGTTCCGAAAGGCGAGGTGCATGCGATCATGGGCCCGAACGGGTCCGGCAAGTCGACTCTAGGCTATGTGCTGGCAGGTCGTCCCGGTTATGAAGTGACGGAGGGCACGGTCTCGTTGGCTGACCGGGATCTACTCGCGATGGAGCCGTTCGAGCGCGCGGCCGCGGGCCTCTTCCTCGGCTTCCAGTACCCAGTCGAGATTCCCGGCGTTTCGTTGCTGCAGTTCCTTCGCGAGAGCCTCAATTCTCAGCGTCGCTCGCGTGGCGAGACCGAGCTTTCGGGCGGCGAATTCATCAAGCTCGCGCGCGAGCAGGCGTCCCTGCTCGGCATGGACATCGAGATGCTCAAGCGCCCGGTAAACGTGGGCTTTTCCGGCGGCGAGAAGAAGCGCGCCGAGATGGTCCAGATGGGCATCATGAACCCGAAGTTCGCAGTGCTCGACGAGACCGACAGCGGCCTCGACATCGATGCTCTCCGCGCAGTCGGGGCCGGGATCAACCGCATCATGCGCGCCCCGGACAAGGGCGTCCTCCTGATAACGCACTATCAGCGGCTGCTCGACTATGTAACTCCAGACAAAGTGCATGTCCTCAATCGAGGCGAGATTGTTCGCAGCGGCGGTCCGGAGCTTGCCCACGAGCTCGAGCGCGAGGGCTATGCCGAGGCGGTTGCATGAGCACGTTTGCGATCATCCTCGCGTGCATCGTCTTCATGATCGTCGTCGCGTCCGTCCGCGGCAATCCCGGCCGAGCGATCGCCGACACGACCTTGCTGGTCATTTTCGTGGGCATCGTTGCAGCACTCGATTTCGTCTTCAGCCGCTTCATTGACACGGGTTATGCGGCCAGCCTGGTCGCGATATTGCTCGCCGGCGGCTTTGCACTCGATGCTCTCTACGGTCTGATGGCTCCGGAACGGCAGAAACGGCGCGACAAGAAACTGCGCCGACTGATGAAGAGGCGCGCATGACCGCCCCCTTCCCCACCCGCAAGCAGGAAGAATGGCGCTACGCCGACCTCGACGCGCTGAAGCCTGTCTGGGAGCAGTTCGCTGAGCCGGTTACGCTGACCGTGGCCCCAGGCGAGTTCCTCGAAGAAGTGTGGCTTCCAACCGGCGCCGTGCAGGCAAGGCGCGTAACGCTTGCTCTGGGTGAAGGCGCGAAGGGGCGGATCTTCGTCCTGAACAACGCCGCGGTCTACGGCCGGATCGAGCTGGATGTCAGTCTCGAAGCCGATGCGGACTTCGAATTGTACGCAGCCAATATCGGCAGCGGCAATTCAACTAACGAAATAGTTACAAAAGTTAACCACAGTGGCGAGCGCGGCCGCTCGAGACAGACCGTTCGCTCGGTTCTCGGCGACAGCGCCGTCGGTTCCTACCTCGGCAAGGTCGAGGTCGCGCGGGGGGCTCAGCAGACGGACGGCGAGCAGTCAGTCAAGGCCATGCTGCTCGACCGGGGCGCGACCGCGAATTGCAAGCCCGAGCTCGAAATCTACGCTGACGACGTGAAGTGCGCCCATGGTGCCACTGTCGGCGAGCTCGATCCGATGCAGATGTTCTATGCAATGAGCCGTGGGCTCGATCCCGCGAGCGCACGGGCGCTGCTACTTGAAGGCTTTGTCATGGGCCTTTGGGACGGGATCTCGGACGATGCTCGGCGCAACTCGATCAGCGAAGCCGCCCGGATCGCCCTTCGGAAGGCGGCCAAGTGACCGCTCCCGTCCGCCTCTCGCCGAACAGCGCCCTCGACGTCCGGTCGCAGTTCCCGGCGATCGAAAACTGGCATTATCTCGACAGCGCCGCGACTGCACAGAAGCCGCAGGCGGTGATCGACGCGATCACCAAAGCCTATGCGCATGACTATGCGACCGTTCATCGCGGAGTCTACGAGCGCTCGGCAGCGATGACGGCCAGCTACGAGGCGGCCAGGGCTGCGGCTTCGGCCCTCATAGGAGGGCAGCCGGGCGAGGTCGTTTTCACGCGGGGCGCAACCGAGGCGATCAACCTGGTCGCGCGCTCGCTTCCAAAGGAGGGTCGTAGCCGAGTTCTCCTCTCGAGCCTCGAGCATCACAGCAACATCGTGCCGTGGCAGCTCGCCGGTTACGAGGTCGATGCCGTCCCGCTGACGGTCGATGGCAGAATCGATCTCGACGCAGCCGGGGCGATGATCACTAAAGAGCATCGCGTCGTCGCCTTTGCGCACGTCTCCAACGTGCTTGGCTCCATCCTCGACGCGAAGCGGGCCGCCGCGATTGCGCATTCGAAGGGGGCGCTTCTCCTGCTCGACGGGTGCCAGGCGGTTCCCCGACTTCCGGTCGACGTCGGCGCGATCGGCGCCGACTTCTACGCCTTTTCGGGCCACAAACTCTATGGGCCGACTGGCATCGGCTGCCTCTGGGGCCGCTATGATCTGTTGAACTCGCTTCCGCCGTGGCAGGGTGGCGGCTCGATGATCGACCGTGTGACGTTCGAGAAGACGACCTATCTCGACGCTCCCATGCGGTTTGAGGCCGGAACACCGCACATCGTCGGCGCCGTTGGCCTGAATGCGGCAATCGACTGGGCTCAAGCTCTGACCCTCGACGCGATCCACGCGCATGAGTGCGCCCTGGTTGCGGAGTGCCGGGGGGCTCTCTCCAGCATCGACGGCGTCACGCTCTACGGTCCCGAGGACAGTGCCGGGATCGTCAGCTTCAACGTCAACGGCGTGCATCCACACGACACCGCCACCATATTGGACGATGCGGGCGTCGCGGTCCGCGCCGGGCACCATTGCGCTCAGCCGTTGATGGACGTGCTCGGTGTTCCGGCGACGGCTCGGGCGAGCTTTGCCGCACACAGCGACAGCTCGGACATCGAGGCGCTCGTGCGCGGGATCGAACAGGTAAAACGGATTTTTGGCTGAGACTTTGGGATGAACGAGGAACGCAAGATCGAGACGGAGGAGGTGGAAGCGGTGAGCGCTCCGCCGCGCGCCCGGGTCACTCCCGAATTCGAGCGCAAGCGCGACTATCTCGCCGGTTTCCTGTCGGGCGACACGAAGCCGAGGGAAGAAGCGGCCTCTAACGAGGACCTGAAGAACTCGGTCATCGATGCCCTGAAGTCGGTCTACGACCCGGAAATTCCGGTCGATATCTACGAGCTTGGCTTGATCTACGACATCGACATCAGCGAGGACGGCGATGCCGTTGTGACGATGACCCTAACGACCCCGCACTGCCCGGTCGCTGAAACGCTTCCGAACGAGGTCGAACTTCGAGTCCTCTCGGTTCCGGGCATCCGTGATGCCGAAGTAAAGCTCGTTTGGGATCCGCCGTGGGATCCGTCGAAGATGACCGATGAAGCGCGGCTGGAACTGGGAATGCTATGAACAAGGAAACGAAAGTCCGCGCCCGTCCGGCGGCGATCATCCTCACTTCCGGAGCGGAAGCCCGCGTTGCCGAGCTGATGAGCCGCGCCCCCGAGGGCGCGATCGGAGTGAAGCTGTCGACGCCTCGCCGCGGCTGCTCCGGCCTTGCCTATTCAGTCGACTATGTGACCGAGGCGAACCCGATGGACGAGAGGATCGAGACTCCGGGCGGCGCCTTCTACGTCGACGGCGCGTCGGTGCTCTACCTGATCGGTTCGGTCATGGACTGGCGCGAAGACGATTTTGCCGCGGGCTTCGTGTTCGACAATCCGAACGCCAAGGGAAGCTGCGGCTGCGGCGAGAGCTTCACGGTTTGAGCCGGTAGCGCTATCCTTCAAGATCGAAGGAGGGCGCCATGAACCCGCTCGCTGCTCTACTCGCAATGGCCGGCGCGATCCACGTCGTGACCCCGCCGCCGCCTGCCGGACAAAGCGCCGCCGACGAGGACCAATGCGCCAATGTGACCGCTCATCTGGCCGGAAAGCCAGAAGCCCTTCGCGGTAACCCGAACAAGCCCCAGAAGCTGACCGAGCTTCCCGACGCCCAGACCTTTGCTGCCGTCTATCGGGTCGTGAACGGCTGCGCGGTGCCGGTGTTGTACCGAGAAGTCCGCGAGGTCCGCCCGCCCAGACCGTAGGACCGACGCCGAACTCGTGGTATGGGTGACTGGTCACAGCCGAAGGGGAGATCGGCATGTCACGCGCAGCATCACTTCTATTTTCGATCGTCGCCTACGCGATCTTCTTCGCGACCTTCCTCTATCTGATCGCCTTCGTCGGGAACTTCCCGATCGCCGGGCTGACCATAGACCGCGGGCCGGACTCGCCCGTTGGAGTCGCCGTCGTCGTCGATCTGGCGCTGATCGCGCTTTTTGGCGTCCAGCACAGTGTCATGGCCCGGCAAGGCTTCAAGCGAGCCTGGACCCGCATGGTGCCGGAATATCTCGAGCGCAGCATTTACGTCCTGGGCGCGAGCGCGGCCCTGATCGTCCTCTTCATGTTCTGGCGACCCATCCCGAAGGTCATCTGGGACGCCACCACGACGGGTCTGGAAACGCCGTTCTGGATCGTCTTCGCGATCGGCTGGCTGGTCGTTCTTCTGAGCACCTTCCTGATCAACCATTTCGAGCTGTTCGGACTTCAGCAGGCCTGGTTCCACATGCGCCGCCGGCAGGCGCACTCGCCCAAGTTGCGAGCGCCCTTCTTCTACCGCTGGGTCGCGCACCCGCTCTATGCCGGCTTCTTTCTCGCCTTCTGGTCCACGCCCGTGATGACGGCCGGGCACCTGCTCTTCGCGCTCGGAATGTCCACCTACATCCTGATCGCCATCCGCTACGAAGAGCGCGACCTTAGAGGCCTGTTCGGACGCGATTACGACGAATATCGAGCGAGCGTCGGAATGCTGACCCCGAAGTTCAGGAGGCGGAACACCTAGTCGTTTGCGGATGAGGCGAAAGGGGCTAGGCGCTCGCCATGCCCGCGAGCATCGCCCCTGAATTCAGCCATGTCCGCAACTGGATCTTCGATCTCGACAATTGCCTGTATCCCGCCTCGACCGGCCTGTTCGCGCTCATCGACGAGCGGATGACCGCATACATTCAGCGGCTCCTGGACTGCGATTTCGACGAAGCGCACCGGGTCCAGAAGGACCATTTCCATAACCATGGGACGACACTTGCCGGACTGATGCGGAACCATGAGATCGACCCGCACGAGTTCCTCGCCGACGTTCACGACATTCCGCTCGACCGGGTCCGGAGAAATGAGCGCCTCTCAGCAGCGCTCGGGCGGCTTCCCGGCCGCCGTTTCGTCTTCACCAACGGCGATGCTCCTTATGCACGCCGGGTGCTCAACGCGATCGGAGTGCACGACCATTTCGAGGATCTGCACGATATCCACGCCAGCAGCTACAGGCCGAAACCCGACCCGCACGGCTATGAATTGTTGTGCGATCGCTTCGGCATCGATCCCAAGCACGCGCTCCTCGTCGACGACATGGCGCAGAACCTGAGGCCCGCGAAGACGCTCGGAATGACGACGGTATGGGTGGACAACGGGTCCGAGCGCGGTAGCCACGGAGCGGAAGTGGGCTTCATCGACCATCGCATCCATGACGTGGGCGAATGGCTCGAAGCTATTTTGAAGGACGATCAATGAGCGACAGCCTACAGCAGACGATCGACGCAGCGTGGGAAGACCGCAATGCGATCGGCCCGGACACGAAGGGCGAAGTCCGGCAGGCGGTCGACAAGGCGATCGCCTCGCTCGACCGCGGCGAGGCCCGGATCGCCGAGAAGACCGGCGGCGAATGGATCGTCAATCAGTGGCTGAAGAAGGCGGTGTTGCTCTCCTTCCGGCTCAATCCGATGGAACATATA
>JBKPKZ010000183.1:0-2628 GCA_046731355.1 Pseudomonadota bacterium | reverse complement strand
CGGTTGGCAGGTCGGCCTGGGTGTCGAGCAGGATCTCGGCGATCTCTTCTACGTGAAGGGTGAAGGCCGTTATTCGAACTACCGCACGAACTCCTCGCGACTGGCCTTGCTGGTCGGTGCTGGCGTTCGCTTCGGTGGCGCCGAAGCAGCTCCGCCGCCTCCGCCTCCGCCGCCTCCGCCGCCGCCTCCGCCGCCTCCTCCGGCGACGCAGACCTGCCCGGACGGCACGGTGATCCTGGCGACCGAAGCCTGCCCGGCTCCGCCGCCTCCGCCTCCGCCGCCGCCACCGGCGCCAGAGCGCGGCTAATATTAAGTTGCCAAAAGTTGAGGGGGTGGACGAAAGTCCACCCCCTTTTTTTTGCCCCAGACGATCGACCCCCAAACTTCCTGTCTACCCCGTTTTCCGTTCAGGTTCCATTTAGGGACAATGCTTAAGTCTTTGATGGAATTGCAATTGTCTGCCGGACGGCTAGCGGATACAGGTTTCGGGATATCCTGGAGGTAGGATGCGTGCACGACTGTCCTCAATTGCAGTGGCGGCCGCGCTTGCCGGTTCGGCAGGAGCAGCGTGCGCTATGAGCAATGCAGAGCCACAGCCAGCGGGATGTCGCGTGCGCGGCGGTGAACGGCTGCCCGTTGAAACCGGAGGGCCCGACGCATTGTGCAAGGCGATCGCCGAAGCGGCAGAAGCACAGGCGCCAGGGGTCGGCTATGATATTGAAGTGACGGTTCTTCCGCTGTCACGTCTTTCGGCTTCTGTAACTCTGCGCGATGGGCGGAAGCTTCCGGAGCAAAGTTTCGCTCGCATGGACAAGCCGCTCTCGAGCGGCGCCTTCAAGCGGTTCGCTTCTGCAATCGCCGGGGAGCTGGCGAAAGCCGGGGTCAACAAATCTTAAATTCTATGGGACATTGGCCAGGTTCGATCTTGGTCATCAGGGTGGTTGTCGCCGGTTAAGCGAAAAGAGCTGACGGCGATCTTGGGGAGCAGAAGTCTTGGTCGATATTCCTGACAACAATACGACGACGGCGACCATTTCCGTTGGCGGAAGCACAAGCAATACGCTGGAGGTCAGCGGTGATCACGACTGGTTCAAGATCACGCTGACCCAGGGTCAAGCCATCACGGTGTCGCTCAACGGCGTCACGCTTGAGGATCCGTACCTGCGAATCCGGGATGCCGGTGGCAACGTCATCTACCAAAATGACGACATCCATCTTGGCGTCGACCTCGACTCGTTGGTCAGCTTTGCCGCTCCGAGTTCCGGAACGTTCTACATCGATGTTGGGTCGTACGAGGATGCCCAGACTCCAGGCGGCACCGGCAACTATCAGCTCTCCGTCTCGGCCTATCAGGCTCCGCCGGCCTGGACCAACGACCAGATCTCGACCCAGCTGACGAGCGGCTATTGGGGTGACGGGATCCACAAATTCGACTTCGGTGGTCAGCCCAAGCAGCTCACCGTCAACATCACTGGTTTAACCGCCGGCGGCCAGTTCCTTGCCCGCCAGGCGCTGCAGACCTGGAGCGACATCACCGGGATATCGTTCGTCGAATCCTCGTCCCCGACCGCTCAGATCATGTTCACGGACGACGATCCCGATGGCGGAGCGTTCACGGAATCCACCTACAGCGGAGCCAACATCACGTCTTCGCACGTGAACGTCGATATGGACTGGCTGAACATCTACGGGTCGGACGTCGGAAGCTACGCCTTCCAGGCGTACATCCATGAGATCGGGCACGCTTTGGGCCTCGGCCATGCCGGTAATTACAACACGACCGCGAACTATCCGTACGACGCGCTCTATGCGAATGACGCGTGGAATACGTCGGTCATGTCCTATTTCAGCCAGACCGACAGTACCTACTTCAAGAACCAGGGATTCACGGACGCCCACGACGTGACGCCGATGGTGGCGGACATCCTGGCGATGCAGACCCTATATGGGCTCTCTTCGACGACACGGTCGGGCAACACGACCTACGGCTTCAATTCGAATGCCGGAATCTGGTTCGACGCGTCTCAGACGACGAACGTCGCCTACACGATCTTCGATACGGGCGGCACCGACACTCTGGACTATTCGGACTACTTCTTCGTCCAGACCATCAATCTGAATCCGGAGACGTTCTCGAACGTTGGGGGCGAGGTTGGAAACGTCACGATCGCACGCGGAACGGTCATCGAGAATGCGATCGGCGGGGATCGAAACGACACGATCATCGGCAACACAGCTGCCAACGTGCTCACCGGCAACCAGGGCAACGACACGCTCACCGGGGGAACCGGCGACGATACGTTCAAGGATACTGCTAGTGGCCTGAGCGGCGACACGATCACGGACTTCACAGCCGGCGACAAGATCGTGTTCACGGACGCGACGTTGGCCGGATTCGTATTCAACCTGAGCGGTCATACGCTGACGTATAGCGGCGGCTCTCTGACCTTGTCGCAGGCCGTCAACGGCACGATCGTCGCCAGCGCAGCGCCGGGCGGCGGGGTCCAGCTGACGATCCAACAGGCGATCCTCCTCGACTTCCGCAGCGACTTCAACGGCGATGGCAAGAGCGACATCCTGTGGCGCCACGACGACGGCCGGATCACCGACTGGCTCGGCACCGCCAAC
>JBKPKZ010000182.1:0-25007 GCA_046731355.1 Pseudomonadota bacterium | reverse complement strand
ACGCAAACCGACGCTATCGAATTCGACGATTGCCGACAGAGGCCCGCCCCTCCTTGTCGAACGGCTTTTTGCATGCGTCCGCCGCCTTGCCAATGGGCGCGCATTCCTGTTTACCCTTTGAAAACGACGGAAGAGTGTTTCACATGATCCTGACCTGCCCTTCCTGCGGCACGCAATATGTCGTGAAGGACGGCGCCATACCGCCCGGAGGACGGCAGGTTCGCTGCAAGGCCTGTCAGCACAGCTGGCGTGAAATGCCCTCCGGAGAACAGGAAGCCGCGGATGCCGAACCGTCTCCGCCTGCTGCTCCTCCATCGGTAGAGGACAGCGCGAGCGAGGGGATCGAAGCGCCGCACCAGCATTTTTCTGAAGTCGATCCGGTTGACGACACTCTGGCCGAGCAGGTCGGCGAAGTTGCGCCGGACAGTGACTCCTATGCGCAAGACGAGCCTCTTGCCGAAGCGCCCGAGCCGCTTCCGATTCCCCCCGAGGCGGAAGTATCCGAGCTCGCCGAGGCGGCACCTTCCGGGCGGCTCGAATGGGTCGAGCAGGACGAGGATTTCAGCCCCTTCGCCCCCCGCGAAGAAGAGAAGAGGTCTCGAAGCAAGCTCGTCATTGGCGGGATCGTCATCCTGCTGATCGCCGCGATCGTAGCCGGAGTGTGGTTCTTCGCCCCAGCGGAGCTTCGGCAGCGCCTGGGAATTGCCGGCACCGGCGAGACGCCCCTCCAGCTGATGATGACCCACAGCGATCGGACCCAGCTCGCTAGCGGGAATGAGTTCCTCAACATCAGCGGGCGGATCATCAATCCGACTGATGAGCAGCAGAAAGTGCCGCCGATCACGGCCCAGCTGCACGATTCCTCGGGCAAGGTCGTCTACAAATGGACGATACCTCCGCCGACCAAGACCATCCCGCCCGGCGGAAGCGCAAGCTTCAACAGCGCCGAGCTCAATATTCCGCCGGCCGCGCAGGAACTGACGGTCACGCTCGGCGAGCCGAAGATCTAGGTCTCTAGTAGAATTCGATTAGCGAAGCGGTTCGAGTCGATCCGTCGCGCTCGCGAATTTTCGTCTCACGGGGAACAGTGGCTTCGAGCCGGACCGATTTTCCGAACCGAACTTCGGCACCTTGAACGATCCGGACCACGGCCTGCGCCGAGGCGGTCGCGGCCGTTGGCGACGCCTTCTCGACGGGCGCGATCGCAACCGCAGCAGCGAGGAAAGTCGACATCATCCTGCGTGGCTAAACGCCGGAACGGCCGTTGGTAAACAGGGTCTTAACTTTTCGTCCCGCCCCGGGACGAACAGCAGCGTTGCGCCACCCTGAAACCCTTGCTAGAGGCCCGCGCCTGCCAAGGAGTTGCGGTTACCAGCCGCCTCCCCATCATCATGACGTGCGGTCGTGGCGGAACTGGTAGACGCGCAGCGTTGAGGTCGCTGTGGCCGAAAGGCCGTGGAAGTTCGAGTCTTCTCGACCGCACCATTTTCTTGAGTTCGGGGTTTGGACCCCGCCGCGGCATGTTGTTCTTGAGAATCAATATCGCGAAGACGAAGTCGCCCGAGACGACTTCTACTGAGCCGAGGCAACGCTCGGAAGCTTTGTCACCTGGATCGAACCTAGTCGATCGACCGACTTGTCCTCGCTGACCTCCGCGACGACGTTGAGGTCGCGGGCAATCTTTGCCGCGGTTGCCGAGTCCATGGCGACGCGGACGGAGTACCGCCCGTAGGCCACGCGTTCGAACAGGAAATAGCCGTCGTAGTCCGTTTGCGCGGTCGTAACGATCTTCCCCTGCTGGTCGAGCAACTCG
The DNA here is from genome assembly GCA_046731355.1 of Pseudomonadota bacterium. Classification (GTDB taxonomy): domain Bacteria; phylum Pseudomonadota; class Alphaproteobacteria; order Sphingomonadales; family Sphingomonadaceae; genus Sphingomicrobium. The sequence continues at coordinate 23,194 of JBKPKZ010000182.1, read as the reverse complement.
AGCGTCAATCCTTCAAACCCGAGACCGCCGTTCTTGACGATCGCGCCTTCGATCTCGCCGCCGCCGACGAGCCCGATTTCCACGTCCGCGGGCACGCCAGGACGAGGAACGACGACCTGCAGCGCCTTCTTGGGCACGAGATTCGGATCCTCGAGACTGGTCGGATCCACGCCGACGGCGATGGGAGTGTAGGTCGCAAGGCCGCCAACGAGCACCGTACCGTGACCATCGGTCGGCTTTTCCGTGACGCGAGTACCGGTCGTTACGAACGCGCCCTTCTCGAACGGCTCAGACGGATCACGCACACCATTGTCGTTGCGGTCGCGGTAAACGTGAGCGCGAATTGCTCCGGCGGCCGCAAGTGGTTGCCGGGAAAGGCTAAATCCGTGATTTGGATCCAGTGAGAAATTGAGGTTGAAGCCAGCGGCGACGGAACCGTCGGTTGCTGCCTCGGCGATGAGCGAGAGCGCCATCGTGTCGATCCGGTGGATGTGGGAGACACGGACGCGCGCGCGCTTCACGCCCGGGTCGTAGGCGAGCGCGCCTTCCCAATCGACATGTTCGCTGGCGGACCAGTACGCGCTGAGCTCGGCCGTTCGGAATCGCGTGTCGGGCGCGATTTCGACCGTGCCGATTCCTCGGAGCCGGACATTGCCGACCCCGCCCGAGCCAATGAGCGAGACTTCGAGATCTCCAGGCGGAGCCGGCCCGTTCGCCAGATATTGTCTTCGATATCGGACGTCTGTTGCGAGGTTGAAGCGATTCAATGTGGTCGAAAGGCGTGCCGCCGCTTCGAGCTGGCTGGACGAATCCTGATATTTGATCAGCCTCACATCGGAATGTGCGGAAACGAAGGTCCGGCCCACAGTGATCGGCGCGTCGAGCGCAAGCCTGAAGTCCTTCTGGGACCTGCGGATCGGTTGTCCCTCCAGGTGGAAGTTGCTGGCAATGACGGCCTCGCCGCTGACGTTCACTTTGCCGAACTTGGCGAGCATCCGAGCTCGAACGGCCTTTCCGCCGCCGCTTTCCCAGGCGGCGCCCGCTTCCACGAGCGCAGGCCCGATCGAGCGGCGCACGGAGCCCTCGACGAATGTCAGCCGCTCGTTTCGGTCGAGCATGGTCCTGGCGATCGCCCCGACCGACATGCGATCGTCGATTCCGTGCTCGAGGGAGACGGCCGCCTGCGCCTTCGGAAGATTGAGCATGTCGGGCGAATCATGGAAGGCGATAACGTCGCGTCCCGGCTGATTCGCCCCCGCCCAGTACCAGGTCTTTCCGGCAGGGACGTTGTCCTCGCCGACGTTGATCATCTCCTCGCGCGTACGGATCTGGCCCTGCGGGCCATATTGAACAATGCTGATCTGGTTTTCGCCATACAAAAGTGGCACATCTTCAAAGACATAGCGGGACGATCCGGTCGGACGCGCAAAAGCCAGCAATTCCCCGTTCCGGTAGAGCTCCGCCTCCCACCCAATCGGCAGGTCGCCTTCGAATCGGGTCTTGTCGAAGTTGGTCGGATTATAGAGCGGCCGGTTGGTCACGACCGCGCCTCGACCGCTCGCCCCCGTTCCGCCAAGCCCGCTGTCGAGCCCGATGACGTCACCGAAACCGAAATGGGTCGCCTGGAGCGGTCCCAACAGCTTCGCGTCGGGGTCCGAGCGATACGCGCTGACCCTTAGCGAGCTCGGAACGCCCTTCGAATCGGTCGAAAGGCGCGCGTCGTAGGAAAGCGTCGCGATTTCGCCCGCCGCATAGATTGACGCGCTGCGGTCAACTCGGACGCCGTCATTGGCGCGGTAGGTCACACCGCCGCTGACCACGAAGTCCAGGGCCGGCGCCCTCCACATGCGATACGGCAACCTCACCTGCGGCAGAGTGCTGAGGTCGAACTTCGCCGGTTTGATCTGCGCCGCGCGACGTTCGCGCTCGATCGCCAGCTCGACCGGAAGCTTGGCGTCGGATTCAAGGATCAAAGCCGCTCCGTTGGTGTTCGGCTTCACCGCGATCCCGAACCAGCGGGACAGAGCCGAGCTGTCGACGCACCATCCTTCGGGCGTTTCGCGGACGGTGCCCCTCATCAGCTTTTCGGTGCTGTTCCCGTAGGTCACAACCTCCGAGACGGCGTCGATGACAATCTTATGTTCTTCCTGGAAGGCCCAGCCGGACGCCTTCTTCGCAGCAAGGTCGATCTTCATCGGAACGTCGAGTGCGGTCAGGAAGTCTCCGAAGACGATGCACGTGCCCTCGGGCGTCTGGTACGCGCGAACTCCGTCCCCGAGCCGCAGGCGATGCAGGTTCACGTCGAGAAGGAATTGCGAATCCGGATCGGCCGACCACGAGTCGGTGAGAGGAGTCGCGGCGGGCGCACTGACGGCGCCGGCGCAAGACAAGCCGAGGAGGGCAATCGCCCCCAGCTTTTTGCCGCTGCGCAGCATCGGCCTTTCCCGCCTGGGCTCCCGCTGCCTAGTTCAGGACGGCGTCCGTCTCGGCGATCGTCAGCGGACCGTTGTCGCTCGGCTCGACATACTGGACCGTCACGTGGCCGTTGGCGGCGGAGGCGTACTTTTCCTCGACGGGAATGGTGATGCTGCGCTGACCGACCTCGGTGTAGATGGCGACGCCGCGCTGGACGGCGATCGGATCCTTGATTCCGGCCTTCATCACGCGGACCTCGCCGAAGGTGGAGCGGTCGCCGTTGCGGGTGAGCTCGAGGCTCACCGCGGGCTTGCCGTCTTCGCGAGTGAGCTTGACGTTCGCGATGCCGGCCTTGGCCTCGAGGTTGCCAAAGCGGGCGATGACCGGGATCGTCACTCCGTAGATGGGCGTCAGTGCAAAGGCGATGCCCTTGACGTCCTGATTCGCCTGGACGGGCGTAGGCGGAGGAACGGCGCGGAAAAGCAGGTGAACTCGATATTCTCCGTCGGCGAGGTCCTTGGGCGCACGGGCGGCGATCCGGATCGTCTGCGGCTCGCGCGGCGCCAGCGTTACGCGGCGCGGCGCGTAGACGATCATCGACTGCGCCAGCTGCTCCTCGGCATTGGGATTCGCCACATCGTGAAGCATTCCGTCGGGTGTCATCCGCCGAAGCTCGACGGAGATTCGGTAGGTGGCGACGTCTTCACCGATGTTGTTGAGGACGATCTCGGTACCGCGGCTGCCATTCAGCACGATCCGCGTCGGAGCTACGAGAAGGTCGCCGACGCCGGCCTGCGCATGAGGCGCGGAAAGAAGCATCGGCGCGATAAGAGCGGCACGGGCCGCAATACGAAACAACGACATCGGAAATCTCCCCACGGGTTCGTGGATGAGGTTTCCTCCAAAATGGTTGAAATCCGGCTAACCATAAAAATGAGGCCGGGCGCGGCATCGAGTTCACCGACGCGAGTCCGTCGGCCTTGTGTGCACCCGAACACGAAAAAGGGGCCGTCGAACGTATCGACGGCCCCTTTCCTTCCGATCAACCCCGAAGGGTCAGGACGCCTTACTGATAATCAACGGTCACGTTGATGTTGCCGGTGTAAACGCCGTCCGTTGTCGCCGGCACGATCGTGATCGATCCGCCGACGTTGAAGTTGACGCCCGACGTTCCTGAGTTCGGCATCGTGGCGGTTGCCGGGGCATTCGGCGTGAACGACAAGGTGGTGCCGTCATTGGCGTTCGTCAGCGAGCTGGCGACCGCGAAGATCTGCACGACCTGGTTGTTGGTGCCGGTGACGTTGTACTGAGCGGCAACCGGAGTGCCCGAGCAGGTCAAGCCGCCCGAACCGCAGGTGACTACGCCGAGCTGGCTCATCGCGACCGTCTCGCCGCCGGCAGCGACCGTGCCGAGCGTGATTGTTCCGAAGTCCAGGTTGGCAACGCGCGTCAGCACGAGCGGCTTGACGATGCGGGCACGCGCGGTGGCGGGCGTGGCGGCGCCGACGGGCGCAGCAACGGCCGGCGTGGCCGCAATGGCAGTGGCGGCGACAGACGCAGCCAGTGCCGTCATACGAAGAAGTTTCGTCATCGAGATTTCCCCACTTGTTCCGAACCAATTGTCTCGCGGCTGGCCGAACCGCTGGTCCGCTCACCCGTGATCGCTGCATTAACCCCACCCGATTACGGCTTGCTTCAAGGTCATGGTTACCGAACCGGAAAGGATTTGGTCCGTTTTGGAGTGATCTTCAGGGATATTCGACCGTGATGGGCAGCTCGCCGCGGAAGTCGCCATCGTTATTTCCACTGTAACGAATTCGGCCCCCGAACCGGAAGCTGAGGTTCCCGGCCGAATCGAGACGAGGGTCTGCGGAAAGGTCCGTGACGATCTCATCGATGCTGATTCGGCCACCCTCCATCGAGTGGAGCTCCAGATGCTGCGGAAGGTCGACCCGGATCGCCCGGCCCGGCTCGCCGCGGACGTGCGCTTCACCGACCATTGCCCGGCCGCTGATCGCTTCGACCGAGCCGCTCGTCCGGCGCGTACCGTCCGGAAGCAGGGTTGCCGTCCCTTCGCCGTCGCCCATGACGACCAGGCGATCGAAGTCGAGCGTCGCTTCAACCTGGAGTTCGATGGTGCCGTTGGGACCGTCCTGCCTCGGCATCGTCGAAGGACTGTCGCAGAGGCGGCACTGGGCGCGAGCATCGGGGATCGCCGTCAGCATTGCCGACACCGCCATTGCAAAGGTTACGAGCGCAGTGCGCGCGATCATGGGCAAACTGCTATTGGGCAAACCTCAAAACAGGGTTAATCCGCCAGTAACATGCCACCAGGCAAAGGCTGACGCTTGTCCCCGGACCATCGAGTTTCTATCCGTTGAGCCAAGATGGCCCGCGCCGCTCCTAGCTCCATCCGCAGGCCGCTCGTGACTGCGCTCAAGGTCTTCATCTACGCTGCGCTTGTCTCTCTGCTGGCGCTGATCATTGCCGTAGCGATCGCCTACGCAAACCTTCCGAGCTTCTCGGATCTCTCCAAGCGATCCGATCTTGGCCAGATGATCCGGGTTCGAGCGGCCAACGGTGCCGTACTCGTCAATATCGGCCCCAGCTTCGGCCAGTGGCTTCCTTACAACCAGATTCCGCCGGAGATGCGCGCCGCGATGATCGCCGTCGAGGACAAGCGTTTCCGGTCGCACCTCGGCGTCGACCCCGTCGGCGTCGCCCGAGCAGCGAAGGTCCGCCTCGACACCGGTCATTGGACCCAGGGCGGGTCGACCATCACTCAGCAGCTCGCCCGCAACATCTTCCTGACGAACAGCCGCACCTTCGGTCGAAAGGTCAAGGAAGCGGTCCTGTCGCTGGCGATCGAGCGCAAGTTCTCCAAGAACCAGATCCTCGAGCTCTATCTCAACCGAGTCTATTTTGGCGGCGGCGCCTACGGGATCGATGCGGCATCGCGCCGCTTCTTCGGCCATAGCGCGCGCAATCTCTCCCTGGGCGAGGCCGCAATCATCGCCGGTCTCGTTAAAGCGCCTTCGAACTATTCGCCGACGGCCGACGTCGAGGCGGCCCGAAGCCGCTCGGAAGTCGTCCTTCAGACCATGGTCCAGAACGGCTTCGTCACCCCTGAACGCGCGGCGCAAGTTGATTCCGCGTCGGTGAAGATCCAGCCGACGACCAAGCAGAACAGCGTGCGCTACTTCACCGACTGGGCCCTTCCCCAGCTCGACACGCTGATCGACGAGAGCAGCGAGCCAATCGAGGTCTGGACGACACTTGATCCGACCATGCAGGCGGCCGCGGAGAAAGCAATCACCTCGAACACACCCGCCAATGCACAGGGTGCGCTCGTCGCGATCGATCGCGACGGGGCGGTCCGGGCGATGATCGGCGGGCGCGACTATGTGGATTCGATCTACAACCGAGCCACACAGGCCGAGCGTCAGCCGGGTTCCTCGTTCAAGCTGTTCGTCTATCTGGCGGCGCTCGAATCCGGGATGAAACCGGCCGATACGATCGTCGACGAACCGGTGACGATCGACGGATGGACTCCACGCAATTCGACCCGCACCAACCGCGGGCCAGTCAGCCTTCGAGAAGCGTTCGCACTGTCGATCAACACGGTCAGCGCGAAGATCGGCGCGCAGCTCGGCTTCGGAACGATCGCCGATATGGCGCGCCGGTTCGGAATCACGAGCAAGATATCGACCTTTCCCTCGATGGTTCTGGGAACAAGTGACGTTCGCCTGATCGACATGACGCGCGCCTTCGCTTCCGTCGGCAACCAGGGCGTGGCCGTCGTGCCCTACGCCATCCGCAAGGTCGTTACCGCCGACGGCCGGCTTCTTTACCAGAAGGAGAACGAAGAAGGGCGCGTGCTGGTCGCGCCTTGGGTCGCGGCGGAAATGACCGACCTACTGCAGTCCGCGGTGATGACCGGAACCGGTCGCGCCGCTCAGATCGGACGCCCCGTCGCGGGCAAGACCGGCACGACCAGCTCGAACAAGGACGGCTGGTTCATTGGATTCTCGAGTGGGCTGACGACGGGCGTTTGGATGGGCCGCGACGATGCGCGCACGATCGCGGGCTTGCAGGGCGGCACCGCTCCGGCCCGCGCCTTCCATGATTTCATGGCGGTCGCGGTCTCCAACCGCCCGATCGAGAATTTCCAGACCGAAGTTCCGATGCCCGACTGGAATATGGACGCGGAAGAAGACCCGTATGCGTTGGGTAATGAAGTCGCCGTCGAACCGGTGGTCGACGAGAATGGCAATCCACTGCCGGGTCAGCCAGTCGACACCATGCCCTTGCCCGGCCAGCAACTCCCTGGCCAGGCGCAGCCTCCACAACAACCGCAAAACGGAAGCCAGCTCGACCAGCAATGGCTCGATAGGGTCCTTCCACCCGGACAGCCGCAGCGTCAGCAGCCGCAACAGCCGCAGCAGCGCCCGGTCGTCAGGCCGCCGGCGCCGACCTCACCTAGACAGACCGACCCGCTTCAGCCTCGCCCCGACACGCCGCAGCAATAAGCGCGCGGCGTCGGTATCACCCTCGAACAGCTGGCGCTCCAGCGCCTTGAACTTCGGGCCGTGATCCATGTGAACGAGGTGCGCCACCTCGTGCGCGACCACGTACCTTCTGACTTCCGGAGGCGCGAGGATCAGCCGCCAGCTGTAGCGAATCCTGCCGGTCGATGAGCAGCTGCCCCAGCGCGTGTTCGCATCGCCCACTGCGACCGCCTTCAGGGTCACTCCCGCTCGCCCGGCCGCCTCCGCAGTCTCCTTCGACAGCGTGTCGAGTGCACGCCGCTTCAAGAACGTCTCGATCCTTCGTGCGAACCCATCCGGAGGCCCGCTACAGATCAGTCGCTCGCCTTCGAGCCTCGGTGTCCGCGCGCCCTTCTCCGACCACTCGAGGCGAACCTCCTCACCTTCCAGCGGGATGATCGCTCCAGGAACGAAGGGCTCGGCAGGAAGCATGGCTTCGATTTGCGTTTCGACCCACTCGCGCTGCTCCGCCGCCCACAGAAGCGCGGCCTTGCGATTCATCCGGAGTGGGCCCGTGAGCTTCAGCACGCCCCGTTTCTCGTCGAGTCGAAGCCTCATTCGGCGAGCACCGCGAACTCCGCGAATTTCGATCGGCAGCGGCAAATCGTCGTGTCGGAAGAGCGCCTCAGAGGGGGCGGTCGATGACATGATCTTCCAGCTCTTCCACATCCGCTTCGCTCACCGTCCATCCGCGCGTCGATTGCCCCGCCTCATGGACAGTCTCACGGCTGCCCGAGACGAGATAGTGCCAGCCGGGGAGAGGCTTACCCTCCGACCGCAGTCGATATGCGCAACTTTCCGGAAGCCAGTCGAGCGTTCCGACGCTCTTGCGGTTCAGAACGACGCAGTCGGTGACCCGTTTCTTGCGATGCTCATAGTCGATGCACATTCCGTTCTTCCGGTCGAGCAAGGCGCAGGCGACGTTCGTCGGATAAAGGAGGCCGGTTTCCTCGTCCTCGAGCTTATGCAGGCAGCAGCGTCCACAGCCGTCGCACAGTGCCTCCCACTGTCCGCGATCAAGCTCGGACAGGGGCTTTTCCCAGAATGGCGCGGATGTTTTCTGCGGGTCGGCCATGACAAGTTCAGACATGCTTTGCTATCGGGTCGCGTTCAAGGCGTGGGGTTCAAAAGGGCAAGGAATATGAGACGGTTCGCATTGATCGCTTTCGCTCTGGCGGCGGCATCGGCACCGGTGGCCGCACAATATGTGTCGGACGTGGAGCCTTTCCTGAATGCCGTTCGCGAACGCGACGGAACAAAGGCGACCGATGTCCTCGAAAGCCGGCCCGCCGTCGTCAACGGCAGAAACGCGAAGGGCGAGACGGCGCTCACCATCGTCATTGCCCGCAACGACGATCTCTGGACCAAATTCCTGATTGGCAAGGGCGCCGACGTGAATCTGCCGGACTCGAGGGGCAACACGCCCCTGATGACCGCTGCTCGAGTCGGCTACACCGAAGCCGTCGATCTCCTGATCCAGCTCGGTGCCAAGGTCGATGCGACGAACAAGATGGGCGAAACGGCGCTGATCCTCGCCGTGCAGCAGCGGCAGCTGAATGCCGTAAAATTGCTTCTCGCCAAGGGCGCCGACCCTGACAAGAAGGATGCCGCCGCGGGATATTCAGCTCGCGATTACGCCAAGCGCGATACGCGCTACCGCGACATTCTGGGCGCAATCGAATCTGCCAAGAAGCCCAATCCCGCCAAGGCTGAGGACCTCGACAGCTTCAGGCTGAAGTAAGCCCTAAAAGTCGTCGCCGAGGCTCGGATCGATCTGGGCCGACAGCCTTCGCGCGGCGCGCCTGGCGAAACGTAAGAGTTCCGCTTTCCGCCGCGCCGGAGCCAGCGGTCGATGAGATGCCTCCCGCACCAGCACCGCGTCGTAGCGATCCGCGACGATCAGTCCGGCGTCGTTCGGAAGGAATCGCTCGCCGTTACAGATCGAGACGAGATCGGGCGGGACGGCCCAGAAGAACCGGTCGCAATATTCGAGATAATCGGTCCACTTCGAGTCGCCGAGCAGGTCGGCCTTCGCGACCTTGATCTCGACGATCGTCAGCGCGCCCTTGGAATCGATGGCCATCATGTCCGCCCGCCGGCCATTCGGAAGCGGGACTTCGCAAATGGCGAACAAGTCCTGCCGGCAAAACAGGCGCGTTACTCCGCGAGCGACTTCAGCCGCGATCGGCGGAGCATCGGCGAAGCACGAATCGAGAAGGGTGGCCATCGCTGGCCACCCTAGAACGAAACGGGAATATCGGAAACCGCCCTAGCGGTAGAAGACGTGATTTCCGATCGAGGCGACACGCTTCAGGCGCCAGCCCGGAGAAACACGCTTGGCGTGGAAGAACAAGGCGTCTTCGGCTGCCGAGTCCTTGAGGTCCTGGTCGACGATCCTCGCGATCGCGACGGCATTCTGCCACTGGCGGCTGGCCCGCGGAACCGACGGAAGCGACTTGCCGTGAACGAAGCTGAACTGCCCGCGCTGGAACAGAACACCACAATAGGTCGACGGGAAACGCCCACCGGAATGGGCACGGTTGGCGATCACCTGGCCGACCGCGAGTTGGCCGGCGAGCGGCTCGCTCTTCGATTCGAAGTAGACGCCGACTGCGAGGCACTCGAGCTCGCGGCTGCCCGGTTCGGAGGCGCGGAGCTGTGCGACGAGCGACGAAAGCTCGCCGGTCGGCTTGAGGATCTGTGGCGCCGTTGCTTCCGCATCGGCGTCGATGTTCTGGGAATTTGACTGGGCCGGCTCGTCGGCGTCCGGAGTGTACGTCGGGTTAGAGATGGGTTCCGGCACGACGATTTTCGGAAGCGAGGCCGTAGCGACTGGAACCAGTGGCTCGGAGGGTGTCGAACCGACCTGGGCCGGGGCGACGGAGCTAGCGCTTGCAGCAGCGAAGATCAGCAAGGCCGATCGAAGCGTCACGAACATGAAATCCGAATTCTTTGCGGTTAACCGCCACTACAGGCGCGCAACATCACACTGATAAACGTGCTTCAGCGCCTGGTGTTGGTTCCCCGTCTTGCGTGGCACCTGCCATCCGGCTCGTTCCGGAAAGATGGTGCCCCCCGCTCTTTGCTTGTGCCCTGTGTTCCCGGCCAACTCCTAGGGGTCAACCCTGAAGGGTCGTTTCAGCGATGAATCGTTCCGGGTCCGCGATATCCAGTTCAATCAGCCAAAAATCCGGGTCGAACTGCAATTTCTTCGCGGTCAAATCGTTCAGGGAGTCGGAACCTCCACTCTTGAACTTCCACTCGTACTGGAAGTCGGGACCGAGCTCCCGTTCGAGGATTCCGCGGAATTCTCCCCTTTCCTGGAGAATCAGAGTCAGCGCACCACGATCGGGATCGCCCTTGCGGAGCACGGTCGCGAAGTCGCCCTTTGCCTCGACCTGCCGAATGATCGCCGCCACTTCGATGTGCGACGGCAGCCGGTCGTCCATCAGCTCTTGTAGCCCGGCAAGCTACTGAGCGGGATATGCGATTTGAGGAACGTCCCAGTACCCCGCGCCGCTTCCTCTCCATCCGGGCCGATGATGTGGGCATCGGCGATCATCACCCGGCGGCGGCCACTGATCCAGCGCCCTTCGGCTATCGCTTCACCTTCACGCATCGGCCGGGTGAAGTGCAGGTTGAACGCGGTCGTCAGGAGAAAGCGATCGCTGATCAGGCTGTTCGCCGCGTAGAAGGCCGCGTCATCCAGCATCTTGAAATAGAGTGTACCGTGAGCGGCGTTTGCCGCGTGGAAGCTCGAGGCCTCCACCTTGAACCGGATTCGCGCGTGACCGGGCGACACGATCTCGATCGCCGACTCGAACTGGTGATTCACGGGCGCCGATCTGTAGAGCGCTTCGAGGCGCCGGAAATGCGCCTCGGCCCCCGTTGCCGTCAGCTCCGAGACGTCAGGCGGCGTCTCGCTCATCGGCCCCCATGAGGACAGCCGCGAGCGCGTCACGGCTGCGCGCGCCGCGCATCTTCTCGAGTGTCGGCGCGTGGCGAGTAATGCGGCTAATTGCGGCAAGCGCCTTCAAATGTTCCGCGCCGGCATCCGGAGGCGACAGCAGGAGGAAGACCAGGTCGACCTTCTGTCCGTCGATCGATTTGTAATCGACCGGTTCCGACAGGCGGGCGAAGAGGCAGTAGATTCGAGTGAGGCCTTCGATCTTCCCGTGGGGGATTGCGACACCCTGGCCAAAACCGGTCGATCCCAGCCGCTCGCGCTCACTGACGCTCGACAGGATCTCTCCCGCGTCCGCATCGAGCCTGCCGGCCGCGAATTGAGCCAACTGCTGAAGCAGCGCGCGCTTGTTGCCGCCCGAGAGGGAAGGCTTGATCGCGTCGAAATCGAGAAATTCGGAAAGCTGCATACTCTACTCACGACCACGGCCGGGACACCGCGCCCGCCATGGATTGCACGGATAACAAATGTTGTCAGCGGGCCGGCGGTTCAACCCAGCCGATATTACCGTCGTCGCGGCGGTAGATCATGTTCAATTCGCCGGATGCACTATTCTTGAACATCAGCGCGTTGGTGTTCCTGAGATCGAGCATCATCACCGCGTCCGACACGCTCGCTTCGGGAATATCGACCTTGGTCTCGGCGATGATCGCCGGATGGTCCGAGGTTTCGTCGACTTCCGACTCCGGTGCCGGAGCAAAGATGGTGTAGTCGGCGGTTTCGATGAAATCGCCCGCGCCATTGCCCTTGTGCTCCCGAAGGCGCTTCGCATAGCGACTAAGCTGCTTTTCGATCTTGTCGCCTGCGCCCTCGAAAGCGATGTTCGCCTCGGGCGCACGATGATGAGCCTTCAGCACCACGCCCTGCGCAACCGGCGCCACGATATCGCAGACAAAGTCGTTGTGCGGACCGGGGCTCACCGTCACATTCGCGGCAACGGCTCGAGAGAAATATTTTTCAGCAAGAGATTGCATTCGACCGACAGCCTGGTCGCGCAGCGAATCTCCGATTTCGACCTGATGGCCCGTCACCCGTACGTCCACCTTCAGCCCTCCTTTCTGCGCGGCGCGCCGCTTAGGCGCGCTCAAGCCGTTGCGTCAATTGCCTCAGGCGGCAAGTGGCGCGAAGCGTTCCCAAAGCGGGTTCACCATCCTTGCGATAAACGCACGATGCCGCTCCAGTTCCTCCGCGCTCGCAAAGTGCGGGCGCGGCACGCGGGGCTCGCGGACCGTGACAGTCGGTCCGCCAACTCTGATTTCCTTCGCGTTCGTGTCAGCGACCAGTCCGAGACCGATCTGGCGGCCTCCAGTCAGCTCGACGTAGACCTGCGCAAGCAATTGGGCGTCGAGCAGGGCGCCATGCTTCACGCGAAGGCTGCGGTCGACCCCGAAACGCGTGCAAAGCGCGTCTAGGCTATGCTTGGCACCGGGATGCCTGGTTCGTGCGAGCACGAGCGTGTCGACCATCCGCGTCATGCTGACGACCGGCCGTCCGCACAGCTGAAGCTCGTTGTTGAGGAAGCCGAAATCGAACGACGCGTTGTGCGCCACAAGCGGCGAATCCGCGAGGAACTCGATCAGTTCCTCGACCTTGTCCTCGAACAAGGGCTGAGCAGAGAGGAACAGGTTGGAAAGGCCGTGAACCGCTTCGGCCTCGGAAGGCATGACCCGCTGCGGATTGAAGTAGGCGTGGAAAGACCGGCCAGTCTCGACGCGGTTGATCATTTCGATGCAACCGATTTCGACCATACGGTCGCCGCCGGCGGGGTTCAGACCTGTTGTTTCCGTATCGAAGACAATTTCCCGCACAGGATTTCTATCGACCTGGTCCAAGCCCGAGACAATACAGAATTTCGCTTACCTGTCCTTGAGTTGTGGATAGGTCGGCGCCCGTATCGACGACGAAATCGGCTAGCTTCCTTTTCTCTTCGTCCGGCATCTGCCGCGCCAGAATCGCGTCGAGCTTCTGTTCCGTCATTCCCTCGCGCGCCAACACTCGATCGCGCTGGACCGCTGCCGGCGCGGAAACGACGATGACCTTGTCGAAGTCGGTCTCGCCCCCGGTTTCGAACAGCAGTGGAATGTCGAAGAGCAGCGCCGGGGCGTTTTTGTTGCTTTCTATGAAATGAGTCCGCGCGGCCTGGACTTCCGGATGGACGATGGCTTCGAGCGCTTCGAGCTCGAGTGGAGCACCGAGCACCACGCGGCCAAGCGCTTCGCGATCGAGCACGCCGCGAGTCACCGTCCCGGGAAACCGCTCGCCGATCAGTGCGATCAGCCTTGGATCATTTGCCTGAAGGTCGCGGACCACCAGGTCCGCGTCGAAGAGCGGAACCCCGGCCTGCTCGAACATCTTCGCGACGGTCGACTTTCCCATGCCGATCGAACCAGTGATCGCGAGGCGAAGCATTCCTAGGACCTCGAACCCTGACGCCGTGACGTCAACATGACGTCATGACTGCAGCAATTCCCTCTTACGGAGCTGCTTGAGTACCGGCAGGAGAGGCATTCCAAGGATGGTGTAGTGACCGCCTGCAATCGCGTCGAACAATTGCGCCCCGCGGCCCTCCATCCGGAACACTCCCACCGTATTTCCCACTTCCGGCCACTCGGCGTCGAGATAGGATTGGATGAATTCTTCGCTGAGCTCGCGGACCTCGAGCTCGGCGCGCCCAAGCCGGCTCCAGTCGACTTCGCCGTCGTGCGCCAAAGCGATCGCGCTCACCAGGAGCATCGTCTTGCCAGAAAAGAAACGTAGATGTTCCGCGGCCTCGTCACGGTCGCGAGGCTTGTTGAACAGCCGTCCATCGACGCTAACGATGGAATCGCTTCCGATTACCCAATCATCCGGCCGCAACACGCTGACGGCCAGGGCCTTCGCTTCGGCGAGACTGGTGGCGATCGCCTCAAGATCGCCCTTGCCGTCTTTCGCCGCATCCTCGTCGATGTCCGCGGGCACGACTTCGAACTCGACGCCGGCGTCTTCGAGGATCTTGCGGCGAATGGCACTTCCGGAAGCGAGAATGAGCACGTTTGGAACAACCTTGTGGAAAAGTGGGTGTGGCGTCCTAGCGCGGACATGGGGACGGGCTCAACGACGGTGTTCTTCGACGTCCGTTCGGGAGCATCCCTAGATTCATCCACGGGCGAAGGATTCCATCCCCAACCTGTGAATCGCGGGCAACAACCGTAACGACTCGCGGAGTCTTGGGAAGAGTCGGACGACGGCCCTTGTTGGCAAAATCGGGACGCGCGCCTAAACCCCGCGTCCCGCGCGCCAACAACATCATCAGTCTTCTAAGAATCTAATATATAAGGAGAGAAAGAGGGTGGCCTCGAGCCCGAACGAGAGCTCTGAAGCCAGGTCGGCGCGCAAGCCCATGCTTGCCGTGCTGAACGGCGAGAAAGTCAGTCCTCCTCCCGTGTGGATGATGCGCCAGGCCGGGCGTTACCTTCCGGAATACCGACAGCTGCGTGCCGACAAGGGAAGCTTTCTCGATCTCGTTTACGACAGTGAGGCCGCGGCGGATGTCACGCTTCAGCCGCTCCGCCGCTTTCCCGAGCTCGACGCGGCAATCCTGTTCTCGGACATTTTGATCGTCCCGTTCGCGATTGGACAGAATTTGACGTTCGTCGCGGGCGAGGGACCACGCCTGACGCCTGTGCTGGTCAGCACGGCGCTGGACGAGCTGCAGGGCTTCCCTGGGCGCCTGGAGCCGATCTACGAGACGGTTCGGAAGGTGAAGGCGGAACTCGACCCTTCGAAGACGCTGATCGGCTTTGCAGGGGCTCCATGGACGGTCGCGACCTACATGGTCGCTGGTCAGGGAAGCCGCGACCAGGCCGAGACCCGCCGCATGGCCTATTCGGATCCAGGGCGGTTCGGAGCGATCATCGAGAGCATCGAAGCGATCACGATCGATTATCTTTCGGGCCAGATCGAAGCTGGCGCCGAAGCCGTACAATTGTTCGACAGCTGGTCGGGCAGCCTCGCGCCGGCCGAGTTCGAGCGCTGGGTAATCGCGCCGACAGCGCGCATTGCCTCGGCGATCAAGCAACGTCATCCGCACGTCCGAATCATCGGATTTCCGAAGGGCGCCGGCGGCAAGCTTGGAAATTATGCGCGCGAGACCGGGGTTCACGCCATCGGCCTGGACGAAACGGTCGATCCACGGTGGGCGGACAGAGAGCTTCCTTCCGGCCTGCCCGTTCAGGGAAACCTCGATCCACTGGCGCTTCTCGCAGGGGGCGAGGGCCTCAAGGCCGCCGTGCGCCGAATCCTTGACGCTTTTGCCGGCCGGCCTCACATCTTCAATCTCGGCCACGGCATTCTCCAGGAAACTCCAATCGCGCATGTCGAGCACATGCTTGCAGAGGTGAAGACGCCCGAATGAACGCCCTTCAGGAGCAACTCAGCTTGGCATATCCGTGGATCAAGGCAGCCCACCTCACCTTCGTCATCTTCTGGATGGCAGGTTTGTTCATCCTGCCGCGCTTCTACGTCTACCATCATGAGACGACACCGGGGTCGGCCGAAGACCGCGCCTGGATCGAGCGCGAGGACCGCGTTAGGACGATCATTCTAACGCCATCGATGATCATCGTCTGGCTGCTCGGGCTGACCCTGATGTGGATCACCCATGCCTGGGATCAGCACTGGTTTCAGGCCAAGTTCCTGCTCGTCGTCGCCCTGAGCGGTTATCAGGGATGGCTCGGGAGTTATGGGAAGAACCTCGCGTCCGGGAAGCGGCCCCTCGACAATCGTACGCTGCGGATCATGAACGAGCTGCCCGGAATTGCAGCGGCGATCATCGTCGTCCTCGTGATCGTGAAGCCGTTCTGATCGAAATCCTTGCCGGTCGCCATTGACTTGGCGCATTGCGAGACATACCTCGGCTGCGACGGCTGAATCGGCCAGTTCACTTCCTTTGCCGACGAACCGTTTGTCCCGGATGAGGCGTCCTGCCCATCGTGCGCTTTTTGACTAAAGCCGTTTTTCCAATTCTTCGTCCGAAGCCCGAACCACATGCATCTCAAAGACCTCAAGAAACAGACCCCTGCCGAACTCGTCACCATGGCCGAAGAGCTCGGCGTCGAGGGGGCATCCACGCTGCGCAAGCAGGACCTCATGTTCTCCATCCTCAAGGTCCGCGCCGACACCGGCGCCGAGATCATGGGATCGGGAACGATCGAGGTCCTCAACGACGGCTTTGGTTTTCTCCGCTCCCCGGAAGCGAATTATCTCGCCGGCCCTGACGACATCTACGTCGCACCGAGCGTGGTCCGTCGCTTCGGTCTTCGCACCGGCGACACCGTCGAAGGCGAGATCCGCGCCCCCAAGGAAGGCGAGCGCTATTTCGCACTGACCAAGGTCACCCAGATCAACTTCGATGATCCGGAAGCTGTCCGCCACCGAGTCAATTTCGACAATTTGACGCCGCTTTATCCGACCTCGAAGATCGAGCTCGACCCGAAGGATCCGACGGTCAAGGACAAGTCGGCTCGAGTGATCGACATCGTCTCGCCGCTCGGAAAGGGACAACGCGCACTGATCGTCGCTCCGCCCCGAACCGGCAAGACCGTCCTTCTCCAGAACATCGCCAAGTCGATCACCGACAACCATCCGGAAGTCTTCCTCATCGTTCTACTCATCGATGAGCGGCCGGAGGAAGTCACCGACATGCAGCGCTCGGTGAACGGCGAAGTCATCAGCTCGACGTTCGACGAGCCGGCTTCGCGTCACGTTCAAGTCGCTGAGATGGTTATCGAAAAGGCAAAGCGCTTGGTTGAGCACAAGAAGGATGTCGTGATCCTGCTCGACTCGATCACCCGTCTCGGCCGCGCTTACAACACGGTGGTTCCGAGCTCCGGCAAGGTCCTCACCGGCGGTGTCGACGCCAATGCCCTGCAGCGCCCGAAGCGCTTCTTCGGCGCCGCTCGCAACATCGAGGAAGGCGGCTCGCTCTCGATCATCGCCACCGCGCTGATCGATACCGGATCGAAGATGGATGAAGTCATTTTCGAAGAGTTCAAGGGCACCGGCAACAGCGAGATCGTCCTCGACCGCAAGGTCGCCGACAAGCGTATCTTCCCGTCGCTCGACGTCGGCAAGTCAGGCACCCGAAAGGAAGAGTTGCTGGTCGAGCAGGGTACGCTCTCGAAGATGTGGGTGCTCCGCCGCATCCTCATGCAGATGGGCACCGTCGATGCGATGCAGTTCCTTCTCGATAAGATGAAGGATGCGAAGACCAACGAGGACTTCTTCGCCTCGATGAACCAGTAGTCCGCCCAAGCGGTTCTACTGGCGCATGCTCAGCGGCTTCAGCTTCTCAAGCGTTTTCACGGCCGGCGGCCTTGCCAAGCTCGGCCAGATCATTGTCGGCGACCTCACGATGGCTGGCGACAATGTCGTCATCATGGGCTCGCTTGCGTCCGGGCTTCCGGAGAGGGATCGCAAGCGGGTCCTGATGCTCGGCGTCGGGATGGCGCTGGCGTTCCTGATCACCTTTGCAGTGCTCGCCACGCAGCTCCTCAAGATCACCGGCCTGGTCTTCGCGGGCGGGCTGCTGCTGCTCTGGGTCGCCTACAATATGTGGACGGAGCTGCACCCGCATCAGGCCGTGGTCTGCGATGATCCGGACACCCCAGAGATCGAGGGCCCGCCGCGGACGAAAACGTTCCTCCAGGCGGCGATCCAGATCACCATCGCCGATCTCAGCATGAGCCTCGACAACGTGCTCCTGGTCGCCTCGATCGCGCGGGACAATCCGGCGCTATTGGTGATCGGCCTGACCTTCTCGGTGCTCTTCATGGGATTCGCAGCAAACTATGTCGCCCGGCTTATCCAGCGATACCATTGGATCAATTACATTGGCCTCGCGGTGATCCTCTACGTAGGGGTCAGCATGATCTACGAAGGCTGGGTTGGCGGCGAGCACGTGCTCGGCTTGAGGAACGCCCTCGGCTTCGTTTAGGCGGAACAAAGAGCAGGGATTGGGCTTGGGTCCGAACACGGCCTGCACATAAAGGGGGCAACTTGCTCGAGATTCTACTGACGACGGTTGCCGCGGTGGCCGCGCATTATGGCGCGCCTGCGAATGTCTGGGGCGCGATTGTCAGCGATTTCTCGAACATCACCGATCCGACGGCATTCGCCGCCTTTCTCCAGGTGCTGATGATCGACCTCGTTCTTGCCGGTGACAACGCGATTGTCGTCGGCGCACTCGCGGCCGGCCTGACCACCGACCAGCGTCGCAAGGTCATTTTGATCGGCGTACTGGCAGCGCTCGTACTTCGCATCATGTTCGCTCTTGTGGTTACTCAACTCCTTCAAATCATTGGGCTAATTCTCGTCGGTGGACTTCTTCTGCTGTGGGTCGCGTGGAAGATGTGGCGAGAACTTCGCCACCAGGGGGAATCGACCGGATCGGCAGAGATCCAGGGCGACGAGCATTCGGGCCTGAGGCCCGCCAAGAGCTTCGCCGCTGCCGTCTGGGCGGTCGCGGTCGCCGACGTTTCGATGAGCCTCGACAACGTGCTGGCGGTTGCAGGCGCCGCTCGGGATCATCCGGGAATCCTCATTGTCGGATTGGTCTTCGCGGTGATCCTGATGGGCGTCGCGGCGAACCTCATCGCCCGCTACATCGAGCGCTACCGCTGGATCGGCTACGTCGGGCTCCTGGTGATCCTCTATGTCGCCGTGAAAATGATTTACGACGGCTGGGTGCATCCCGAAGTGGGTCTGGGCAGGGTCTTCGCCTGAAAGGCCCAGCTGCGCTAAGCGGCGCTCCGTGAGCACCGATACCATTTACGCCTTGTCGAGCGGCCACCCCCCGGCCGCCGTCAGCATCATTAGGGTCAGCGGCCCACGGGCGCATGATGCGGGGCGGGCGCTTGCCGGCCCGTTGCCGGCTGCCCGGCATGCCGCGCTACGGACCCTTCGAAGCAAAGATGGCGGAGTTCTGGACGATGCGCTCATCCTTCGATTCGATGGCCCGGCGAGCTCGACGGGCGAAGATAGCGTTGAATTTCAATGCCATGGCGGGCGAGCGGTAGTGGACGCAGTGCTCGGAGCACTGAACCGCATCGAAGGTCTTCGCCTTGCACGGCCAGGCGAGTTCACCCGGCGCGCCTTCGACAATGGCCGGATCGATCTTACCGAAGCGGAAGGCCTAGCCGATCTGATCGAGGCCGAGACGGAATCCCAGCGAAAGGTTGCGCTGACGATCGCCGAGGGGGGCCTCAGGCACCAGGTCGAGCAATGGCAGCAACGAGTCCTGCAGCTTTCCGCACGCGCCGAAGCGGCGATCGACTATGCGGACGAGGAAGACGTGGGACTTGATCAGGGGCTGGTCACTGACTGCCGGTCACTCGCGCATGAGTTGGCAACCTGGCTCGAGAGACCGCGAACTGAGCCCCTTAAGGACGGCGTTCGAGTTGTCGTCGCCGGGCCGCCAAATGCAGGAAAATCAAGCTTGATCAATGCGATAGCTGGCGAAGAGAGGGCGATCGTCACCGACGTTCCTGGAACGACGCGCGATCACATCGAAGTTCCTTTGTCGCTTGAGGGTGTGCCCATTCTTCTGACGGATACGGCAGGTCTTCGGGAAAGCGGAGAGCTGGTCGAGCGGATTGGTGTCGCTCGGGCCAGGTCACTGGTCCAAGTCGCGGACGTGGTCGTGTGGCTCGGCGATCCGAATGAAGCGCCCGACCATCCGCGCGTGATCAGGGTTCATCCGCGCGCCGATTTGCCGGGCCGGGAGACGGCCCCGGAGGGGACCCAGCCGGTTTCGGCCGTCACCGGGCAGGGATTGGCTGCATTGCTGCAATGCATGTCGAATCTGGCTCGATCTGTGCTTCCAGGCGAGAATGCCATTTCCCTCAATCGTCGTCAGGCCGCGCACGTTGCCGAGGCCTTCGATGCCTTGACTGCTGCATCCTCTTCGCAGGATTTGGTGTTGGCCGCCGAGAATATCCGCTCGGCGCGCGCGGCGTTCGATCGGCTGACGGGCCGTGCCGGCATGGAGGATGTTCTCGACGCGCTCTTCGGTCGCTTCTGTCTCGGCAAATAAGTGTTCCACGTGAAACAGTCGTCTGAGACGATTTTCCGATTTCCCGAAATTCGCTAAGCGACGGACGATGTTTGACGTCCTGGTAATTGGTGCCGGCCATGCCGGATGCGAGGCCGCCTCCGCCGCGGCCCGCCGCGGCGCGCGCGTCGGTCTCGTGACCTTTCGCGTCGAAGACATCGGGCAGATGTCGTGCAATCCGTCGATTGGCGGAGTCGGCAAGGGCCATCTGGTCCGGGAACTGGATGTGTTCGACGGGCTGATGGCCAGGGCGGCGGACAGGTCGGTGATTCATCGGCGAATGCTCAACCGGAGCAAGGGGCCGGCGGTACAGGGGCCACGCTTTCAGGCAGACCGCAAGCTGTATCGTTCAGCGATGACGGAGTTGGTCCGGGAGAGCGGTGTCGAGGTTCTCGTTGCCGAGGCTTTTGAGTTCGTCACCGAGGGGGGAAAGGTTGCTGGTCTGCGGACCGACGCCGGGCTGCTCGAGTGCCGTTCACTCGTGATCTCGACGGGCACGTTCCTCGATGCCCGAATCTTTGTCGGGGACGAGATCAGGGAGGGTGGCCGGCGGGGTGAACAAGCGTCGATCAGGCTTGGGCAACAGGTTCGTGACCTTGGTCTTGCTCAGGGTCGGTTGAAGACCGGGACGCCGCCGCGATTGGATGGCCGGACCATTGACTGGTCGCGGCTCGAAAGGCAGCCAAGCGACGATCAGGAGTGGACCATGTCCGCCCTCGACGAGGGCATCAGGTTGCCCCAGCTCGCCTGCGCAATTGCCCGCACGAACGAGACCACCCACGACATCATCCGCTCGGCGTTCGACCGATCGCCGCTCTTTGCCGGGTCGATCGAGGGAAGGGGCCCGCGATATTGCCCGTCCATTGAGGACAAGGTGAAGCGGTTCGCCGACCGAGACAGCCACCAGATTTTCCTCGAACCCGAAGGGCTGGACGATCCCCTCGTCTATCCAAATGGCGTGTCGACGTCGCTCCCCACCGACGTGCAGCGTGATTTCCTTCGCAGCGTCGATGGCCTCGAGCGGGTCGAGCTCGTTCGGCCCGGTTATGCCGTCGAGTACGAGTTCGTCGATCCGCGGCGCTTGGGTTCGTCGCTGGAGTCGCGCGAAGTCGAGGGTCTGTTCCTGGCCGGGCAGATCAACGGAACTACCGGTTACGAGGAAGCCGCCGCCCAGGGTCTCGTCGCTGGGCTTAACGCCGCGTCCCATGCGCTCGAGCTGGAGCGGGTGAGCTTTGACCGGCGGAGCAGTTACATCGGCGTAATGATCGATGATCTTACGCTTCAGGGCGTGAGCGAGCCCTATCGCATGATGACGGCGCGCGCCGAGTATCGCCTTGCGCTAAGGGCAGACAACGCCACGTCACGTCTTGGCGAGCGGGCGCTTTTGGCTGGCTGCGTCGGTGCGCGGCGTCGCAGTCAGATCGTCGACCACCTCGGGCGGCGGTCGTGTTCCACGTGGAACACGACCGAGGAAGGCCGGGCGGACTTGCTCTATGCCCCCTATCTCGAACGCCAGCAGCGGGAATGGGACGTAGTGTCCCGCGATGTTCGCGTGGCCATTCCTGCCGAACTGGATTTCGGAACCGTCTCCGGCATCTCGAACGAGATGGCGGAGCGACTGAATGCGGCGCGTCCGGAAACCCTGGATCAGGCGTCGCGCGTCCGTGGCGTGACCCCGGCCGCACTTTCAGCCCTTTATGCCGCCGCATGCCGCCGGGCGGCGTGATCGAGCGGATCTCGGCCGCGGCCGGCCGCGATGTTTCACGTGAAACATTCGAGCGGATCGAGCGCTTCGTCGGCCTGCTGAGGGAAGGGGCGGCGAAGCAGAATCTTATTGCCCCTTCGACAATGGACGCGATTTGGGACCGCCATATCGTCGACTCGGCGCAGCTTTTGCGCTTCGTTCCGCCTGGAAACTCGTCATGGGCCGATATCGGGTCGGGCGCAGGGTTGCCCGGGATGGTCATTGCAATCCTCGTCGACGGCCCTGTCACTTTGATCGAGCCGCGGAGGCTCCGAGCCGCCTTTCTGAGGGAGGCCGTCAACGCCTTGGGGCTCTCCAAGCGAGTCACTGTTGAATGCGCAAGGGTCGAGCGTGTCGAAGGCCGTTTCGACGTGATTACTGGCCGGGCGGTCGCGGCCTTGGACAGGTTTCTCGACATTGCGGGCCACCTCTCTCAAAGCAAAACGATCTGGGTCCTCCCGAAGGGCAGAAATGCGCAATCGGAACTGGCGCAGGCGCTGCGAAACTGGCACTGTGAGGTTTCGGTGGAGCAGAGCTGCACAGATCCGGAATCCCAGATCCTGGTGCTGACAAGGGTGGGGAAGAAAAGGCGATGATCAGGGTCGCTGTTGCGAACCAAAAGGGCGGCGTCGGCAAGACGACCACGGCAATCAATCTGGCGACTGCGCTCGCCGCGGTGGGATGGAAGGTCCTGCTGGTCGACCTCGATCCGCAGGGCAATGCCTCGACCGGCCTCGGAGTGAGCCAGGCCAATCGCGAACTCTCGAGTTATGATGTGCTGATCGGTAGTGCCGGAGTAACCGAGGCCGTCGTCTCGACCCGAGTGCCTCGCCTCGAACTCCTTCCGGCAACGATGGACCTGTCGGGGGCCGAAGTAGAACTGGTCAGTCTCGGGGACCGAGCGCGGCGCCTCGAGCGGGCTCTCGATGCCGTTCCAACGGGGCGGTGGGACGTCTGTTTGATCGATTGTCCTCCGTCGCTCGGCCTTCTGACCGTGAACGGCCTCGTTGCTGCGCGCCACCTGCTGGTACCGCTGCAATGCGAGTTTTTCGCGCTCGAAGGCCTAAGCCAGCTTCTCCAGACCGTCGAGCGGATCCGGATGGCGTTCAACCCCGACCTGCAGATTCTTGGCATCGCTCTGACTATGTTCGACCGCCGCAACAAGCTGTCTCAGCAAGTCGCCGACGATGTGCGGGCATGCCTCGGCCGAGCAGTTTTTGATACGGTTGTCCCTCGCAACGTGCGCTTGTCGGAAGCGCCGAGCCATGGCCTCCCCGCTCTCATCTACGACCTCCGCTGCTCCGGGTCGGAGGCCTATGTCATGCTTGCTCGGGAGCTGATGGGACGTCTTCCTCGCCCAGCCGAGGCAGCATGAGTACGAGCAAGCCCGCTTCGGGCCTCGGACGAGGCCTCCAGGCGCTTCTAGGAGAACAGGC
>JBKPKZ010000181.1:0-10496 GCA_046731355.1 Pseudomonadota bacterium | reverse complement strand
GACGTGCATGTTGCAAGGGTGATCGGGACGGAAGTCCCCGCCTCCACCGGAAAGCCGGCAACGGCCAGAAGGGAGCGGAGGGTGACGGAAGGACCGATCTCCGCCGACAGGCAATGTGAAGCTCTTCGGAGGTTTGCGGGGCCAGTCGGGAAGAGGCGCCGGAAGAGTTGATCTTCCCTCTAGCGCGACGCGGTTCGGAAGCCTTCGGGTGGAAGGACAAAGCGAGACGCAAGAGTGATCGACCCAAGAAGGGCCGCGGAACATCGGACGGTTTTGGTCTTCGGACCAGGCGACGATAGTTGAGCGACAAGCGAACCCTCGGGTGGCGCAGTCAGGTAGACGGTCGAAGCTCCTCTCACGAGGGAGTTGTTTGATGGGAAGCGACGCCTGAGCTGGTGAGCTTGGACTTTTGAAATAGGTCCCCTGGGACTTAGGACATGAGACCGGCAGATCCTTCGCTCGGCGCAGTGGGGGCTGGCAGCAATGCCGGCCCCCATTTCTATTTGGGAAAGCGGATTTGCTTGATCGCCGCTTTATGCCGCCATCTTCCCCAGACAGCGAAACGCTCAACAAAGCGTCTCGTCCGCGCCTCTACACAGGAATATGTTTCAAGGACTCTGGCCGGTTCGGCTGAACTCCTGACTCTGGCTCGGCAAAGCAGGTCGCCTGAAAGAGGAAGGCCCGCTCCTCCCAAAGGGGTTTGACAGGAGCGGGCCACCTCTCCCTGTCTTGCGTCGTGGCCGGGAGAAATCAGATAAACGTCTAGTTTGCTTTACAGTTCCGGCCTCTGGTCGTGATAACCTTATGTAAATACGTCTTTACATAAAGGATTGGCGGGGTCGGCTTCATACGAAGATCGCCTCCCGATTTCCGCAATGTGTCCGAGCGGCTCCGAGACCCTCAATCTCGGAGCCGCTTTACGTTCGGTAAGCGACCTTGCGCCTAACCCCGGTTCAATCCAGTTTGGCGGGATGATCCGCGTTCTCGCAGCTTCCATGCTCATGGTCTCCGCCACGGCCTCGGCAGCGACCGCATCATCGGCACCGCTTCCCTTCGTGCTGAAAGAGGTTGGTCCGGGCGTCTATGCGGCGATCGATGGACCCGATCACAAGTCGGGGTCCAACGCCGGCTTCGTCATCGGTGACGATGGCGTCCTGGTCATCGACAGCTTCTTCTACGAGGAAGCAGCCCGGGCCCTGGTTGCCGAGATTCGGAAGCTTACGCCCAAGCCGATCCGCTATGTCGTCAACACCCACTATCATGCCGACCACACGGGCGGGGATCAGGTGCTGCGTGATGCCGGCGCCATCATCATCGCGCACCGCAACGTCCGCGGGTGGGTGCGGACCAACAACATCAATTTGCTCGGCGACAGGATCACGCCTGCGCTGAGGGCGCGGATCGAGGCATTGGCTCTGCCCGACCTCGTCACGGACCAAGACCTGACCGTGTGGCTGGGCTCGCGAAGGATCGTGGTTCGGACGGTTCTCGGTCACACCGGCGGCGACCTCACCATCCATGTCCCCGATGCGAAGGTCCTGTTCTGCGGCGACATGTTCTGGCGCAAGGTAGCGCCAAACCTGATCGACGGATCGGTGAAGGAATGGGCCGCGACGGACGCGCAATTCACGCAGATCTCGGATGCATCGCAGACCCGGTACGTCCCCGGCCATGGCGACATCGCCGATGCGAGCGACGTGGACGAATTCCGTTCGTACCTGCTCGACCTGCAGCGGCTGGTGGGAGAGGGCCGTGCGGCGAGTCTCACGGATGAAGCCTTGGTGACGTACGTCGCGCCGAAGCTGAGAACGCTCCATCCGGACTGGACGGTGAGCGACCGCTCGATAGCAGCGGAGGTGCGTTACATGGACCAGGAGCTCGCAGGAACGAAGCGGCGACCGGTCGCGCAGCCGGACTGATTCCGGTGTCGATAAGAGACCGGCTTGACCCGATCGCTGAGCATAATCTAACCTTTGAGTCGATGACGCACCTGAATGCCATCGCCGCAGCCCGCACCACCCACCTCTGGTGGCGTGGCTGGACTCATGCGGCGCGATGGCGCGACTGATCGACTAGCCAACGATCATCGACTGCCCGCCCGCCACCGGCGGGCTTTTTTGTTTTCAGGTGAGTTCATGACCCAGATTCTGTCCATCAAACGTCAGGCGAAGTCCGTCTTGCCGGGTGCCGATGCAAGCGCCGAGCAGGCGATCGTCCAGTTGCTCGACGGCCGCGACCTCGACTCCGACGCCTCGACGCGGCTCTTCGCCGAGATCGTCGAAGGCCGACTATCGGAGCCGCTGATGGCGGCGGCTTTCGTCGCCCTTCGAGTGAAAGGCGAGACTTCGGATGAACTGATCGGCGCCGCGAAGGCGCTGCGGGCGGCGGCAGTCCCCTTCCCGTCGCCCGAAACCTTGTTTGCCGACAGCTGCGGGACGGGCGGAGACTTTTCGGGATCGATCAATGTCTCGACCGCGGCCGGAATCGTTTCTGCTTCCTGCGGATTGCCGATCGTCAAGCATGGCAATCGGTCCTTCACCTCGAAGTGCGGGTCCGCCGACGTCCTCGAGGCGCTTGGAGCAAAGCTCGACCTCAGCCCTCAAAGGTCGCGCCGAACGCTTGACGAGACCGGGTTCTGCTTCCTTCTGGCGCCGCTTTACCACCCGGGCATCGCGCACGCGGGGCCGGTTCGCCGCGCGCTGAAGGTCCGAACCATCATGAACCTGCTCGGCCCCTGCCTGAACCCGGCGCGTCCGAGCGTTCAACTGCTCGGAGTGGCCGATTCCAAGCTCTTGAGACCGATCGCGGAAACCCTTCGCTCGCTTGGCGTCGGACGGGCCCTTGTCGTCCACGGCTCGGGGCTCGACGAGATCGCCCTGCACGGGCCGACGGAAGCGCTCCTTTTATCGGATGAAGTCATTTCCAACCTCGAGATCACGCCCGAACAGGCGGGTCTCAATCGCCAGCCCATCGAGCGGATTGCAGGTGGGAGCCCTTGCGAGAATGCGGAGCGGCTAGCAGCGCTCCTGGCAGGCCGCGGGAGAGAGGCGGACACGTCGGTGGTCGCCGTCAATGCCGGCGCTCTTTTGATGACCGCAGGCAAGGCAAGCGACCTTCGCGAGGGCGTCGCGCTTGCAATGGATGCAATCAGCTTTGGAACCGCGCATCGCCTGCTCCGCGATTTCATCGAGGCGACCAATGGTTGAGCCCGCCGGGGTCCTTGGCGAAATCGGCGCGGCCAAGAAGCAGGAGCTCGCGAGCCGCTTCGACGGCGTTTCGCTGGACGCGTTGCGCGGGCAAGCACGGGGGACGAAGCGCAGCCTCGTCAACGCCATCGCGAAACCTGGATCGTCCTTCATCCTCGAAATCAAGAAGGCGTCGCCCTCGGCCGGGGCAATCCGAAGTAGCGCCGACGCAGGCGCGATCGCGCGAGGCTATGCGGGCGTGGCGGATGCGCTAAGCGTTCTAACGGACCGCCAGTTTTTCGGCGGATCGACGGACGACCTTGCCGCTGCGAGGGCCGCTTTCGACGGCCCGATCCTGGCCAAGGATTTCTTCATCGATCGGCGGCAGGTCGTCGAGGCTCGGATCGCCGGCGCCGACGCGGTTCTGGTGATGCTGTCGCTGCTCGACGATTCGAAGGCTCACGAGATCATCGAGGAAGCGCGACAGTTCGGAATGGACGTCCTGGTGGAGGTCCACGACGAGGCCGAAATGCGCCGAGCGTACGCCCTGCGAGTGCCGCTGATCGGCATCAACAATCGCGACCTGCGTGACCTGACGGTCGACCTTCGCACGACTGAACGGCTCGCGAAATTCGCGCCCGATCGCCTGCTGGTTACAGAGTCCGGTATCAGTGACCGCGCCGATATCGACCGGCTCTCGGGCCACGTGAACGGGTTCCTCGTCGGTAGCTCTCTAATGCGTGCGGCGAACCCGGCCGAGGCCGCTCGAAAGCTCCTGTTCGGACGGGTGAAGTTGTGTGGCCTCCGGACTGCGGATGACGTCCGGGTTGGTCGCGCCGCGGCGTTTTCCGGTTTCATCTTCGTACCCGGCAGTCCGCGTCACCTGACGGCGGAGCAGGCGGCGCCGTTGGCTGGGCTCGCGCGATACTTCGGAATGAAGCCGGCGGGCGTTTTCCAGAATGCGCCGCTACCGGTCGTCGCGGACATCGCGACCTTGCTGAACCTCGAGGCGGTACAGCTCCATGGCAACGAGGATGTCGAATATGTCCGTGCCCTTCGACGCGAACTTCCCTCAGACTGCGAAATCTGGACCGCGGTTAGCGTCGGGCGCGGACCGCTCGTGCGGCGAGGCGGCGACCGAATCCTGTTCGACAACGGTAGCGGTGGCACTGGCCGGACGTTCCACTGGGACCTGGTTCGCCGGCATCCGGACTTGAAAAGCTCGCTCGTTGCAGGAGGGATCGGTTGCGGAAACGCCAAGGTTGCCGCCGAACTTGGTGCCTATGCGATCGATGTCGGATCCGCTCTTGATGTCATGCCGGGGATGAAGTCGCCGGTTAAGGTGCGTGCGCTGTTTGAGACGCTTCGCCCGTCCTGCCGGGAACAGCTTCGCAAATGCGCCTGAACGGAAGGTTCGGCCAGTTCGGGGGCACTTACGTTCCCGAGATCCTGGTGCCAGCGCTGGAGCAGCTCGAGGCAGCTTTTTTCGAGGCGCAGGATGATCCGGCGTTTCAGAACGAGCTCGGCGGGCTGCTTGCCAATTATGCGGGCCGCCCGACGCCTCTGACCCGCTGCCGAAACCTGCCCGGAAATCTCTACTTGAAGCGTGAGGACCTTCTTCACGGCGGCGCTCACAAGACCAACCAGGTTCTCGCACAGGGCCTGCTCGCGAAGCGCATGGGCAAGACGCGGCTGATTGCGGAGACCGGTGCGGGTCAGCATGGCGTCTCGACCGCTATCGTCGGTGCGCTGCTGGGGTTCGACACCGTCATCTACATGGGCGCGAAGGACGTCGAACGACAGGAGCTCAACGTCTTTCGAATGCGGCTGATGGGGGCGGAGGTCATTTCGGTCGAAGCGGGTGGGCGGACGCTCAAGGACGCGATCAACGAGTCACTGCGCGACTGGTCGGCGAGCTTTGAGAATACGCACTACCTTCTCGGCACGGCGGCTGGCCCGCATCCGTTCCCCACCATGGTTCGCGAGTTCCAGCGCGTGATCGGCCGGGAAGCGAGGGCACAGATTCTGGATCAGCTCGGACGTCTGCCCGACGCCGTCATCGCCTGCGTCGGCGGCGGGTCGAACGCCATTGGCCTGTTCGCCGACTTCCTGTCCGACGATGCGCGACTGATCGGGGTCGAAGCCGCGGGCCGGGGCCTGGACGGGGCCGAACACGGCGCGACCTTGCTGCGCGGGCGACCCGGCATCCTTCACGGCGCAGAGACCTACGTGCTGCAGAGCGACGACGGTCAGATCGCGGACACCTGGTCGGTCTCGGCGGGACTCGACTATCCGGCGGTCGGGCCCGAGCACGCCTTTCTCAAGGAGAGCGGCCGCGCCGAATATGTAGGCGCGACCGACGAGGAAGCGCTCACGGCGTTCAAGGCGCTTGCAACTCACGAGGGCATTCTCTGCGCCTTCGAATCCGCCCATGCGCTCGCACACGCATTGAAGATCGCGGGCGAGCAGCCCGATGCCGTCCTCATCGTCGGACTGTCTGGGCGCGGCGACAAGGACGTCGCACAGGCTCAGCAGCTGATCGGAGCTGCGTCATGAGCCGCTATGCTCGAATGTTCGACCGGTTGAAGGAGCGCGGCGAGGCTGCGTTCGGCGGCTTCCTGATGCTCGGCGATCCCGATCCGAAAACGAGTGCGGAGCTGCTCGATGCCCTCGTCGAAGGTGGCGCGGACATGGTCGAGGTCGGAATTCCGTTCTCGGACCCTGTTGCGGACGGGCCGGTGATAGAGGCGGCGGCGAAGCGCGCGCTGGAAGCGGGCGTTCGAGTGGGCGACTGCTTCGATTTGATCAGGGGGTTTCGGGAGAAACATCCCGAAATTCCCGTCGGCATCCTTACCTACGCCAATCTCGTGGTCGCTCGACCGCGCTTCATGCACGATGCCGCCGAAGCGGGTGCGGACAGCCTGCTCATCGCCGACGTCCCCGCGCTCGAAGCGGAGCCGTTCGTGCGGGAGATGGGGCAATCGGGGATCGAGCCGGTGCTCATCGCCGCCGCCAATACGCCTGACGCGACCCTTCGGTCGATTTCCCAGCTGTCCTCGGCCTACACATATTGCGTGAGCAGGTCAGGCATAACGGGCACGCATGCGGGCGGCGACTTTGATCGAGGCCTGACTGGCAAGTTGTTCGCCTGTAGCGCGCCTCCGCCCGTCTTTGGATTCGGGATTTCGACGCCGGAGCATGTTCGAGCGGCAATCCGGGCTGGAGCGGCGGGCGTTATCTGCGGTTCCGCGATCGTTGGGCTCACGGAGTTGAGAGAACCAATCGACAGGGTGAGAGAGTTCGTCTCGGAAATGAAGGCCGCGACCATCGATCAATTGCAGACGGTGGCCTAGCAATCCCGGCACGGCTGTTGCGGGCGCGTGCGTCCCGCAGCATCATCCTGTGACTCCGTGCACGGAAGGCTTTTTCATGGACCATTACTTCGAGCGCATCTCGGCGACCGTGGCCTTCGCGGCCGGCCAGCCAAAGGCATTCATTCTCGCGTCGCTGGTTATTCTGATCTGGGCGGTGACCGGGCCGGTCTTTCATTGGTCCGACACCTGGCAGCTGGTCATCAATACCGGTACGACCATCATCACCTTCCTGATGGTGTTCCTGATCCAGAACGCGCAGAATCGCGACGGCTCGGCGATCCAGGCAAAGCTGGATGAGATCATCCGCGCGAGCCACGCCCGGAACCAGTTCATCGGGATTGAGCACCTGACCGTGGCAGAGCTCATCGCTCTCACGGCGAAAATTGAGCAGATTGCCGGCGATGAGGAATCGCACCGGCGCTCGATCGAGCGGTTGATCGCTCGGCGTTAACGGAGGTTTTTAACTTGCGATAAGGAATAGAGTGATTAATCCGCGGCGGCCGAGTTTGCGGAGTGCTCCTGTGTCCCAGCTTACAAGATTGCGTGAAGACCATGCCAAGCTTGCTCGCCTGTTCGGTAATCTGGGGGAGGCGGTCTCGCGATCCGATCCGCCGCCTCAGGTCGAATTGTTCGAATTACGGCACAACCTCGTGTCGATGCTTCTTGCACATCTGAAGCTGGAGGACTGGGCGCTTTACCCCCGCCTCATCGAAAGCCGGCAAGTCGAGGTCGCGGCGGCCGGGCAGGCATTCAAGGACGAGATGGGCGGCCTCGCTCCGGCCTTCGTCGCCTATTGTGACAAATGGGGCGCGGCAGCGATCGAGGACGACTGGGCCGGCTACTGCCAGGATACCCGCGCGATGCTCGACGGTTTGATGAACCGCCTGCTTCGGGAAAACCGCGAGCTGCTTCCCTTGCTCGAGCGCCTCGACCGGGACGCCGCCTAGCGCACGACGACCGTCGTGTGCATCCCGAACGAAGAGTGAAGAAAACGGCCACAATGGGCATTATACGTGCCCGCTGCCGGGATGAGCGTCACGCTCTTCGTCTCGCTTCCGTGAAGGTCGACTTTGCCATCCTTGTCGACGGCTCCGGCGACAATCTTCGACGACTTGAAAAACTCCGGTGCGGTAAAATCGTGGCCTTTGGTCGACGTGTTGACAAATTTCAGGGTGATCTCGTGGCCGGCTGAAAGCATTATCGGTGCCGGCTTGAAGCCATAGGTGTAGAGTTCGATCGTTTCGATCGGTGGGCTGGCTGCAAGCGCGGGAACCGACATTGCAAAGACGGGCAGAAGCAACAGGAGGCGGCGCATGGGCGGTACTCCTTCCAAGATTCCGAGCTCCTATCACATCAACCTGAACGCCAAATATCAGATCAGTGAACCTCCCCGATGAACTCGAGGATTGCGTCCGCCACCGCTTCTGGCTGCTCCCAATTCGGGTTGTGCCCAAGCTCCGCGAAGACCTCGCCTTTTGCGCCGGCGAAGGTCTTCATCAAAGACTGGTGATGCTCGGCGGGGAAGATTGGATCCTTGCCACCGGAGATCACCAGAACGGGCGCTTTCACGTCCGAAGCGTGGCGGCCAACCGGTACGTAGGAGATTTCGCGCATGACGCCGTGCCAGACGTGCAGCGGAATTGCGTAGAGCTCGGCATTCACTGCCTCGGCGAAGGCGGGATCGACGGGCGTTGGCTGATTTGAAGGGTGCCAGTCCCTGGCGAACTGAGTCCTGGCATCAAGGGGGTCCTTCATCGCTGCAACATTATCGTAAAGCCAATCGCCGCGCTTCACCGGAACAAGCGCCGTAGAGCCGATAAGGACCAGCTTCGATACGCGATCGGGATAATCGGCAGCGAGACTGATCGCCACCATCGAGCCGAGGGAATGGCCCAAGACCGCGGCGCGCTTAACTTCCAGCACGTCGAGGAACAGTTTTGCATCATAGGCGAACTGAGAAGAGCCGTAGCAGCACTCCGGGGCATCGGAACCGCCGTGGCCGCGCTGGTCCGGGATCAGGAGCCGATAGCGGCTCAGATAGGGAATGACGGTCGTAAAGCTGCGGCTGCTGTCGGTGAAGCCGTGGAGGAGGAGCAGGGGTTCACCCTTGGGATCGCCCGCCTCGACATAAGTCAGCCGAATTCCGTTCGGAAGGCGCACCTCCTTCTTCAAAGAATTCCAGCTTTTCTGATCGACCTGCGACGGCTGAGCGATGGTGGGCGCTGACAGCGCCGCGAGCGAGCAAGCGGCGAGCGCAAGCGCAATGCGAATGCGGTTCATTTCAAATCTCCAGGAATGGGTGTGAAGTCAGGCGATGAGCTTGCCGCGAAGCAGTTCGCCGACGCGCTTGGAGCCGCCGTCGTAGAAGCCGCACTCGCCTGTGAATTCCTTCGGGTTGTGGAAGGTCCCGAACACCATGTCCCACAGCGGCAGGTCGGAATAATTGCGCGCATGCACTCCGCGTTCGTGGTGGCACGAATGACTTTCCGGCCGCTGGATGATGTAGCCGAGCCAGTGCGGCGTTCGGACGTTCAGGTGCTGGAACATGCCGTAGAAGGTCGCGATCACGTTGATGACGATCGCCGCCTCCGCGCTCACTCCGAAGCCGAGCACCAGTGCGAGGCTTCCGAGGAAGGCCCAGCCGATCGAATCGAACGGGTGGAAGTAGAGCGCGCCCCAGATGTCCACACGCTCCGGGCTGTGGTGCATCTGGTGGAACCAGCGCCACAGGAACGTCGTGTTGTGCATGGTTCGGTGCCAGCCATAGATGCCGAGCTCCAGCACCAGGAAGCCGCCGAGAATCTGCGCCCAGAGGGGCAACATATCGGCCCCGAACAGCCGGTGCTCGCCGAGCCACTCGTCCCAGAAGAGGGGCGCGTAGGTCGCAACCGCGAAATAGAGCAAGGTGAACGCCGTGCCCTGGAGGCGCCAATGCGTGACCGGCGGGAACTTTCGCCCAACCAGCAGCAGCTCAAGCAGCGCGAAGGCCGTGAACATGCCAAGCGCGATATAATGGTAGAGACCGATCATCATGTTCCCCGATTTCGTTGTGGGGACGCAAATACCGAATTGGTCTATATCACCTCTAGCGAGCGCGCGGTCGGTTCGATGTGTTTTCGTACAAAACCGCCTGTTTGCAGTGACTTGAGCGGCATTTCGCGTGGGGCAATGCGGGGATGGTCGATAGACTGATCGAGAAAACTGGACCTGCGGTACAGTTGGAGTCCGGCGCCCAGACCAAGGGCGAGAAGACGCGCGAGAAGATCCTCGATTTCGCCTATGACTCGATCGTCCAGAAGGGCTTTGCGGCGACGTCGATCGAGGAATTGGTCGAGGCCGCGGGCATCACCAAGAGCGGCTTTTTCTACCACTTCCGCGACAAGAACGACATGGCGCGGCAGCTTTTCGACCGCTTCCTCACCGAGGACGAGTCGATCATCGAAACGCTGGAGAGCCGCGCACGCGAGTTGTCCGACGATCCGTTGCAGGGCTTCCTGATTTTCCTGAACTTGTACGCCCAGATGATGGACGACATGGAGACACTTCATCCGGGCTGCATGGTGGCGAGCGTAACCTACCAGGAGCGGCTGTTCGACGCCGCGATCATCCAGATGAACACGTCATACCTGCTTCGGATGCGGGGGCGCTTTTCAGCTTGGTTGCACGAGATTGCAGCGGTTCATCCGCCAAAAACCGAGATCGACCTTGAAGGTCTTGCGGATACGCTGACGACGATCGTCGAAGGCGCGATCATCCTGTCGAAGGCGCTTGCCGATCCTGGTCTGATGGGCCGCCAGACGAGGCTGTTCCGGAATCACGTGAAGCTCCTGTTCGGAGCGTGATCCGCTCTTAGACGAAGGCCGCGACCGCCGGTGCACCCAGGCTGACGAACACGCAGGCAAGCAGGGCAAGTGCGATCCTGATCCGGGACATGAGG
>JBKPKZ010000180.1:0-8084 GCA_046731355.1 Pseudomonadota bacterium | reverse complement strand
TTGCTCGTCGCGATGGCGCCCGACGCCGACCCGTTAAGCCTTTCTTTACCGTCCGGGACGACCATTACCCGCGTCGGGACTCTCGCCGCAGAAGGGTCGCTCCTCGTACTCTCAAGCGGTGGAAGCCCGGTCCCGTTGCCGGAGAATTTGGGGCATGAACATCGCAGCAATTCCCCTGCGCCAGTGGCTGATCGCAGTTAGCGGTCTGATCTCCGGGGGCATCACCGCTTTGCTGCTCCACTGAGCTTGACGCCGAACGCGGTTGCCAGCCGCGAATTCGGTCCATAAACATCTCGCCCGTTCGCCGGCCGTGTCCTGCAGCCGGTTCGGTATAGCCGCGAAAACGGGGAAAAATTTTCGATGAACCTCATTCTAATCGCGATCGGGTGCGGCCTTCTTGCCGTGGTGTACGGTCTCTTCACGAGCCGCCAGGTGCTGAATGCACCGGCCGGTAACCAGCGAATGATTGAAGTCTCCGGCGCCATTCAGGAGGGCGCGTCCGCTTATCTCCGCCGCCAGTACACCACGATCGGAATGGTCGGCGTGGTTGTCGCCGTCCTGGTCGGCGTGTTTCTCGGCCCAGTTCAGGCGGCGGGCTTCGTACTTGGCTCGCTACTGTCTGGTGCGGCCGGGTTCATCGGAATGAACATCTCGGTTCGCGCGAACGTGCGCACAGCCGAAGCTGCAAGAAGCAGCCTACAGGGTGGCCTCACGATTGCGTTCCGTTCGGGCGCTATCACCGGCATGCTTGTCGCAGGCCTCGCGCTTCTCGCGATCTCGATCTTCTTCTACATCCTCGTTGACGTTCAGCACCTCGCTCCGAACGACCGCAAGGTAACCGACGCGCTCGTCGCTCTGGCGTTCGGCGCTTCGCTGATTTCGATTTTCGCGCGCCTTGGGGGCGGCATCTTCACCAAGGCCGCCGACGTTGGAGCGGACCTCGTTGGCAAGGTCGAGGCCGGAATTCCGGAAGACGATCCCCGCAACCCGGCCGTGATCGCGGACAACGTCGGCGATAATGTCGGCGACTGTGCCGGAATGGCTGCTGACCTGTTCGAAACCTACGTCGTCACCGTCGGTGCGACGATGGTCCTCATCGCCTTGCTGATCCAGGGCGCAGGCGACCGTATCGGCAAACTGATGACGCTTCCGCTTCTGATCGGAGGCGTATGCATCATCACCTCCATCATCGGCACCTATTTCGTCCGCCTCGGCAAGAGCGGGTCCATCATGGGCGCGCTCTACAAGGGCTTTTGGATCACCGCGATCCTGTCGGTTCCGGCGATCTATTTTGTCACCCAGCTTGTCCTCGGCGATCTCGGCGCCACGATCGGCGGCGAGCCCGCCGGCCTCGACGTCGGCGCGCAGGCGGCGGTCGGCGAGTTCACCGGCGCGTTCACCGGTTGGGACCTATTCTACTCAATGCTCGTCGGCCTTGCGGTCACGGGCCTGCTCGTTTGGATCACGGAATATTACACCGGTACCGGATATCGCCCGGTGAAGAGCATCGCCAAGTCGTCGCAGACCGGTCACGGCACCAACGTCATCCAGGGCCTCGCAATCAGCCTTGAATCGACCGCGCTGCCGACGCTCGTCATCTGCGTCGGAATCATCGTGTCCTATCAGCTTGCAGGACTGATCGGCATCGCCTTCGCAGCAACCGCCATGCTTGCGCTAGCCGGCATGGTCGTCGCTCTCGATGCCTATGGCCCGGTCACCGACAATGCCGGCGGCATCGCCGAAATGTCGGGCCTCGAGGATGACGTGCGTACGCGCACCGACGCCCTCGACGCGGTTGGCAACACGACCAAGGCGGTCACCAAGGGCTATGCGATCGGATCTGCGGGCCTCGGCGCGCTGGTGCTGTTTGCAGCCTACACCACGGACCTTCGAACCTTCGCGGGCGATCTCGGCGTGGCGTACGAGAACATCAACTTCACGCTTGCCAATCCGTACGTGATCGTTGGGCTGCTGCTCGGCGCACTGCTCCCGTACCTGTTCGGTGCGATGGGCATGACCGCCGTCGGCCGCGCAGGCGGCGCGGTGGTCGAGGAAGTCCGCGGCCAGTTCCGCGACAATCCGGGGATCATGGATGGCTCGGTACGCCCGAACTACGCGCGTACGGTCGACCTCGTTACTCGGGCCGCGATCCGGGAAATGATCGTTCCGTCGTTGCTTCCGGTCTTCGCCCCGATCGTCGTCTTCTTCGTGATTCGTGCCGTAGCGGGTCTCGAGAACGGCTTCGCGGCGCTCGGCGCTCTGCTGATCGGCGTGATCGTCTCCGGCCTGTTCGTCGCCATCTCGATGACTTCGGGCGGCGGCGCGTGGGACAATGCCAAGAAGTACATCGAGGACGGCAATTACGGCGGCAAGGGCTCGGAAGCCCACAAGGCGGCCGTGACGGGCGATACCGTCGGTGACCCCTACAAGGACACCGCCGGCCCGGCCGTGAACCCAATGATCAAGATCACCAACATCGTCGCGCTGCTCTTGCTCGCTGCGCTTGCTGGACACGGAGCCGGCTAACCGACTGCGGATCGGGAGAACAGCCCCGCCCGGCACTGCCGCGGCGGGGCTTTTCTTTGCCCGTTCGCGGGCGCAGAGGCGCGCTATGGTTCATGCGATCCGAGTCCATCAGGCGGGCGGTCCCGAAGTCCTTGGCTGGGAAGACGTGGAAGTGGGCGAGCCCGGTCCCGGCGAGGTGCGCATTCGGCAGCACGCAGTCGGGCTGAACTACATCGACGTCTATCACCGGACCGGCCTCTATCCGCAGCAGGCGCCGTTCACTCCGGGGGTCGAGGGCGCCGGAACGGTCGAGGCGCTCGGACCCAACGTGACGTCGCTCAGCGTTGGCGATCGCGTCGCCTATGCCGGCCCGATCGGAAGCTATTCCGAGGAGCGGTTGATCGATTCCGATCGCCTTGTGAGGCTGCCCGACGAGATCTCGTTCGACCAGGCCGCCGCAATGATGCTCCAGGGCATGACCGTGCGCATGCTGCTTCGGGCGGTCCATCGGGTGGAAGCGGGCGAAACAATCCTCGTTCATGCGGCGGCCGGGGGCGTCGGGCTGATCATGTGTCAGTGGGCAAAGGCGCTTGGCGCAACGGTGATCGGCACCGTGTCGACCGACGGAAAGGCCGAGCTCGCGCGTGCCCACGGCTGCGATCACCCGATCATCTACACTCGCCAGGACTTCGTGGCCGAAGTGAGTCGAGTCACCCGCGGTGACAAGCTTCCGGTCGTCTATGACTCGGTCGGCAAAGACACGTTCCTGAAGTCGCTCGAATGCCTCCATGCGCGCGGGCTGATGGTCAGCTACGGCAATTCATCGGGACCGCCCGATCCGATCGCTCCGGGTCTGCTCGCCCAGAAGGGATCGCTATTCCTGACTCGTCCGACCCTGTTCCACTACATCGCCAAGCGCGAGGAGCTGGAGCAATCGGCGTCCGAGCTGTTCGGCCTCGTCCTTGACGAAAAGGTGAAGATCGAGATCGGCCAGCGTTTCGCATTGAAGGACGCTTCCGAAGCGCATCGCGCCCTGGAAGCTCGGAAGACGACAGGATCGACTGTTCTGACCGTCTAGGCGCCTCCTACCGCTTTTCATTTTAAAAAGCCGTGTTAGCGTCCGCCTGCCGAAAGCCAGGGGGGTGACATGTATCGGTCTGTTGTTGGGGCGCTGGCGCTTGCCGGCGGCGCGGCAGTTGCGGCCGCGACGCCATTGCCGGACGCGGTTCCTGTCGAGGTCTTTGCAGCATTGCCGGGAATCGACGGCCCGAAGCTCTCGCCGGACGGCAGGAAAGTCGCCGCGAAGATCGAGATCGACGGACAGCAATATCTCGTCGTGCAGCCGCTGTTCGGCGGCGGCCAGCCGACGGCGCTCGCGCAAGGCAAGGTCGACATCAATTGGTGGAAGTGGGTCAACGACGACTGGCTCGTCGTCGGCGTTGGCGACGACATCAATCTCTACGGCTATGACCTTTACGCCAAGTCCATTCTCGGCGTGAGCGCCGACATGAAGACCGTGAGGGAAGTCGACAAGAATCGCGTCGGCGTCGAGGCCGACAATGTGATCTGGATTGCCCGCGACGGCTCTCCCAAGCTGCTGCTAGCCAAGTCCACGGGCATCCACGACGAATCGGAATGGTACCCGAGCGTCTTCGACGTGGACGTATCGACGGGCAAGGCGAAGATGATCGTTCCCTCTGTCGACGATGTTTGGGAGTGGGATGCCGACGCTTCCGGAAACGTGCGCTACGGGATCATCTATAGCGACGGAAAGGCCAAAGGCGTGATCTACCGCGGGCCGGAGGGCGGCAGGTTCGAGAAGATCCTGCTGTCGAAAAGGCCGGGCGGCTCGATCCCGCTTCCGCAGATCTACCGGGGAGACGGGGTCGCGATCGCCTTCGATGACGGCGATGGCCGCGATGCCGTGTACGAACTGTCTCTCCCATCCTTCTCCGTCGGGAAGAAACTGTTCGGCAACGCGCGCTACGATATCGAGGACGTGATTCCGGACCAGGAAGGAACGGGCATCGCCGGCTTTGCATTCGTTGGAAAGCGCCAGCAGATCGAATGGCTCGATGCGGACCTGAAGGAGATCCAGACAGGTCTGGACAAGACACTGGGTGCTGGAAACGGGCGTATCATTTCCTGGAACCGCGACCGGACGCGCCTTCTGGTCGAGGTGGGAACGCCGTCGCAGGCCGGCGCTCTCTATTACTGGGACACGTCCAAGGAGAGTATGCAGCGCATCGGCTGGAACAACTTCGTTCTTCAGAATCGAACGCTCTCCCCCGTTTCCACCGTCGAGTACAAGGCACGCGACGGCACGCCGATCGAGGCCGTCGTGACTCTACCGCGGGGACGCCAGCACAAGAGCCTGCCGCTCATCGTCATGCCTCATGGCGGTCCGGAGGCGCGCGATAGCGAAGCCTACGACTGGTGGGTCCAGTTCCTGGCCGAGCAGGGCTACGCAATCATCCAGCCGAACTACCGAGGCTCATCGGGCTATGGCAAAGCCTTCACCGACCTCGGAAAGGGCGAGTGGGGCCTGAAGATGCAGGACGACCTGATCGATGGAATCGAGTGGCTGGCGAAGCAGGGCGTGGTCGATCCGAAGCGCGTGTGCGTCGTCGGAGCATCCTATGGCGGCTACGCAGCCATGCGCGGCGCTCAACGGGACGGCGCCCATTATCGCTGCGCTGTCTCCTACGCCGGCATTTCCGATCTCAACGTCATGTTGAAATACGACCGTTCAGTCTTCGGCAGGGAAATGGGAGCCTATTGGAAGGCGCGTGCCGCGGACCTGGACGCGGTTTCGCCGCGCTTCCACGCCGCGGAATTCGGGGCCCCGATCCTGATCGCGCACGGCGCGGAGGACAAGCGGGTCCCGGTGAAACAATCGCGAATGCTGGTCAGCGAGCTGCAGAAGTCAGGAAAGCCATACGAATATGTCGAGCAGAAGTACGGCGACCACCACTTCAGCCGCGCCGACGATCGGCTCGAATTCTTGAGGAGGCTCAAGGCTTTTCTCGACAAGCACAACCCCGCCTAGCCGTGGCTGGAAGCGCCTGCCTTCCATTTTCGTCTTGGCGCTTGTAAGGCTCCGCGACTTTTTGCCGACTTAGAAGAGGGATCGCTTGGCCAAGGAAGAATTGCTCGAGATGCGGGGGCAGGTCGTTGAGTTGCTGCCCAATGCGATGTTCCGCGTGCGGCTCGAGAACGGCCACGAGATCCTCGGGCATACCGCTGGCAAGATGCGGAAGAACCGAATCCGCGTCCTGACCGGTGACGAAGTACTCGTCGAAATGACGCCCTACGACCTGACCAAGGGCCGGATCACCTACCGGTTCATGCCCGGCCGCGGCGGCCCGCCACCCCGCCCCTAGGGCGGCATGCGCCTGATCCTCGCTTCTGCCAGCCCGCGCAGGCTAGAGCTGCTCGCGCGGATCGGCGTCGTACCCGGCGAAGTCGCTCCTGCGGACATCGACGAGAGCGTCCCTGCGAGCGAGCTGCCGCGGGACCACGCGCTCCGGCTCGCACGTGAGAAGGCCGAGGCTGTCGCAGCCAAATTTCCGGGCGCGCTGGTGCTGGCAGCCGACACGGTCGTTGCCGTTGGACGGCGGATCCTCCCGAAGGTCGAAGATGAAGCGACGCTCCGCGCTTGCATGAAGTTGCTGTCGGGACGGCGTCACCGGGTGCTGACGGGAGTCGCGCTCGCGGCACCCGGCGGGCCGATCCGGACGCGGCTCGGCGAAACGATGATCGCGATGAAGCGCCTGTCTGACGACGAGATCGATTATTATGCCAGCCACGGCGAATGGCGCGGCAAGGCCGGAGGCTATGCGCTTCAGGGCTATGGCGAGGTCTACGTCCGACACATCGCAGGAAGCTATTCGAACGTCGTCGGCCTTCCGCTCGCCGAAACTCGGCTATTGCTGAAGTCGGCGGGATACCCGATTGCCTGAGTGGCTGATTGAGCGCGGGATCGGCGAAACCCGCGCCGTTCGCGTCCAGCGTGACGAGATTGTCGAAGCCCGGGTCATGCCCGACGGCATCGTTCCCGCGGGCACGGTTCTCGAGGCCCGGCTGGTCGAGGTCGGAGTTCCCGCGCTGGCGGAAGCGGACGGTCAGCAATACCTGCTCCCCAAGGGCGCTTTCGGAGCCACAAAGGGTGCGGCAATCCGGATTGAAGTCACTCGCGAGAAGATTCTCGGCACCGAGCCGTGGAAGCGGCCGCTCGGCCGGCTGACGGACGAGGCGCCCGGCCAACCGCAACCCCTTGATTCGGACGTCCTTCCGTTTCCATCGCCCGACGATCGGCTCGAAGCCCTGGGATGGTCCGACCTTATCGAAGAGGCGCGGAGCGGCATCGTCCGTTTCGAAGGCGGCGAACTCCGCATCTCGCCGACGCCCGCAATGACGCTCATCGACGCCGATGGCCGGCTCGCTCCATTCGCGCTCGCCAAGGCCGCCGCGACCGCCGCGGCCCGTTCGATCGTCCGTCACGGAATCGGAGGCTCGATCGGGATCGATCTGCCGACCATCGCCGGCAGGGAGCAGAGGCAAGCTGTCGCCGCTGCATTGGATGCGGCTTTGCCTCTGCCATTCGAACGAACGGCGATGAACGGCTTCGGATTCATACAGATCGTGCGGGCGCGCACGCACGCGTCACTGTTCGAGCTTGCTTCCGATCGAGCGTCCTTCGAGGCGCGCGCACTTCTCCGAAATGCCGCCATCCAACGGACGGGATCGACGCAGCTCGTTGCCAATCCCTCGGTCATCGCGATCCTCGAGCGCAATCCCGCGTGGACCGAGAGGCTCGCGAGGCAAATAGGGGGTCCGGTCACCTTGCGGAGCGACCCGTCCCTTCCCATCCATGGGGCCTATGCGCAAAACGCCTGACGCCAAGTCCTGCCCACTTTGCGGGAAGCCGCCTGCCCCCGAGCATGCCCCATTCTGCTCGCGCGGGTGCAAGGACCGCGACCTCCTCCGCTGGCTCGACGAGGGCTACCGGATTCCGGGACCAACTCCCGGCCCCGGGGTGGACAGCGATGAAAGCGACGGTTAGGGAGCGCGGCGCTTGGACGGGCGGCCCGCCCAGTCCCGAGAGCCCAGGTAGCTCAGTTGGTAGAGCACGTGACTGAAAATCACGGTGTCGGTGGTTCGATTCCGCCCCTGGGCACCATACTTTCGCAAGAACGTGACGATTCCGGCGTCGCAGTCCTTCCCTGCATCGTCGAGGGCGAGAACGACGGACGCCGTTCGCGCTAACGTTGCTTCTGTCGCGAGAGGACTTCGTCAGGCCACGTTGCAAGCCACGCGCTGCGATCCGCCCCTGGCCATCATTCCCTGACCGATGAAGCGACCCGCCACGGGATTTTCCCATTAACCGTAAGTGCGGGGCCGGCCGGCCGGTAAGCTTCTGAATTGCCGAAAAACGCGTGTTCGACGGGTGCGCCAATTCCTTAATTCCGGATGTTGTTTCGGCGCTACACTGTTCCGGAAAAGCGGCGCGTGAACCCCGCTTAGCCTTGTGATGTGTCACTTATCGGACAATGAGAACGCCACGTGCACCCAGGAAT
>JBKPKZ010000179.1:0-2410 GCA_046731355.1 Pseudomonadota bacterium | reverse complement strand
GGCTGTCCCGGACGAACAGGACCGACTGATTCTGAAGGCCCGTATTGTGGGAATAGAAGTAGCGCCCGCCCTTCTTCACCGGCACTCCGAAGCGCTCGTAATCGTAGAGCTGCTTGATCCGGGCCTCGAGTCCCTCGCGGCCCGGAAGGGTCGCCAGGAACGAGTTGGTGACGGCATTCTGGGCATCGACCCAGCTCTTGACCTCGGCATCCTCGCGGACGTCGTTCTCCAGCCAGCGATAGGGATCAGCGACCGGAACGCCGAACTGCGGGTCGACCTGGTCGGTCCTGCGGGTCTGCGGATAGGCGAGCCTGGCCTGAGCGTCGCCGGCCTTTGCAGCCATCGCGGCGGCATCGGCGGCGGCTGCCGCCTCCACTTCGGGGCTCGGGGTCATCGCACAGGCACTGGTGAGCAAAGCGGCAATGAGCAGACTCCGACGCATGAATTTCCCTCCCCGCGGCGCGAGGACCCGCGCCGCTTGCGCTCGGTAGCAGCCGTACCGGCCCGATCTCAAGCATGGGATTCGATTGGAAAATCGGGGCGGGAGACGGCCGCCCTGAACGGCTCGGCGCCCAACAAGCACAACCCACCAATGCCGGGACAACAATTGTCTCAAAACGAAACGACTGTAGGAACGAACATGGTTAACGCCTGTTCGCCGCTCGTCACTCCTGGGAAGACGGAGCGGGAAAATGCGTGTCGCAACAAAAGCCTTTCTCGCGGCAGTCGGTTCGATTGCCGTTGCAAATCCTGCAAGCGCTGCAGTCATCATCGGTTTCGATACTCCATCGACAATTCCGGACTCGAACGACTTCACGGTCGATCTGAACGGGCTCGGGCTTACTCAGCTTGCGACGTCAGGGATCTCACTCGTCCTCGACGAGGATTCGACGATCACATTCGACGTGCTTGGAACCGAAAGCGGTTTCGACGACAGCTTCTCGGCGGCGGGTCTGACCTACACCGAGTTCACCTCTTTGCTGAACAGCTTCGCCTCGCCGATCTCGATCGGAAGCGCGAATTTCAGCGCGGGCGACCTCGCGGGTCTGCTCACCTTCACCAGCTCGGGCGGCCGGACCGCGACGCTCGGAGAGGACGGCCTTGGCCTGTTCCTCGGTCCCGATACCCTCTCGGGTGATTCGGCCTCAGTCTTCTATCTCGGGTTCGACGACCAGAACACGGACCAGGACGGCGACTTCGATGACCTCATCGTCCGGGCGACCGTCTCACCGGTCCTCGCCGTTCCCGAAGCAACGACCTGGGCCATGGCTCTCCTTGGTTTCGGCGTCGCGGGCTTCGCAATGCGCCGCAGCCGCCGCCACGGGCTTGCACAGCTCGCCTGAAGGATCGAGGTGTCGGGATAAGGGGCTGCGGACCCGGTCCGCGGCCCCTTTTCTTTGTTTCGTTAAAATTCGAAGCGGCCTAGGCGGCTTCGAACTCTTCCTCGGTCGCGACCGGG
The DNA here is from genome assembly GCA_046731355.1 of Pseudomonadota bacterium. Lineage (GTDB taxonomy): Bacteria > Pseudomonadota > Alphaproteobacteria > Sphingomonadales > Sphingomonadaceae > Sphingomicrobium. The sequence continues at coordinate 951 of JBKPKZ010000179.1, read as the reverse complement.
CCGCTGTCCTGGCCCTTGGCGCTGATGTCGCGGTCGACGAACTCGATGATCGAGATCGGTGCTGCGTCGCTGGCGCGGATACCCGCCTTGATGATGCGCGTATAGCCGCCGTTACGGTCGGCATAGCGCTTCGCAAGGACGTCGAAGAGTTTCACGAGCTGGACGTCGTCCATCAGGCGGGACTGGGCGAGACGGCGATTGCTGAGCCCCCCGTGCTTCGCGAGCGTGACCAGCTTTTCGACGTAGGGCCGAAGCTCCTTCGCCTTCGCGGTGGTGGTGGTGATCTGCTCGTGCTTGATCAGCGCTGCTGCCATGTTGCGGAACAGGGCCGCACGGTGGCTGGAAGTGCGCTGCAGCTTACGTCCGCCTACGCGGTGACGCATGGTTCTTCTCCGTTCGTTCGGGACCCGTACGAGGTAATCCCGGCCAGGCGGACTTGTTTGCGGGAGCCGCCCCTTTACCCGTTGCTTTCGCTGAGCGCCGCCCTCAAGCGGAAGTCCCTCCGTAAGTCAAGAGGAGCCGCCGAATGAATGCAGCCGCCCTGCCCCTGTCGCTTGCCGTAATCGCGGGCATTTTCATAGCCATACAGGCGCCGACCAACGCCATCCTCGGCAAGGCCTCGGGCTCTCCCGTCGTGGCGGCGTTCATATCGTTCGTGGTCGGGATGATCGCGCTCGGAGCAATGGTGGCGGTCACCGGCGGCCGTCTACTCGCTCCCGAGTTCAAGACTGTGCCCTGGTACGCGTGGCTCGGTGGCATCTACGGCGCTTTCTTCGTCGCAATGGCCGCTTTCGCAGCTCCACGGATCGGGGTCGCGACGATGCTGACCGCAGCCGTCGCTGGACAGATCTTCGCCGCGCTGATGCTCGACCATTTCGGACTGCTCGGCCTGGCTCGGCAGCCGGTGAGCATCGAGCGGGTAGCCGGGGCGGTCCTAGTCCTGGTCGGCGC
>JBKPKZ010000178.1:0-5132 GCA_046731355.1 Pseudomonadota bacterium | reverse complement strand
GTTGTATTGACCGACTCGCAACAGCAGGAGCAGAGCCTCGGCGGGCCGCCTGTCCCAGGTTGCGCACCAGCTTAATCCACGGCCCGATCACTGCGTTTGTCATGCGTCTCTCCGTCCAGATCAGGAGACCAGATCCATGGCCGACACGACACATCCACAGGGTGGAACGGATACTCTCGCTCCAACGAAGGCAACCGTCACTCGTAGCGAAGAACCCAAAACAATCCTTCTGAGCCGAGCGGGCGGCGACACCGCGATCAGACCCTTCAGCTTTAATGCGGCAAACGACGAGCTCGCTGACTTAAAGCGCCGGATAACCGCGACCCGATGGCCGGAACGCGAAACCGTCGACGATCAGACCCAGGGTGTCCAGCTCGCGACCAGCCAGGCTCTCGCGCAATATTGGGCGAATGAGTACGATTGGCGTCGGTGCGAGGCGCGACTGAACGCTCTACCCAACTTCATTACCGAGATCGACGGCTTGGACATTCATTTCATCCATGTCCGTTCCAAGCACGAGAATGCACTCCCGGTAATCATCACCCACGGGTGGCCGGGTTCGATAGTTGAGCAACTCAAGATTATCGATCCGCTCACGGATCCGACGGCCCATGGCGGCAATGCCGAGGACGCTTTCGACGTCGTGATTCCCTCGATGCCGGGCTACGGCTTCTCCGGCAGACCGGCCACAACCGGATGGGACGTGGCGCACATCGCTCGCGCCTGGACGGAGTTGATGAAGCGCCTCCGCTACAATGCGTTTGTGGCCCAAGGCGGCGATTGGGGCGCGATCGTCACCGACATAATGGGCGTTCAGGCCCCACCGGAACTCCTTGGCATTCATGTCAACATGGCGGGCGTATTTCCGCCGGACATCGATGCGGCGCTTTTCACAGGCGCGCCGTTGCCACCCAATCTTTCGGACGAGGAAAAGCGCGCATGCGATCAACTTTCCTTCGTCTATCAGAAGGGCATCGGTTACGGATTTCAGCTCGGGTTGCGTCCTCAGTCGATGGGCGCGCTAGCGGATTCTCCTGTTGGTTTGGCAACCTACCTGCTGGATCACGACGCTGCCAGTCTGAGGCATATCTCGGCATTGTTTGTCGATGGCATCCCGTACGGGGCCATCACCAGGGACGACATCCTCGATAACATTACGCTCACTTGGTTGACCAACACCGGAGTGTCGTCGGGCCGTCTCTACTGGGAGAGAAAGGATCTTTCGTTCTTCGGAGTCAAAGGCGTCACGGTCCCGACCGCCGTGAGCGTTTTTCCCGAGGAGCTGTACGAAGCGCCAAGGAGCTGGTCGGAACAGGCCTATCCAAGGCTGATCCACTACAATCGCCTTCCGAAAGGCGGACATTTCGCTGCTTGGGAACAGCCCCAATTCCTTGTCGAGGAGATGCGGGCCGGCTTTAGGTCACTTCGTTAGCCTTGAATGCGTGGGACGGCGTTTTTCGAGCGTCGTCCCACTTCAAAAGGGTGTAATTGATGGGCGAGGACCCCGACGACCACGCGTCCAATCGGCTGGCTGCCGAAACATTCATGCCGATCATGGTCGAAGCTTTCCACGACGGCTTGCATGAGGTTGCGAGCCTTTCGCGTTGGCTTCTGGCGACGCTCGTGGCCATCAATGGAGCGGCGGTAATATCCGTACTCCCCCTCAAGATGGCCCCGGATGCCAAGATTTACGGCGTTCTCGCGTTCCTTTTCGGCATCCTGGCCGCGTTGGGCGCAGGGCTGTGGTCGTTGTACGCCTTCAAGCGCGTAAGCATCGCGGCGAACACGATGATGGGATACTGGTTGACGGTTGCCGGCGACGGCCAGCGCCTGGCGGCCCTGGAGGCGACGATGAAAAGGCATATGGATCAGGCGATCGGTTCGCGCGCCACGCACCTTTTCGTATTTGCCAGCGTGGCGGCATTCCTCGGGGGCTGCGCTTTGACAGGTTGGGGTCTGTTGTCGCGCGGATAGCGGGCGCAATGCCTTTGCGACATAAATGTCAGCTCCCAAAGTGGCCATTGAGCTCCTTGCCCTTGACCGACTCGAATCTGCGGGAGCAGGGACGCATCCGGCCGCCTGTCGTTCCAGTCGCGCACCGGCTTAGGTCCACGGCCGATCACAACGTTTCGTAACGCGTCTCTCTTGTTCCCCAGACAAGGAGAATATGCATGGCCGATACGACATCGCCAGGAGGCGGTGCGGACACCCTCGCTCCCGACGCCCCGAACGCCACTCGAGAACCGCAGCAGACCATCGTCCTTGGCGGACCGGCCGGCGACACGTCGATCCGTCCATTCAGCTACCATGCGACCGACAACGAGCTCGCGGACCTGAAGCGGCGGATCGCGGCCACCCGATGGCCCAGTCGCGAGCTGGTCGATGACGCCTCCCAGGGCGTGCAGCTAGCGACAATCCAGAAGGTCGCCGATTACTGGCTGAACCAGCACGACTGGCGAAAGGTCGAGGCACGGATCAATAGCTATCCGAACTTCGTCACCGACATCGACGGCGTCGACATCCACTTCATCCATGTGAAGTCGAAGCATCCCGACGCGCTGCCGCTGATCGTCACCCACGGCTGGCCGGGCTCGATTGTCGAGCAACTGAAAATCATCGAACCGTTGACCGACCCCACGGCCCACGGCGGCAGCGCGGCGGACGCCTTCGACGTCGTCGTGCCGTCGCTGCCGGGCTATGGCTTCTCAGGACAGCCCACCAGCACCGGTTGGGGTCCAGATCGGATCGCACGGGCGTGGACCGCGCTGATGAAGCGCCTTGGGTACTCGCGTTTCGTCGCGCAAGGCGGCGACTGGGGCGCGATGGTCACCGACGTGATGGGTACGCAGGCGCCTCCGGAATTGCTGGGCATTCACCTCAACTGGCCCTTCACGGTCCCACCCGACATCGATGCGGCGATCCAGAGCGGCAAACCGCTGCCGTCCGATCTCTCGGCCGATGAAAGCCGCGCGTGCGAACAGCTTGAGTTCTTCTACAAGCATGGCGTGGCCTACGCCCAGGAGATGGCAAGCCGGCCGCAGACGCTCTACGCGATCGGGGATTCGCCGGTCGGGCTTGCGGCTTGGCTCTTAGATCACGATGCACGCAGCTACGAGCTCATCGCTCGCGTCTTCGATGGTCAGACCGAGGGCCTGACCCGGGACGACATCCTCGACAATGTCACGCTCTACTGGCTGACGAACACGGCCGTGTCCTCAGGGCGCATCTATTGGGAAAACAAGTTCGCGTTCTTCGCGCCGAAAAACGTGACCATCCCCGTCGCGTTCAGCGCCTTTCCCGACGAGGTCTGCCAAGCCCCGCGGACTTGGGTGGAGAGGGCCTATCCGAGGCTTATTCATTACAACCGGCTCGAGAGAGGTGGACACTTCCCGGCTTGGGAGCAGCCGCAACTCTTCTCGGAAGAGGTTCGCGCTGGCTTCAGGTCGCTGCGTTGAACGAAGTTCGGCGAGTGAGCGAGCCAATCGAACAATCGCCGGTGCGAACAAGGCGCACGTTTCTAACCAGAGCGGCCGCGGCCGGGGCCCTCGGCCTCGTTCCCGCGGCACTCTAAGCAGGGGACTTTGCAATGGCTACGACGGACGACGTCCAACTGGTCCACAGCGAGGCGCCAGTGGCACGGGCCACAAACCTGTTCGTCATCGAGGATCTGGACGACCCCGACAGGACCAAAAACTTGGCGCAACGAGACCTAACCTCTCTTCGCGCCGTCGCGGACTGGACCAAGAGCTTCGTGATCCAGCCCCACAAGGACCTTGGGCGTACCGGACCGGTGTGTCCCTTCACCCCGGTGGCAATAGAGCACAAGGCGCTCTGGTTGGCGCCTGAGCGGAGCGCCGGCCTCAGCAAGCCGGAGGTCATCGAGCTGATCAAGGGCTACCAGAGGCTGCTCCTGTCCAACCCGCCTGCCGAGGGCGAAGGCGCCAAGAATAAGTCAATCCTTGTCGTCTTCACCGACTTACCGGCGGCGCAGGCCAAGGACTTCATTGGCGGTGCCCTGGAGCCAATCGCCATTCCCTCCTACGTGAACGATGGGCTCGTGATGGGCCCCTTCTTCGAGGGCAATGACGGGACCGCGATTTACAACCCGAGCTTTCGGCCGTTCCAATCGCCGGTGCCGCTATTGCTGATGAGGCGAGCGGTCCTCAGCGATTGGAAGTTCTTCCTGAACAACGAAGAATGGTTGAAGCTCTGGGCACGTCGCTATGGAGAATCCGGGGCGAAGGCACTTGCTGACGAATTGCGGCGCCTGCCATGGAATGCGGCGCGCGCCTGAACGGACGTATGTCCGGACAAAGCAAGATGGTGAGCTTCACCGTGCCCGACTGGGATGCCTGACTCATTGAGGTAGCGAGCGAAGTGGCCCCACAAAGGTCTCCGGCCGCTTCGCTTCCATCAGCGAGCGCGCGGTCGGTGGTCGATTAGGCCATTACCCTGCTGCGTGTTACAACTCGTTTATCGCGCGTAACTCTCCCGTAGGCTCGCGCGGCTGAGAGACAGATGTGCTCCCGCTTACGCCAGGAGCACAAAATCGTGGATCTCACTTACCTACATCATCGGCAGCAGGTGTCGCAGTACCACGCCGACAACGCCATATGCGCACAGTCACGGCACGCGCACCAGGTCATGGCCGACTCTTACCGCCTTCTCATCGAGCAGACGAAGTATCGGGCTTCGCTGGAGATCCGCGCATGAACCGGTCGCCATCGAGCGCCGACGCGGCCGACGATCTTCGCGAACAGGCTGCGGCTTGCCGTCGGCTGGCGCTTAATGCGCGGACGGTCAACGGATCGGAAGCGTTGAGGGCCGCGGCGCGACAGTTTGACTTAGATGCGGTGCGGATCGGCCCGGAGGCTATTGCGCCGAACGACGGGCTAACCTCGCAGGCGGCATCGCTCGTTCGAGTGCGTGAGGCGCTTGAACGCCAGACGCAGCAATGGCTGTGGCGAGGACCCATCGGGGAATCGCGGAAGGCGTCGATCTGAATGGCGAAGGGTCAGCGAAGGTCGAACAAGGAAGTCCGGAAACCCAAGGCGAACTCCGCAAAGAAGTCGAACGCCTCGAAGGCTACGACCAAGTCCGGCGGCCTCTCCAGTGGATGAGAGGGGATGAAA
>JBKPKZ010000177.1:0-3643 GCA_046731355.1 Pseudomonadota bacterium | reverse complement strand
TTGCCACCGACTGGCATGTCGTGGGTTCGGGTGACTTCAACGGCGATGGCCGCGACGACATCCTGTGGCGCAACAACGATGGCCGGATCACCGACTGGCTGGGCACCGCCAACGGCGGCTTTGCGTCCAATGCCGCCAATTCGCTGAACGGCGTGTCGCTCGACTGGCACATTGCCTCGATCGGTGACTTCAACGGCGATGGTCGCGACGACATCCTCTGGCGCAATAGCGATGGCCGGATCACCGACTGGCTCGGCACCGCCAACGGCGGCTTCTCGGACAATGCCGTCAACGCCTACAATAGCGTCGCCACCCAATGGCAGATTCAGGCGCCGGATATTTTCTCGTAGTTCGAGCCAAACAAAGAAGACTTGGGGAGCAGTCCTAGTGTCCGCTTGCCTCCCATTGCTGTCGTTAGCGGAGTGGCTGCTTTCGATCCAGCGCGGACACTAGCCGAGCAGTCTAGACGTTAGTGGCACTGTCATCGGCAACGCCGATACCGACACGACTGGCGTGCGCACTGTTGCACAAGGGCGGTGCGCTCAATGAAGGGCACTCGCTCCTTGTTACGTTTGGATTTGCAGTGCCAGCGCGGTTTCCCGCCGCTCCCTGGCATTGTGCGCTTCATACTTGGATCGAACGGCGTCGAATCTCGAATTTCCGCGGAGCGAACGCAAGGCCGGCTCGTCCTCCAGCCTTGGGAGATCAGTCCGTGTCGCATGGACGGAACCGCGGCGCAGGGCACGGTCCAGGGCATCTACTGCTTCATTGTGCTTGCCCTGCAGAGCCCAAATACCGGCCGCATCGTCCTCGAACCACAACGGCACGTTGCCACGAGCATAGGCCCGCCGGATCAGCCCATCGGCTTCGCGAAGTAATGCGTCCGCTTCAGGCCGGCGACCGACATCGCGTAATGCGGCCGCGACAATGGCAGCGCTTTGAAGATAACAGGTTCCGAGGGCCTGTCCGTGGCGAACGCCCAACAGTCCCGTAGGCGTGTCGAACGTGGCGGCCAGTTCGCTCGCCCGTCCGGAGCGCAACATGAGCTTGGCGGCAATCACGTTCTGATCGCGATATACGAGCTCGGCTGCCCACGATCGATTGCGCCTTTGCCACTCCGCGGGGGTCGGGGGAGCGGTCATCCAGATGTGCGCCGGCGTGCTTCGGGCTTGTCCTGGGGTCGGCCTGGCCGGGCGCGACGGCCGATCCTTCGATAGTTTCAGCATGTACAACGTATCTTGCAGGCTAAGCTTGGAAGGCGACGCCCATCGCGACGACCCCTCCGCGAGCGCCGACCAGCCGCGCGCTGCCTCCGAGAAGTCGCCGACAAAACTTGCTACCCGGGCAAGCGCGAATTGCTGGATCATTGGGTCGTCGGACATTCCGCGCTTGATCAGGGTCTCGGCCGCGCGACGGTCTCCCATCAGCGCCGCATGATCCAACATTACGCGCACCGGGGTTGACCAGGCGGGGTCCAGTTCATGAGCACGGCGGAAGGCTTCCGTCGCTTGCGCCCATTCGCCCGACGCCTGATGCGCAAATCCGAGCCGCATGAGACCCTCTCCGGTGGTGGGCTCGAGCGCTGCGGCACGTCGCTCGTGGGCGATGGCTTCCGGACCGTCCGAACCGAGCAGTCTCGCGAGAATAGCATGCGCCTCGGGATCCTTGGGATCCAGCTTCAAGGACTGATTCACTGCATCCCGGGCCCGCGGAAGCACGGCTATCAGCCCTTCGTCTCCCCTGGTCATGCCGTCGAGCATCAAGGCGTCCGCCAAGCTCGACCAAGCGGGAGCAAAGGCGGGATCCAACCGAATGACCTCGCGCAACAGGTCGACAGCGTCGCGGCCCGACTCCGGATTGCCCGACCGGAGAATACCGCGAGCATTCAAATAGAGTGCATAGGCCTTGCCGTTCACACGCTCACGCCCGGCCTGCGAATGGACGAGTGCTCTTCGAAGTTCGCTCGCCACCGCCTGGCCAATGGCACTCTGCAATTCCAGTATATCGTCGAGCTCCCGATCGTACGTCTCCGACCAGAGTCGCACTCCGTCCTTCGTCTGGATCAGCGCCGCATTGATCCGCACACGGTTGCCTTCGGGGCGAACACTCCCTTCAAGGATATAATCAACCCGCAGAGCGCGCCCGACCTTGCGCGGATCGGTAGGTTGGCTGAACTGTGCGGCCGAGGCGCTACCAGCAACCCGGAATGCCGGCTCACGAGCGAGTTGGCCCATGATTTCCTCGCCGATGCCTTCTGCGAAATAACGCTCGCCGCTCGTTAGATTTCGAAACGGGAGAACCGCAATCGAGGCGGGCTCGGATGCCTGGAGGCGCTGCTGCCACAAAAGCAGGCCCACGGCGCTGATCAGCAGAAGGACCAGTACCGCGGCGACCAGGCGCCACTTGACGGGCCGAGCGGATGGCGCTCTTTCTGCGCCGTTCTCGATCAGCCGATGACCGATGCGCGGCAGGGTCTCGATCTCGAACGGCTTCGGACTGAATTCCTGCGAAAGGTGCCGCAGTGCAAGGATGCAGCGGTTGAGGGCGTCGTCGCCGACAACCCGCCCATCCCAGCATTGTTCGATCAGCTTGTCGCGCGATACGACCGTCGGCCGTGCCCGCGCTAAAGCGACGAGGACCTGCATCACGCGCGGCTGAAGCTCGCGACGATCTCCATTCGACAGAACAAGCAGCTCGGAGGGCCGTATCATCAGAGTTCCGAGCTCGAACTCCCCCACATTGGCGAGATCGATCCGTTCACTCGAAGTTAGAGGTTCAACATTAGCCATGATCGGCAATAGATCACCTAAAGATCATCTCGAGACCCTAGCAGGTTAACCGTACCGGGCACAGGGTTACATCTCTTCACCAACTCGGGGAGAGCAGAGATGAAACCACACCGCATGCTGCTTTTTGCAGCCACCTTCGCAATCTCATCTGCGATTGCCGAACAGGCACTTGCAACGCCCGCTTCGGGCATGTCGGCGGAGCAGTTGGCGAAGGGGGTTTACGGGCCGATGAACCTCAACACCGCGACTGATCGAAATGACGACAAAGACGACAAATGGGACCTGAAGCTCATGACGAAGGACGTTTCCGACGTCTACGTCGTGCGCAACACCTTCGCCCCTGGCGGACAGAGCGGCTGGCACACTCATCCTGGTCCGAGCCTGATTACAGTGACCTCGGGGCAGATAACCGTATACGACGGCGATGGCCTCTGTCAGCCGAGAGTCTACGGCGTTGGTGACGGCTCGATCGACCTTGGAAGCGGCCACCTGCACAATATTTCGAACCAGGAAGCCGCACCGGCGGTCACAGTCGTTACGCAGATAGTCCCGCATGATGCTGCCCGGCGTATCGACGCTTCGAAGCCGAACAACTGCAACTTCTGAGGCGGGGTCTTAACGGCCTCCGATCACCAAGGATCGTGCCGCACCCCATGGTCTCGGGCAGCAAGCGACTTCCCAAATTGCTCAAGACCACCGTCAGCAAAGAGGAGTAATCCGATGGCCAGAATGGACTTCAACGGTGACGGCCGAAGCGACGTCTTGTGGCGCAACGACGATGGTCGAGTGACGGACTGGCTGGGTACCGCCAATGGCGGTTACTCCCCCAACTCCGCAAATGCGCTCTTCGGCGT
>JBKPKZ010000176.1:0-6139 GCA_046731355.1 Pseudomonadota bacterium | reverse complement strand
TCCTTCTAGCCAGCACCTCCTTCCAAGCTCAGGCAATTGCGGCCCCCATCGCGCGACCTTCTCCGCCGCCGGCAAAGCCCGTCACCGAGACGCATTTTGGCACCAAGGTGACGGATTCGTACCGGTACATGGAGAATGAAAGGGATACGTCCGTCATCAGCTGGATGAAGGCGGAAGGCCGATACTCGCGGGCATTTCTGGACGCGCTGCCCGGCCGTGCGGACCTTCTTGCAAGGTTAAGTGCATTCACTGGCTCATTCGACTTCGTGAACGGTATCCAGCGCGCTGGCGATCGCACCTTCTACGAAGAGCGGACACCTGGCTCGGACAACTTCGACCTGCTCGTGCGTGATGCGGCCGGGAAGGCCAAGAAGCTCGTCGATGTCGCCGCGCTTCGTGCTGCCAACGGCGGCAAGGCGATGGCCATCAACTATTTCCAGCCTTCGCCCGATGGCTCCAAGGTCGCAGTCGGATTGTCCGAAGGCGGCTCGGAGAATGCCCAGTTGACCGTGATCGATGTAGGCACCGGCGAGACCATCGCCGGGCCGATCGATCGCGCCCAGTTCGGTGCGAACAGCTGGACGCCCGACGGCTCGAAGCTTTTCATCAACCTTCTTCAGAAGCTCGAGCCCGGCGAGTCCTCGGTCGCCAAGTACAAGAACAGCAAGGCCTATCTCTGGGATCTCAAGAGCCCGCCGATCGCGGTGCTTGGAAAAGGGATCGGACGTATCCCCTTCACCGAAGATGAATTCCCAATAATCGGGACGACTCCTGGCAGTGACCTGGTGCTCGCGATCAGCGGAAATGGCGTCCAGAACGAGCTTGCGATGTGGACGGCGCCGCTTTCGGACGCGCTAAAGCCCAACACGGATTGGAAGCCGCTGGTCGCGCGATCGGACGACGTCACGGGCCTAACCGTTTCGGGCAATCGCATCTATCTGCTCAGCCACAAGAACGCTCCGACGTTTCAGGTCTTGATGGTTGAAGCGGGGCAACCGTTGTCGGCTGCAAAGGTCCTTGTCCCGGCCCGCGCGGACCGACTGATCGAAGCCATCTCGGCTGCTGCCGACGGTGTCTATGTTCGTGCTCGCCGCGGCGTCTATTCGGAATTGTTCAAGGTGCCGCTTGAAGGCGGACCCGAGCAAGCACTTGAGCTGCCGTTCAAGGGGTCGATCAGCGAGTTGTTCGCCGATCCGCGCGATCCGGGCTCGATCATCCAGGTCGATGGCTGGACCACCCCGCCGACCACGCTCGCTTTTCACCCGTCGACCGGTCAGTTTTCCGATCTGAAGCTCGGGATGACTCCGGCTGACTTTGATTCGAAGCAATTCCGGACGGAGGACCTGACTGCGAAAGCCGCCGACGGAACGGCCATTCCGTTGAGCTATCTCACCGCCGTCGGCGGAGCGCATCCGCGACCACTGCTCCTGTGGGCATATGGATCTTACGGGATTTCACAGTTTCCCGGCTTTGGGTCCCGGGTGAACATGACCCTGCGCGAAGGCATCGATTACGCCGTTTGCCATGTCCGCGGCGGCGGCGAGCTTGGCGAGGCGTGGCGTCTCGGCGGAAAAGATGCGAACAAGCCCAACACCTGGCGCGACCTCATTGCCTGTGCCGAGGATCTCATTGCTCGAGGCTATACGACCAAGTCCATGCTGTTCATCGGCGGCGGCTCTGCAGGCGGGATTACGATGGGACGAGCGATGGAAGAGAGACCCGACCTCTTCGCCGGTGTGTTCGATCTCGTTCCCGGGGCTAACGCACTGCGATCGGAATTTTCGACCAGTGGGCCGGCAAACATCCCGGAGTTCGGGACCATCACCACCGAACAGGGTTTCAAGAATCTGCTTGCGATGGACACGATCTACCATGTGAAGCCAGGCACGCAGTATCCGCCGATCATGATCACTACGGGCCTCAACGATCCACGCGTGTCCAGCTGGGAACCAGCGAAGTTGACGGCCACCTTGCTGGCCTCGGGCACGAAGAATCCCGTACTGCTGCGCGTGGACGAGGATGCAGGCCACGGCATCGGATCAACGAAGACGCAGAACGACGAGCTATACGCGGACATTCTGAGCTTCATCAAATGGCGCTTGAATCAGGCTGGACCGGTCACTTCGGCAAAGTGATGCGCGAAGGCTCAGTTATGCCCTGATGTCCGGATGGGGTGAAAACGGCCATTAGCCGATTTCGACCCGGTGCCCGTGTGCGCCTGCCCATGCATTCAGCTTCAGCGCGTCGTCGAGAAGGGCCGCCGCGGTGACCTGCGCACCGGCGCCAGGCCCCTGGATGACCAACGGTTGCCTCTCATATCGGTCCGACCAGATGGCGACGCGGTTATCTGTGCCTCTGCCGCCTGCGAGCGGATCGTCGGCATCGAGAATCTCGAGGCCGACCCTTGCGCGACCATCCTTCAGCCGCGCGACGAAGCGCAGGCTTCCGCCTCGGGCTCGCGCGGCTTCGAGCTTGAGCTGAAGCGGAGCATCGAGAAGCTCGACCCTGTCCAGCGCCTCGATGGGGCAGAGCCCGGTAAGGGAGTTGGGAATCAACGAGGCAACGTCCACGCTGCCGCTTTCGAGCGGGAATCCGGCCGTGCGTGCAAGGATCAGGATCTTTCTGCGCACATCCTCGCCGGAGAGATCCTCGCGTGGATCGGGTTCAGTGTAACCCTTGGCGTGCGCTTCCCGGACGAGCGCCGAGAAGGGGCGGGAGCCGTCGAAGCGGTCGAACAGCCAGGCAAGCGATCCGGACATCACGCCGGCGATGGCGTGGATCCGGTCACCGCCATCCTGGAGCTCGCGCAGGGACCGGAGAAGCGGCAGGCCGGCGCCGACGGTCGCGCGGTCGCCGAAGCCGGAGCCGCGGCGCTCGCAGGCAGCCTGAATCTCTCGCCAGAGCGACAAGGACGTTCCGCCCGCCAGCTTGCAGGCAGTCGCGACATGGACTCCGGCGTCAAGCAGGGCCGGATGGCTCGCGGCGACATCTCCATCGGCCGTCGCGTCGATCAGGATGCGGATGCCGCTGTCGCCAAGCGCGGAGAGAACCTCGGAAGTCTGAGTGCGCTGGCCGGGCTTCGGAGCCCGCGCCAGCGCTGCTGCACAGCGGTCGGGATCGAGACCGGCCGGGTCGTGAATCGACAGTCGCGTATTGGCGGCGAAGACGAGGTTGAGACGGTGGCCGAACGGCGTTCCTCGCCATTCGGCGAGACGCCGCAGAACCGCCAGGCCGACGGTGCCGCTGCCGAGAAGCGCGACCTTCGCGGGTTGCAGGTTGGCAAAAGACCGATCCTCGATGTGTATGGCTCGGGCGAACATCAACAGGCTTCCTTGAGGACATTGGCTGCGGCGCGGTCGAGCGCAGCGATAAGGTCGGCGATGAGGTCGTCGGAATGCTCGATCCCGACCGACAAGCGGAGGAGGCCCGGGGTGATCCCGGCGATCTTCTTGGCTTCATCGTCCATGGCCGCGTGAGTCATGGTCGATGGGTGCGCGACGAGGCTCTCAACGCCGCCTAGGGATTCAGCGAGGCAGAAGCATTCGAGGCCGTCGACGAAGCGGCGGACGGCGGCCTCTCCGCCTGCGAGCTCGAACGAAATGAGAGCGCCGAAGCCGTCCTGCTGCTCGCGCGCGACGGCGTGTCCCGGGTGATCGACGAAGCCCGGATAATGGAGACTTGAGACGGCGCGGTGCTGGCCGAGGATCTCCGCGATCTGCGTCGTATTTTCCTGGTGGACGCGAAGACGCGCATCGAGCGTCCGGAGACCGCGGAGCGTCAGGAAGGAGTCGAACGGGGCGCCGACGAGACCAAGCGCGTTGCCCCACCAGGCGAGCTGTTCGAGAACGCCAGGGTCGGCCGCGACGACTGCTCCACCGACGACGTCGCTGTGGCCGTTGATGAACTTGGTCGTCGAATGGACGACGAGGTCCGCGCCGTGTTCGATCGGGCGCTGAAGCGCAGGCGACAGGAACGTATTGTCGGCGACGACGAGCGCGCCCGCAGCCTTTGCGGCCTTGGCAACTTCGCGGATGTTCGTGATGCGCAGGAGCGGGTTGGATGGAGTCTCCAGCCAGACGAGCGCGGGCTTGCGATTGAGGGCGTCGCGGACGGATTCGAGATCCGTGAAATCGACGACCTCCAGATCGAACGCGGCCTTGTTCGCCAGCGCCTTGAACAGTCGCCAGCTGCCGCCGTAGCAATCGTGCGGGACGAGCACGCGGTCGCCCGGTTTGACGAGAGCCTGAAGCACCAGCGTAATCGCCGACATTCCGGTCGAGGTGATGACTCCGCCGACGCCGCCCTCGAGACTGGCGATGGCGTTGGCGAGCTGGTCGCGGGTCGGGTTGCCGCTGCGGCTGTAGTCGTAGGCACGCTTCTTTCCGAACCCTTCGAAGGTGAAGTTGGTCGACAGGACAATCGGCGGCGTGACAGCGCCGAAAGCGGTGTCGCAGTCGATGCCCGCTCGGACTGCCCGGGTTGCAATCTTGGTCATTGGGGTTGCTCCAAGGAATTCAGGAAATCGTTGATGATCGCGGCGATCGCGCGCTCCTCCTTGAGGAAGGCGTCATGCCCGTAGAGTGATGGGATGCTAACGAAGCGCGCGTTCGGGACGGCCTTCGCGAGCGCTTCGATGTCGGCTGCAGGGACGAGCTGATCGCTGCCCACGGCGACGAAGGTGGCGGGTACGGCGATCGCGTCCGGGTCGATGCGATGGAGGTCGATGGATTCCGACAGTCGGCGGTAGACGGCCGCAGTCATGCGGGCTCTGTGCTTGTCCCCCATGTGGTCGAGGTATGGCTCGGAGCTGGCGCGGACGCGATCGCCTTCAAGTGAGGAAGGCGTCGCGAAGCGTTCGGCGAACTCTTCCGGCGTGCGGTAGGTGAGGATGGCGAGCTTGCGGGCGAGGGCGACGCCGGACTCGGGTGAGCCGAGCCGTTCACCGAGCTCTATGGCCTGGCGCTGAAGAGCGCGCTGCGCGCTAGTATAGGGGTGCGAGCGGTGCGCGGCGCTGATGGCGAGCAAAGCGGGGACGCGGTCGGGGGCAAGGCGTGTGCAGTGCATGCCGACCATGGCGCCGTAGCTTGCGCCGACAAAGGCAGCGGCCCCGGGGAGGCCAAGGTGGGCAAGAGCGGCAAGCAGCGCCTGAGCCTGGTCGGAAGAGTCGATTGGGCGGTCGAGAGCTCCGTCGGCACCGAGCCAAGTGATGGACAGCAGGCGGCAGGGACGGAAGACGTTCGCCTGGGACTGCCACCAGCCGTCGGTGGGATCGCTTGCGTTGGCGATTACGTGGCGGCCCGCAGAGATTCCGCCAGCAACGAGAATCAGCGGGGCATCTTCGGGTCCGGCCAATTCGTAGCGGATGGAGAGATCGGTAGGGCCGACATGGACGAGATTGAGCGTGGCGCGGAATTGGCCTCGCTGTCCCGCCTCGGTCTTTGCTTTGATCTTTGTCGTAACGGTCACGTCCTGCCCCTCAAATCCTCGCATCGAGGCTTGCGGGGTGGCGGACAGCGTAGGCTTCAGTCCGTTGGCGGACTTGCCTCGACCATCTGCCGGTGGACCTCAGGTCCCCGCAGGACTTGGCACCTTTGGAGTGGGCTGTCGCTCACTCCCGGTTGCCCCGGCTTCTTCGGGCCTGTCCCTCAGCCGGTCTCGATGGATGCCTCGCGAAATGGAGGAGCTTGGGTTTCGAGTCAATCCGCAGCCCGCGAAGATAGAATGGTGTCATTTGCCATGCCCGATCGTGCCCGGCGTGAGTAAGAGCGCTTTCTCCTGCGGCATATTCGAGGCTGGGCTCATGTCCACAAAGGGTGGAAGGCGGGCACTTCAGCGGCCTCGGCACATGAGTTATGAGGGTGCGTGCCCGTCGCTGGGTTTGAGAACTCAACGGGCATGACCGACAGCGATCAAATCGACGCTTGGAAACAGCGACTGAAATCGATCCGGTCGCGGCTTTCGCGCCCCGAAACGCTTTCCGGTGACGAGCGGTATGACCTTTGGGTCCAGGTTAGCGAGATCGAGCGTCTCATTGAACAGCTTCAAGGCTCATCGAGCGAGAGGCTGTCTCTTATACACATCTGACGCTGCCGACGACCTTGCCTAGGTGTAGATCTCGGTGGTGGCCGTAGCATTAATT
>JBKPKZ010000175.1:0-3827 GCA_046731355.1 Pseudomonadota bacterium | reverse complement strand
TCCTCCTGCACCGGGAAGGATCCGAACACCCGACGCCCGGTCGCCCGGTCGATGCGCACCCAGCGGATTCCGTTGGGAGCGACGAACGGAACCTTCGGCATGTCTTTGAAGGCGACCTGCGCGAACTGCTTGAAGATCGGCGCCGCGATTCGTCCGCCCTGGGCGCCATGACCCATCGGGCGCGGCTGATCGTAGCCGAGATAGACGCCGCCGACGATTTCGGGCGTTCCGCCCACGAACCAGACGTTGGTCGGACCGGACGTCGTTCCGGTCTTGCCGAACATCGGACGGTTGAGGTCGCGCAAGGTGACCGCCGTTCCGCGCTCGACCACGCCTTCCATGATGTGGACCATCTGGAAGGCGGCCATCGGCTCCAGGATCTGCCGGTCGCGCGATGGCGGACGGGGCATGCCCTTGCCGTCCCAGTCGGCCGCGTTGCAATTGCCCATGACCGCGCAGCGGTTGTCGGTCCGGTAGATGACCTTGCCGTTGCGGTCCTGAACGTAGTCGATCAGCGACGGCTTCACCGCTCGGCCCTGGTTGGCGAGCACGGCATAGGCGTTGACGAGCTTGGCGACCGTGGTCTCGCCGGCCCCGAGCGAGATCGACAAATAATTGGGGAAATCGCCGACGCCGAGCTTGCGCGCGGTGTCCGTGATCTTGGGCATTCCGGTCTGCGACGCGGCGCGGACCGTCATCAGATTGCGTGACTGCTCGACGCCCCAGCGCATGGTCTTCGGCCCGGCATATCGGTGGTCGAAGTTGACGAAGCACTTCTGCGGAAGGCCCGGCCCCTGCGAGGTGCAGAACGGTGCGTCGAGGATGATCGACGCCGGGCTCATCCCGTTCTCGAGAGCCGTGTAATAGACGATCGGCTTGAAAGCCGAGCCCGGCTGGCGAAGCGCCTGCGTGGCGCGATTGTAGCTGGAGCCGATGACGTCGAAGCCGCCCTGCATCGCGAGAACGCGTCCGGTGCGAACCTCTTCCGCGACGAAGCCGCCGCCGACCTCCGGAATCGAACGGATCGCGTAGCTGTTCGTGCCGAGCTGCTTGACGATGATGATCATGCCCGGACGCAGATTGTCGAACGCGGTTCCACCGCCGCCCCGCTTGGGCATGTCCGCAACCGAGCGCGGGAGCGAGCCCGTCGAACCGTTGGTGAAGCCGATTGTCGCCTCGGCGGAATCCTTCGCGAGGACCACCGCCTTCTTCCAGTCCGCGAAGCCAGTTCCGACCGCGGCACGATCGAGCTGGCCCGCCCAGTCGCCGCTAAGATCGACGCTTAGGCCCAGGTCCTTCCAACCGCGACCCCCATCGAACCGCGCCAGGCCTTCGCGAAGCGCGTTCGCGGCGGCGTCCTGCATGAGAGGGTTCATCGAGGTCCGGACCCACAGGCCGCCCGCGTACACGCTGTTCGGTCCGTCATTGGCATTGTCGCCGTAACTCTTGAGCAGCGTCCGGCGGACTTCTTCCATGAAATACCCGCCCTGCTGGCGGAACTTCTCATTGCTTCCGTAGCGGATCGTCCCGAGCGACGTCGCCGCTGCGGTCTTCCATTGGTCCTCGGTGATGTAGCCGTTCCGGGACATCTCGCGGAGCACGTAGTTGCGACGATCGAGAGCCTTCTGGGTCGCACGGGTCGGATCGTAGTTCGACGGAGCCTTGGGAAGCACCGCGAGATAGGCGACCTCGGGCAAGGTCAGCTCGTTGACGTCCTTGTCGAAATAGGCCCGGCTCGCCGCCTGGACTCCATAGGCGTTCCTGCCGAGGAAGATGGAGTTGAGGTAGAGCTCGAGGATCTGCTGCTTGGTGAGCGTCGATTCCAGCCTGAACGCAAGGATCGCCTCGCGCGCCTTTCGGCCGATCGAATAGCTGCTGTCCCGAAGCAGATATTTCGCGACCTGCTGAGTGATCGTCGATCCACCCTTTGCACGCCCGCCGCCGGTCGCGGTCTTGGTCGTGAAATCGAACACCGCGCCGATCAGGCCCGGATAGTCGATGCCGCCGTGGGTGAAGAAAGTCTTGTCCTCGGCCGAGACGAATGCCTGGACGAGCATCGGCGGATATTCGTCGTAGGACAGCTCGACGCGCCGCTCGCGAGCGAAAGTCTGGACCGGATTGCCGTCATAGCCGCGGACGCTGGTCGGGAGCGGTGGCTGGTAGGCAAGGAGCTTTTCGGACGAGGGCAGGCCGCTCGCGAAATATAGCCACATCGCCGAAAACAGGATGAAGCCGCCGATGAACACGATCCCGAGCCAGCGGACCCATTTGCGCTGCACCCAAGGGTCGACGCGCTCGCGAACCCGCTGGTTGAAAGCCACTAGGTCCGGAAGCTGGGATTGGACGGCACTGAGACGTTCGAAACGCATGAGGGGCTGTCTCTAGCGCCTCCTGAAGCAGGCCGAAAGGCTTGAGGTTAGCGGATCATGCGGGAAGCGACGTCGGCTTCGATGGCCTGCGCCAGAGCCAGGACGATCTGCGCGCGCTTTTCGGGCTGGAGCAGCATGGCCTCGTCGTCCGAGTTGCTGATATATCCGGCCTCGAAGAGCACCGCCGGCACCTCGGCGTGCCGAAGGACCCGGAAATCGGCGAAGCGATGGGGCTCGGGCCGGAGCTGGTAGCGACCGGCGGACTTGCGGACGAGCCGCTCGGCGAGCGACGCCGAGGAATTCATCTGCTCACGAAGCGCCAGGTCCGAGAGCATCCCCCGCACGGATCCGTCCGCGACGCTCGAAAGGCCTTCGTCCCTATTCTCCTTGTCCGCCAAGCGCGCGGCTTCGGAATCCGAAGCCACATCGGAAAGCGAATAGACGGTCGCCCCTCGCGCGAGCGGATTGGGCGCACTGTCGATATGCAGCGATAGATAGGCGCTCGCTCCGAGCCGACGGGCAATCTCGGCACGCTGGTCGAGCGTCAGATAGCGGTCGTCATCGCGGGTCATCGCGACCCGCACCCGCCCCCGCGAGGCAAGCTCGTCGCGAAGCTCGCGGGCGAATGTCAGGGTCAGGTCCTTCTCGTTGGTGGACCCAGAGACACTTTTCGCTCCGGGGTCGCGGCCGCCGTGGCCTGGGTCGAGGACGATGATCGGACGGCCCGGAGTGCCGGCCTCGGTCACCTTGACATCGCCGACCGCCGACCCAAGTTCCACGGTGACGGTGCTCCTGCGCGCCTCGCCGATGAGCGCACGGTCGTCGGAAGCCTTTTCTTCGAGGGAAGACCGGTTGCTGGCCCCAAGCGCGGCGGCAGCCAGCACGACGCCGGCGATGGAGATCGCCGCGCCTGCACTCGCCCTAGCCTTCAACGACCTTGGTGCCATGAAGTCACTTTATCACGGGAACATGGTTAACGCGCAATTATCCGTGGATTTCAGCGCTTCCGCGCCCAGTGTGACTGTTGCGGCACTCGTTCGGGGATGCTAACCGCAATTAATCCTACGCCCCAACAAAGGCGGCAGGGGATAAAGCGCCGCTCCCTTCAAGGACGCGGCTTCACAGGTTGACGCTGCATGATGCCAAGAAACGCCCCTCGCCCGCTCCAAGAAGAGCGGCGGGTCGCGTCTCCCGCACAGCAATCCGGGATGGTTCGAGCAGCAGAGGCAACAATCCAACAGGTCGCCATGACCGTCGGCCGACACCCGACTGGAATGGCCCATTCAATTGCGCGCGCCCGCCCGAACAGGAGCGGCCTACGCGCCCGGAGAATTTTCAATGTCCACGCGCATGCTGATCGACGCGCGCCACCCGGAGGAGACCCGGGTCGCGGTCGCCACCGGAAACCGCATCGAGGAATTTGATTTCGAGTCCGCTGAGCACAAGCAGCTCAAGGGA
>JBKPKZ010000174.1:0-21491 GCA_046731355.1 Pseudomonadota bacterium | reverse complement strand
TTGAAGGTTTCGGCCGTGTTCGGACCGCAGCACGGAGTCCGAGGCGACCTCCAGGACAATATGATGGAGTCGCCCGACTTCACCGATCCGACGTACGGCATCCCGGTGTTCAGCCTCTACGGAGAGGTTCGCCGGCCGACGGGTCAGTCGATGGGTACTTTCGACACAATCCTGGTCGATCTGCAGGACCTCGGATGCCGCATCTACACCTACGTCACCACCTTGCTTTACGTGCTCGAAGCCGCTGCGGAGCGTGGCAAAAGTGTCTGGGTCCTGGACCGGCCCAATCCGGCTGGCCGCCCGGTTGAAGGTCTGACTCTTCGCTCCGGATGGGAGAGCTTCGTCGGCGCCGCCGAAATCCCGATGCGCCATGGACTGACGCTCGGCGAGCTTGGCGCCTGGTTCATCGACCGCTTCAAGCTCGACGTCGACTATCGCGTGATCGAGATGGTCGACTGGCAGCCCGAAGGCCCGGGCTGTGGCTGGCCGTCCGAACGTGTCTGGATCAACCCGAGCCCCAACGCCGCAAACCTCAACATGGCCCGCGCCTATGCCGGCACGGTCATGCTCGAGGGCACGACGCTCAGCGAGGGCAGGGGCACGACCCGTCCGCTCGAGCTGTTCGGAGCGCCGGATATTGAGGCTGGCAAGGTGATCGCCCTGATGAAGGCGATGGCGCCCGGCTGGCTTGAAGGCTGCAGGCTCCGCGAAATCTGGTTCGAGCCGACCTTCCACAAGCATATGAAGCAGCTGTGCAGCGGCGTTCAAATCCATGCCGAAGGCCCGTTCTACGACCACATTTATTTCAGGCCGTGGCGACTGCAGGCGCTCGCCTTCAAGGCGATCCGCAAACTCTATCCGGACTACGAGCTTTGGCGCGACTTCCCGTACGAATATGAATTCGACAAGCTGGCGATCGACGTCATCAACGGTTCGCCTTTGCTCCGCGAATGGGTCGACGACGCCAACGCAATCCCCGACGATCTGGACACGATCACGCTTCCAGATGAGCAGGCGTGGGAAGAACAGCGGCAGCGCTTTCTCCGCTACTGAGCGGCGTGGTTAACGAAAGAGTAGGGGCTTCAGCTTATTCCCGCTCACGTAGGAATTCGGGGAGCGGGCTGGTCCATGGCCACACAGGGTATCGAGGAAGTCACCGAAAACGCGATTCGTAGCGTCGCGCGCGACTGTGGCTCCTTGTCGATGGAGTGCAGTGACGTTGCCGGCTATGTCCGCGATGTCGGAACCCGCATCACCGATCATCTCGGCATGCTCGATCAGCTCGAGGAGGTAACGACCCGCCTTCTCGCCGACCAGGCCCGCGTTTCGGATTCGACCGACGAGGCCCGCCTTCTCTCTGAGCAGGCGCGCGCCAAACTCGAGGCTGGACGCGAGGCAATCGACGGGACGATCACCGGCTTCAAGAGCCTGACCGAGCTGGTCGTCCAGCTCGGCGAGCGCATGGCCGGCTTCGCATCGGCGATGAACCAGGTCCAGACGGTCTCTTCGACCATCGAAACGATCGCCCGCAAGACCAACATGCTCGCGCTCAACGCGACCATCGAAGCCGCGCGAGCCGGTGATGCCGGCCGTAGCTTCGCGGTCGTCGCGGCGGAGGTTAAGAAGCTCGCACACGACACCCGCGCAGCAACCAGTCAGATCGCTTCCACGATCGGTGAACTGACCCGCGAGGCGAGTGCCGTCACTACCGAAATCAAGACTGGCGTCGAGCGCAGTCGAGCCGCCCAGTCGGGCTTTGGCCAGATCAGCGAGACAGTCCGCGAAGTTTCCGAAATCGTGACGATGGTCGACCGCCAGACGGAGGGCATCGCCCATTCGACCAGCATGATCCAGACCAGCGTCGATCGCGTGAAGGCGGGGCTGACCGACTTCGCCGGCGACGCGCGCAACAATGGAAGCCAGCTGCTACAGGCCCAGAAGCGGCTGGAACACCTTGAGATGCTGTCGAACACGATGCTCGACACGCTTGCCAACTCGGGGGCCGAGATCGACGACACGCCGTTCATCCTGAAGGCCCAGGAGGCGATGCGCGCTATCCAGGCGGTGGTCGAGCGCGGCGTCGACAGTGGCGAGATCTCGATGAATGAGGTCTTCGACCGCGATTACAAGCTGATCGAGGCCACCAATCCCGAGCAGTTCGACACTCAATTCTGCGCGTTCGCGGATAAGTACATCCGGCCGATTCTCGATCGTGTGAAGGGCGGCGACGACCGCCTGATCGGTTCGGCGATCACTGACGTGAATGGGTATTTGCCGACCCACCTTACCGAGCGGAGCCACACTCCTGGTCCGGATCCTGTGTGGAACGATGCCCATTGCCGCAACAAACGCATCTTCATGGACGACACGACGCAAGCAGCGATCGACAGCGAAAAACCAGCGATGCTCGCGACCTACCGCATGGAGCTCGGCGACAAGTTCATCCCGGTGAAGAACGTCTTCGTCCCGCTGTGGATCAAGGGCCGCCGCTGGGGGAATTACGAACTCGCCTATCGCGACGACTAAGCGTCGCGTGCTTTTCGATTCTGAAGAAGGGGCTCCTGCTTTGGCAGGGCCCTTTTTCTTAATAATCCTTGCGGGCGTCCGAGCGGGCTTCGAGCAGGTCGAACAGGCCACGGTGCTGGAGCAGAAGCTGCTCGCCCCCGAAACCGAGAGCCCGCTCGCTGGACGGCGTGTCCGAAGCGGCCTCGATGACTGCTACGATCGATGCCTCATCCGGAAGAGCCGGAGCGGGCGAGTCGAGGCCGGCGCGGGATGCTGCGCGATCGAGCAAGCGGCGGATCGGCCACCAGTCGCCGATAAGTGCGGCGGCGGCGCCAAGGGCGCAGCCCTTTCGCTCCGAGGTCGAAAGAATTTCAAGCGCATTGCGCTGGGCGTTCATCGTCGCTTCCGTCTCGGCCGCTCCAGGAGTGCTTGGAAGCGGACCGACCGCGGAGGTCAGGCGAACGAGAAATAGGCGCTCACGCTCGAACGCCTCGGCCGCGCGGGCCAGCCACTCGCGGCCCGGTCCGTCGGAGGAATGACGCTGGGCGAGCTCGACAAGGCTCGGCTGGTTGCCATGCAATCCACAGAGAAGATGCACTGCATCCGCGAGATCGCGGGCGGGGTTGAGCGTGGAAGCTTCCAGCAGGGCAGTTAGATGGCGATGGCGCGACGAACCGTCCGCGGCGACGCGCGCAAGATGCGCTTCGGCTACGCTGACCGGTGAACGGTCGACGGACCGATTGATCGCCATCCTTTTCCCCTCAATCCACCCAGGGCGGTGCCCTAATCCGTGGACATTAGCCAAAGGGCGTAAAGAGGAGGTTAGCGCCGGATCTGCGGAACCCTTGCTACCAACGCTGGCCGGGGCCGATCGGCCTGCCTTTCTTGTCCAGCGGTGGAGTGAGTTCGCTCGCCTCGAGCCGGCCATCGCCGTTTTTATCGTTCAGGGCGAAGCGCTTGGACGCCATTTTGGCGAATTCGTCTGCCGTTACCCGCTGGTTGACGTCGCTGTCGGCCATCATGACCGGCTGGGGTACCTCGAGATACTGGAGATCGCGAAGCATCCGTTTGGATCCTCCGCCGATCGAGCTGAACGAGCGTCGTCCTTCGCGATCCGGGTCCTCTGGCGAGCCTCGACCAACGGAATCGCTCTTGTCACTCGACCGAAACGGCTTGAGGCCTCCATCGAAGCGGACCTGTGCGGGGGCAATTTCCCTCTCGTAGCGCGACATTTCGATGGTGTTGATGACGCCGTCCCCGTCGACATCGAGGATCTTGAAGAAGCGCGACGCATCTTCGAGCATCTCGGCAAGGTTCACTGCGCCATCGTGATCGCGGTCCGCGACGGCGAACCAGTCCGCGAGCGGGCGAAGACCGCCCACCGTCCCCCGAAAGGGCTCGCCCATCAGGCTGAGATAAACCGGTATGCGCTGTGGCGGTTGTTGAGTCGGCGACTGGGCGCCAGCCGGTGAAACGAGGGCGAGCGGCAAGAGGACCAGGGGAATCGCCTTCAAACTTCATCTCCCGCGAACGCGAGTTGGTAGGTGGAAAAATCCACGCCTGCCCGGAGGTTATCTCCTCAATCGCCGGATTGTAACGCCCGATGAACGAAGGGGCGAAGCATCGAACCGACGCTCCGCCCCTGAAAAGCTCAATGGGTTTAAGATTTAGGCGGCGATGAGTTCCGGCACCCGCTCGTCTCGGAGGGTTTCGAGCGTTTGCTTCATCAAGGTCGCCTCGATTGCGGCTTTCGCGGCGCGCGGCTTCGGGAAGAGAAGTCGGGAAGCGCCGACGAGGACGCCGAGACCGGCATAGGCACCCAGCGCCAGCCCCGGGCCGAAGAAGAGAAGGGCGATCAGGCCGACTCGCAGGAAGAACGGGCTGATGTGGAGGTCTTCACCGGCTGCCTGGCAGATGCCGAAGAGGCTATCGGGCTCGTTCGAATCGAACTCATCAACCTCGTGAGCGACATATTCGGCGTTCTGCATCGTTCTTCCTTTTGCCTTGCGGAACCAGCGGCTCCGTCGATGCAGTGGCCAAAGCAGGATGTATGCCAACTTAAGGAAAGGGGCGTTTTCGCGGGATTTCGGGAACGGCGAAGCGCGCCTTGGCCCGCGGTGGAGTTGGTGCGATCCGCCAAGGTTGGGAAATTGCGCGAACCTTAGGCTGGGGCGTTCGGCAACGTTCGGGGAAGAGTGGAAGCCCTGCCCTCTGGGGAAGGCGAAGGGTAGGAGCAGGGCTTCTCGGACGCTCAGTCCACTGATCCCAAGTGCGTAAGGGGAAAACGCTTCGGGACGATTCGGAATTTACCGCTCGGGCCTTAAGCCCATGCGAAGGATCGCGGTTAACGCGGCGGTCAATTCCTCACGTTGCGGCTTCGCTTCGGCAGTGCGACCAAGCGCGCCGATGATCCGGGACGTTCGTGAGGATGATGCACAAGCAATCGCCGCGATCTATGGCCATCACGTCCTCCATGGCACTGCATCGTACGACCTGGAGCCCCCGTCGATCGACGACACGCTCGCCAAGATCCGGCGTATTGCGTCGCCGCGCTGGCCATTCATCGTCGCGGAGGAAAGCGGTGAAGTCGCCGGCTATGCCTATGTAACGCAGTTTCGAGATCGCGCTGCCTATGCCTTCACGTGCGAGACGAGCATTTACGTTCATCCGCAATGGCTCGGACGAGGCATCGGCAAGGCGCTTCTCAATGAGCTTTGCAGGAGAGCGGAGGGATGCGGCTTTAGACAGATTGTGGGCGTGATCGGCGGCGCCGAGCCGGCCTCGATTGCGCTCCACGCTTCCTGCGGATTCCGCGAAGTCGGACGCCTGGGCGCGGTCGGCTGGAAGCAGAGCCGCTGGCTCGACAACGTCTACATGCAGCGGGAGCTGGGGGCAGGCTCGTCCAAGCCGCCGGGTTGATGCTTTTGGGGAGGTTGGAAGCCCTGCCCTCTGGGGAAGGCGAAGGGTAGGGGCAGGGCTTCCTTAGTCGTTCCGGCAGGGCCGCTCCAAAAACTCGCTGGGCCGGCGCTGCTGAGGACATATTTACCGCGCACGGCTTAAGCGGGTGCCAAAGCACTTGGTTACCGAAAGACTCATTTTTAGCGGCGGAAATGAAGAAGCGGCCCGATGGAGCGACCATCGAGCCGCTTCTGTTCCGCCAACAGGCGCAGCCTCCTGGGCGAGAGGGCGCACGACCCAAAAACGTCCTTTCGACGCCGGCGTTCCTACTGCTGCTCCGCTTCATAGCCCGCGCGTAATCGGTAACCGACCGCCGGCTCGTTGATGATGATATTGGGATGCGCAGGGTCGCGTTCGAGCTTCTGGCGGAGCGCCCGGACCGCGACTCGCAAATAATCCGTCTGCCTTTCCTGCGCCGGACCCCAGGCTGTCCTGAGCAGGTGCGCATGGCTCAAGACCTGGCCCGGATGCTTCGCAAGCTCCGCAAGCACTGCGAATTCCTTCGGTGTCAGGTGCACCTCTTTGCCGTCACGAAGCACCGAGCGACGAAGCAGGTCGATCGTCACTCCAGCAGCAGAGAGCGGCTTCTGGTCCTCTTGGCGTCCAAGGTCGGCGAGATTCGAAAGGTATCGATCGAGCTTGGAGGCCTCGGATCCGATCGCAGAGACCGTTTCCTTGTCGCCGAATCCGCTTCGTCTTAGTTCCGTGGCTGCCTTCGAAATCGCTGCAAGCGACGGCCGCAGGTCTTCGCCGATTGAAGAGAGCAGTACCGAGCGGATTCTGTCGCGCTCCCGAACGCGGGTGAACTCGCGCGCTTCCTCCTCCAGCCGTGCACGCACCAAAGCGAGCGCAAGCTGGTCGAGCAGATTGTCGAGAAGTGGAAGCTGCTCCTCCTGAATGGGCGGCGTCCCATCGTCTCGTGCAACAGCCATCGCCGCCAGAATCGCATTCCCCGACCTGACCGGATGGAATTGCCATTCCGTCGGCACAGCGCGGTCCAGGCCGCGCCCCGTCGGTTCTCCGACGCTCAAGGTGAGCGCTGCAGCAGCCACATCTCCTGGTGTCAGCCGCATCGACGCCGGCGCGCTCGCCAGGATCCGCGGTTCGCGTCCGTTCTCCACCAGCAGGGCGTTGCAGTCGAAAATCCGTGCAAGCTCCTTTGCTCCGACTTCGGCGATCTCCTGCTTTGTCGTGCAAGTCAGCAGCGTCCGGGCCAGCCCGGCGATCGTCGCGTTTCTGGACGCATGTGCATCCGCGATGCGCGCCTGCTTCCGGATCGAGGATGCAAGCTGGCTGGTCACCACGGCGACCGCGAACAGCACAACAACGGTAACGACATCGTTCGGATTATCGACCCGGAGCGTCATGTGCGGCGCAGTGAAGAAGAAGTTGTAAGCCAGCGCGGACGCCAGAGCGGCCAGTAGCGCGGGGCCGAGACCGGCCAGCACGGCCACGGCAAGGACGGCAGGCAAATAGAGTAGATCCACCGCGGAATTGCCCCATTGCGGCACCAGTAGAAGCCCAATGATCGTAGACGCTGCCACGAAGAGCGGCGCCTCGGCATAGCCGCGGAGCTGGGCCGCGGCTGTTCGGTTCGATGCGATAAGGTCAGCCATCGCCGCTACGTGGGCTCAGGGCGGACCTCCGTCGAGTACTCAACAGTCGATTCCCGACTAGTCTTCACGCCAACACTACGGAATCCACATGGAATCTTTATGGGCCCCGACCGCACATCGCGGCCATGGCTACAATCGCACATCCTGTTGCCGAAGCGACTCCGGCGCCCAGCGACGTTCAAAGGCATTCTCTTCCGGCATTGATGATCGGCGCGATTGGCGTCGTTTACGGCGACATCGGCACGTCGCCACTCTACGCGATGAAGGAAAGCTTCGTCGGTGCTCACCCTCTCGCGGTGGACCGACTTCATATTTTCGGGGTGCTCAGCCTGATCTTCTGGTCGCTGATGCTGATCGTGACCCTCAAGTACGTCCTCGTCGCGATGCGGGCGGACAACAAGGGCGAGGGCGGGTCGTTCGCTCTCCTGGCGCTCATTTCCCGCAATCTCGGCGAGAAGAGATGGGCGAGCGGGTTGGTGACCCTGGGCGTCCTTGCAACAGCGCTCTTCTATGGTGATGCGATCATTACCCCCGCAATTTCCGTCCTGTCGGCGGTCGAGGGGCTGACGGTGGTCGAAGCCTCCTTCCAGCCACTAGTCGTTCCGATCGCCGTCGTGATCCTGATCGCGCTTTTCCTGTTGCAGTCGCGTGGTACCGCTCGGGTGGGCGCGGTGTTCGGGCCGGTCGTGCTCGTCTATTTCGCTGCGCTTGCAGTGCTCGGCGTCACGAATATCATCGATCATCCGGACATCATTGGAATCCTCAGCCCGCTCTGGGCCGTGAAGTTCTTCCTCTATGATCCGCAGCTCGCATTTCTCGCGATGGGTTCGGTGTTCCTGGCGGTTACCGGCGCGGAGACGCTCTACGCCGACATGGGTCATTTCGGCCGCAAGGCGATCGGCTTTTCGTGGCTTGCGCTCGTCTACCCCTGCCTCGTGCTCAACTACATGGGCCAGGGTGCGCTTCTCCTGAGCAATCCGGAGGCGGCGCAGAACCCCTTCTTCTTCATGGCCCCGGAATGGGCGCGCCTTCCGATGGTGATCATCGCCACCTTGGCGACCATCATCGCCAGTCAGGCGGTCATCTCCGGCGCTTTCTCGGTAACTCACCAGGCAATCCAGCTTGGTTTCCTTCCTCGCCTTCATACTGAACACACGAGCGCCAAGGCCGCCGGACAGATCTACATTCCGGCTGTCAACTGGACGCTTCTGGTGATGGTCGTGCTGCTCGTGTTCGGCTTCGGCGAGTCGACACGGCTGGCCGCGGCATACGGCATTTCAGTCAGCGGAACGATGCTGATCACGACGCTTATGCTCGCCGTTCTGATCTTCCAGGTCTGGAAGTGGAACCGCCTGCTCGCGACTCTGACGATCGGCCTGTTCTTTGCGGTGGATGCGATCTTCTTCGCATCGAACATCACCAAAATCGCCGACGGCGGCTGGTTTCCGCTCCTGGTGGCGATCGTGATCTTCACCGTCCTTACGACCTGGGCGACCGGCCGCGCCATGATGCGGCAGAGGCTCGAAGAGGATGCGCTTCCACTCGAAGTGTTCATCAAGTCGTCGTCATCGGTACATCGGGTGCGCGGCACCGCCGTATTCCTCTCGACCTCGGCCCATGCCGTTCCCGCGGCACTCCTTCACAATCTGAAGCACAACCAGGTCCTCCATGAGCGAGTGTTGATCCTGAACGTGAAGGTCGAGGATGTTCCTCACGTCCCGACATCGAAGCGGCTTGAGACGAAGGAGGCCGGAAAGGGCTTCTACAGCGTGATCCTTCACTACGGCTTCATGGATGAGGTAGACATCCCGGCGGATCTCGCGCGTGTCGAAACCTGCGGGGAAAGCTTCAACATGATGAGCACAAGCTTCTTCCTTGGCCGTCAGAAGCTGGTCGCAACCAAGGAGCAGCCTGGAATGGCGCTGTGGCGGGAGAAGCTGTTCGCCTGGATGGTCAAGAGCTCCGAGAGCGCGATGGAGTTCTTCAAGCTTCCGACCAATCGGGTCATCGAGCTCGGAAGCCAGCTTCGCATATGAACCTGCTTCTGCTCGCGGCAGCCGTCGCGTCTGAAACTCTGCCGCCGATCTGTACTGAGCGTCCCGGCAAGGCGAATGCCGTTTGCACCGTTCCTGCCGGGCACGTTCAGATCGAGACCGGGCTCGCCGACTGGAGCCTGACCAAATCCCGCGGAGCACGAGCGGACTTCATCTCGCTCGGCGCGACGTTCGTCAGGGTCGGGTTGACCGATGCATCGGAACTGCAGGCGGGCATCAGTCCCTATAGCTGGCTGACGGTCAAGGAGGGCGGTTCGAAGGCCCACGTCGAAGGGTTCGGGGACATTACGCTACGGTACAAGCGGCGGCTGACGGGCGAGGACGGGCCGGTTCAGGTCGGGCTGATCCCGTTCGTCAAGCTGCCGACCGCCGCGCACAACGTCGGCAACGGCAAGCTCGAAGGCGGTTTGGCCGTCCCGATCAGTTTCACTCCAGGCGGGCCGGTCGGGATCACACTCGGGCCGGAGGTCGATGTGCTGTCCGACGCTGATGGTGGCGGATATCACGCGGCCTTGGTCAATCTTGTCAATATCGGCGCGCCGATTGCGGGAAAGCTCACCCTCTCAGGAGAGCTGTGGACCAACTTCAACTTCGACCCGGTCGGCACAGTCAAGCAAGCGTCGGCGGATACCGCCCTGGCTTACCTGGTGTCGGACGATCTTCAGCTGGACGCCGGAGCGAATTTCGGCCTCACCCGGAATACGCCCGACGTCGAAATCTATGCGGGGCTCTCGACGCGGTTCTGAGCCGCCCTATTCGATCCGGACTTCGGAGTGCGTGTAGAAGATCTGGATCTTGACCCACTCGCCGACCAGGTCTCGACCATTCTTGCGCGGTGGCCGAACCCGGAATTGCCAGGCCGCCTGGCGCACCGCACTGGCGAGATGCGAGCCGCGGGGCCGACTCTCAAGCTCGATGCAGTCGTCGACGCGGTTTTGCGGAAGCGTCCTGCAGGCGACGAGGCCATACCCGTCCGGAGCGTTGGGCGGGAGATAGCCGCCAAGCTCCGCGTTCGTCGGTTTGCGCGCCCAGTCGGCGGCATAGAGCACGTCGCCATTCGGTCCGCGGCCAACAACTTCTGAATCTCCTGTGCTGGTGCCCGCCCCTGAGCCCGAACCAGTCCCGGCCTTCGGGAACCTGCTGATGTCGGCCGCAGCGAGCTCTTCCTTCGTCATTGGGATGAGATCGAGCGGTCGATCAATCTGGATCGGTGGCTTTATGGGCAATTTGGGTGGCAGTGGTGGGCGCGGCTTGACCCGCTGGGTGATGGGCTTGCTCTCCTGCTTTTCCGATTTGCTCGACGAGCTTTCGGACTCTTGCGCCAACGTGACGATCAGTGCGTCCGAAGGCCCCAGCTTGGGTCCTGAGCGCATGACCCCAATTCCGAGTAATATGAACAGGATGAGCAGATTGATGGCGAGCGCGAACGCGATTCCGGATGCGCGGCTGCTAAGCGGCGTCTCGTCTTGCGCGGAGCGGAGGCGGTAGGAAGCCAGGGTCTAGCGATCTTCGATGAAGGGGAAGACGAGCCTTTAACCGCGTCGGACTTGAACCGCGACTGAAAGTCGCGGCCGGAGCGAGAAGTGGTGTAAAAGACGCGGGGAGGCGGACGCCATTCGACTCCATTACGCTATCAAGTTTGTCGACGACATGGACTCAGCAGTTGCCTTCCACCGCGACAAGCTGGGACTTACCCTTGGTTTCGCCTCTCCCTTCTGGAGCGAGTTCGAGACCGGAGAAACCAAGCTCGCGCTCCACCCGTCATCGCAAGAGAATCCGGCGGGAACAGTGCAGCTCGGGTTTGCGGTCGGCGACGTCGACCGGTTCTTTGATCAGGGACAGCAACATGGCCTGACCTTCACCAGCGAGCCGAGGGACGTCCACGGCACACGGATCGCGCGTTTCCTCGACTGCGAAGGCGCGGAAGTTTCCGTCAGCAGTTCGGGCTAGTGTTGCGAAGCGGCCACTAAACCCTTGAAATACTGTCCTTTGGGTTCCTCTGCATTGTAACATTTCATATACTGTGCCCCGGGACTCGCTGCCTTCGAATGACTGGCAGTCGGGCGCAGGCGTCGAGTTCCATCTTGGGTCCTGACCGCTTCCGGGCGGCCAGATGAGGTGGGGGAAATCATGACTGAGATTCTGCGCAAATCCGCACAGGTTTGGGTTCCGGTAGCGCTGACGGCCGCGGTCGTTGGTATCGGAGTGATGTTCGCGACCTGGTAGGCGGCCGCCCCGCGCCAGTCGCGGGTCAGGCGAACGACCGGACCGACCTGAGAGCCTTGCGCGCGCGCGCCTCCGGCGTGAACGATCGAGGCTCCCAGCGCATGACCTTGCGCTGTCCGGACCAGAGTTCCATCGCGCTTGTTTCGCGCCATGCCTCGGCCTGAGCAACGGCATGCGCGTCGGTCTGCGCTTCGAACTCCCGGAAATGATCGATGTGGCCGCTGAAGCCATCCAGGAGATACAGCCGGTAGTAGGTCATAGGTTCCTCCCCAGAACCCGAACGATCCCACTCGGTCACTTCATTCCTTCGCCGCAACGACAATAGCACGAAGCGTGGCCGGCTGCGGCAGGGAATTACGTCCCAGCACGGCACAAACCTGCCTTCTCCCGGATGGTGCACCCCTGCTATGCAGGCGCCGCGCTAATCTCGCGGGGTTCGAGCGATGTTCGAAGGGTGGGGCGAATTCTACCTGATGGCGGGTGGGGCCGCGGCGGTGTTGATCGGCCTGATCTTCGTCGTCATCAGCCTGATGCAGGACCGGTCGCGAGCGACGGTGCTGACTGGATCTAAGCTCTACATGGGACCGATCGTGCTCAGCGTTAGCTTCGTGCTGGTGCTGAGCGCGTCGGCGCTCACTCCTCACATTCATCGTACCTCGGTCGCGCTGATCGCGGGATCCATCGCCCTGTGGGGGCTGGCGCGCGGAGCGATGTCGGTGACTGGCATCCGCCACTTGAATTCGATCGACGAGAACCCGCCGCACTGGACCGACGTCTGGTTTTACGGCGCTATCCCGAGCGCGCTGTACATCGTGCTGGGGATCGTGGCCTACGGGTTCTGGTGCGATGCTCACTGGGCTCGCGAGGGACTCGCGGCCGCGATCACCGGCCTGCTGCTCGTCGCCATACGGAATGAGTGGGACCTCATCACCTGGATCGCACCGCGCAGCGAAGAAACTGGCGGCGCCTCATGATCATGCAAATCCTGGTTGTCGGAGCCATGCTGCTTTTCGTGGCTTCGTTACTCTATCCGCCGCTTGGCCGTGCGCTGCGCGATCTTGGACGCAGGGCCGAGGACCGTAGCGGTTCACGAGTGCGCGAGTTCAAGTCCGCACCAGAGCCCTCGCCCCAACCGGCTGGGGCGCAGGAGACTCGACCGCAGTTCGGCAAGCGAGTCACGATCGAGGATCCGAAGCGGCCTTCCACGCCACCCGAGGGCCAGATCTTCAACAAGGAGCTGTTCGAGGGTGAGCGCGGCGAGTTTCTCCGAAAGATGGGATATTCGCCGGATGATCCCCGTAACCAGGCCGTTAACACCCAGCCGCTTTCCGCCTTGCTGGCGGAAGATCTCGCCGGACTTCGCCGCGCAACGACCGCAGTGAACGGCGTGTCGAATTTTCGCATCGAACCGTGGCACCTGCTTCCGTTCGAGATCTGGCGCGACGATTTCGGGCCGTGGCTGAGGCAGGAGCTTGACCTGTCGCCGGCTCGTCCGTGGAACACGATTTTCCTTCCGGCGGTCGAAGCTGGCGCGACCGCGCTCGGGCTGCCGATCGCTCCGCAGCCGTTGAAGCCGACCGACGAGACGATGGCGATGCTGGCCATTCTTCGGGAGACGTACGCCGGGCAGAGTCCACAAGAGGGCGAGGCCGTGAGGATCATGCTCGACGGCGTGCGCTCGAACACGCCGCAGTTGTTCCCAGCCGACATCGGTGACTTTTCCGATCGCGTTCGAACGGCCCGCGCGCACGTCCGCGCTCTGGCGTTCGTGACGGCGGTGACGAGCGGTGCAATCGGAAAGGATGCGATCGTCAAGAGCCAGGCAACGTTCCTCGGCAAACCCGACGAGCAGCTCGTTAGCTGAACTGACGGTCCTGACGCTTGCGTACCATAGTCGACCGCGATTGCCTGTTGAGTGCGGGCCTGGCGCAGATCCGTGGGCAATTCCGGCTTCCATCCGCATTTCCCGCCGATGTTGAGAGGGAGGCGGTCGAGGCGGCCCGGAAGCACTTCGATGAACATTCCGACGCGACGTCCGTGCCATTTGTGACGCTGGACCCGGCGCAGTCTCGGGACCTCGACCAGGCTTTCGCCATTGAAGAGGCGGGAAATGACGTCCTGCTCCACTATGCCATCGCGGACGTTGGCTGGTTCGTCGCGGCAGGCGGGGCGATGGATCGTGAAGCCTGGGCGCGCGGCACCTCCCACTATCTGCCCGATGGCAAGGTCCCGCTCTATCCAGCGGTGCTGAGCGAGGGCGCGGCCAGTCTCCTTCCGGATGGCGAGCGGCCGGCGATCATCTTCACTGTGCGTGTCGATGCAGCTGGTGAAGCGAAGCTGGACGGAGTGAGGCGCTCGCGCATACGCAGCCGTGCCAAGCTCGCTTACGAGACCGCTCGAGAAGAAGATTTGCCTGCCGGGTTTTCCGTGCTGACGGACCGGATCGAGGCCGCCGAGCAGGCGCGGGGAGCGGCCCGAGTCGAGCCTCCAGAGCAGGAGGTCGTACGAGAGGATGGCCATTTCCGCCTGCAACTTCGACTGCAGACTTGGGCCGAGAAACGAAATGCCGCTCTGTCGCTTGCAACCAACCTCGCGGTTGCAGCCGCCTTGCTGGGGGCGAAGACCGGGCTGTTCCGGACCATGGACGAGCCACAGGCGTGGGCGGTACGGCGGTTGCGGCACACGGCCAAGGCGATCGGGCTCGAATGGCCCAAAGCCGAGAGCCTGCAGCAGCTGGAACGGCGGCTCGATCCGACGAAGCCAGCCGATGCCACGATGATGCTCGCCATTCGGCGAGCCAGCCAGACCGCCGCCTATCTGCCGTTCAAGTCGGGCGTATTGCCGTGGCATGCGGCTGTCGCAGCGCCCTACGCGCATTCAACCGCTCCGCTTCGGCGACTAGCCGACCGCTATGTCGTCGAGGCCGCCCTCGAAATCGCCAATGGCCGGCCCGTCCCGGAGCGAATCGAGAAGGTCTTCGAGGCCCTTCCGGACGTGATGCGGAAAGCGGACGCGCTGTCAGGCCAAATCACGCACGCCGTGATCGACCTGGCCGAAACGGTCGCTCTCCAGGGTTGCGAGGGAACGAATTTCGCCGCAATCGTTACCGACGTCGACGAGCGAGGCGCTAGGATTCAGCTGAGATCACCGGCAGTTGTTGCGCGAATCAAGGCGAACGGCCTGAAGCCAGGCGACGAACTGGCCGTAAGGCTGGATAGCGCCGACGCGGAGACTCGCAGCGTGCGCTTCTCCGTCATCGGCGACTGACCCCGACGATTACTGGTCGAGGAAACTCCGCATCTTCCGCGAGCGTGACGGGTGCTTGAGCTTGCGCAACGCCTTCGCCTCGATCTGTCGGATGCGTTCGCGCGTGACCGAGAACTGCTGCCCGACTTCCTCCAGCGTGTGATCGGTGTTCATGCCGATGCCGAAACGCATGCGTAGCACGCGCTCTTCGCGGGGGGTCAGGCTCGCCAGCACGCGGGTAACGGTTTCCTTGAGGTTCGACTGGATCGCCGCGTCCACCGGGATAACGGCGTTCTTGTCCTCGATGAAATCGCCGAGATGGCTGTCTTCCTCGTCGCCGATCGGCGTTTCGAGGCTAATCGGCTCCTTGGCGATCTTCATCACCTTGCGGACCTTTTCGAGCGGCATCGAAAGACGCTCGGCGAGCTCCTCCGGAGTCGCCTCACGGCCGGTCTCGTGCAGGAACTGGCGGCCCGTGCGGACGAGCTTGTTGATCGTCTCGATCATATGGACCGGGATACGGATGGTTCGCGCCTGGTCGGCGATCGACCGGGTAATCGCCTGCCGAATCCACCAGGTGGCGTAGGTCGAGAACTTGTAGCCGCGGCGGTACTCGAACTTGTCGACCGCTTTCATCAGGCCGATGTTGCCTTCCTGGATGAGGTCCAGGAACTGCAGTCCGCGGTTCGTGTACTTCTTGGCGATGGAGATCACGAGGCGGAGATTGGCCTCGACCATCTCCTTCTTCGCGATGCGGGCTTCGCGCTCGCCCTTCTGCACCATGTTCACGATGCGGCGGTATTCGGGGAGCGAGGTTCCGACCTGCTGCGCGATTTCCGAAATGTCCGTTCGGATTCGCTCGACGCTGTCGCGTTCCGCCGAAGCGAAGGCGGCGAACTTCTTGTCGATGCCGGCGGCGCGGTCGAGCCAGCCGTCGTCGAGCTCATTGCTCGTGTAGCTGTCGAGGAAAGCGCGGCGCGGAACCCGGTGACGCTCCGCGAGGCGAAGCATCTGGCCGCCGAGCGCCATCAAGCGGCGGTTGTGGCTGTAGAGCTGCTCGACGAGATACTCGATCTTGGCGCCGTGGAACTGAACGCTCTCGACCTCCGCCGTGAGCTGCTCGCGCAGCTTCTGGTATTTCTTCTCGTCGGCAGCCGGAAATTCGGCACCGGTCTGAAGCGCCTCGAGGCGGGCGGCCTGAAGCTTTGAGAACTTCTTGAAGAGCGACGTGATGGCTGCAAACTTCTCGAGAGCCTGGGGCTTCAGCGTTTCTTCCATCTGGGCGAGCGACAGAGCGTTCTCGTCGTCGTCCTCCTCGGCCTGCGGCTTGGTGCGCCGCTCGACCATGTCGTCTTCTTCCTCGCCGTCGGCGGGAGCCTCTTCCGGCTCGTCCTCTTCTTCCTTGATGGTCGGTCCGGCGGTCTTCTCGCTGATCTCGCCCTCGGCGCCTTCTTCGCCTTCTTCGCTTTCGGCGATCTGCTCGGCAGTCGGGCCCTTCGAGAGCATGGCTTCGAGATCGAGGATCTCGCGGAGCTGCATTCGGCCTTCGTTAAGGGCGTTCGACCATTCGATGATGGCGTTGAAGGTCATGGGGCTCTCGCAAAGGCCCCAGATCATGATGTCGCGGCCCGCTTCGATACGCTTGGCGATGGCAATTTCGCCCTCACGCGAGAGCAATTCCACAGCGCCCATCTCACGCAGGTACATGCGCACGGGGTCGTCGGTGCGGTCGACGGCTTCCTTCTTGGTCGCCGCGGCAGGGCGGGGGCCACCATCGTCGAGGGGATCGACCTCGTCATCGGCGGTGTCGTCGTCCTGCTTGTCCTCGTCGTCGTCCGAGGCCTCTTCGTTCTCGACGACGTTGATTCCCATGTCGTTGATCGCCGACATGATGTCCTCGATCTGCTCCGAGGACATCTGGTCCTGGGGCAGGGCCTCGTTGAGCTCGTCGATCGTGATGAAACCACGCTTCTTGGCGCGGGCGATCATCTTCTTGATCGTCGCGTCATTGAGGTCGATCAGGGGAGCGTCGCCGCTGTCCTGGGTTTCGGTCTCTACTGCTTCGTTTTTCGCCATTTGTGCCGCCGCTTAGTCGCTGCCGGCGAGGGACGCCAGCCGCTCCTTGATTTCCTCACGTTGCGAGTGCAGCCGACGCTGCTCCTCGAACGCATCCTCTTCACCTTCCTTCAACCGATCGGTCGCCGCCTTGAGGGCCGCACCGATTTCCCCGTCCGCCATCAACGCATCAATGGCGGTCCCGAGGTCGCGCACAGCCCTTTCGGGCGCCGTGTCGCTTCGGGTGAAGGAAAAGGCCATAGTTCCGGTCCGGCGCGCTCGCTCCAGGTCCGGCGCCGTTCCACTGTCGCGCAATATGGTAGCAAGTGTCTCGCGATCAAGCGTTTCCCCTGAAACTGCCGCGTCGACCAGCTTGTCGCGGATCCGGGCGATGAACTCTTCTCCGATCGGAAGCGAGGCAAGCTGCTCGCAGTGCTCCTGCAAAGCCTCGGGAAAATTGGCGAAACCGATAACGAGTGCGCGTGCGATTGTGCGGTCGATTCCAGTAGCCGCGATGGCCCGGGCCGCGGGTCCGGCAGGAGGCTTGGGAGGTACCCAACGACCGCCGCGCTGGTTCCTCGAGTTGCCAAGTGGCGCGAACGGGCGCTGCGGCGACGAGTGCTGGCGAGGTGGAGAGACGAGATCCTGGAAGCGGCGGAGCCATTCTTCGCGATAGAGGCGGCCGAGCGCCTGGTCGCCGATCGCCTGCGAATGCTCGATCAGGCGCTGGCGGAGCCCTGCGCGGGCTTCGGGCGTGGACAAGGGCTGGAAACCGAGTTCATGGCGCCACAGGCGCTCTACCAGCGGCTCCGGCTCGGATAGCAGTCCTTCGAGTGCGTCGCGGCCACCGTTGCGAACGATGTCGTCCGGGTCCTGGCCGGCAGGAAGCTCGACGAAGCGGAGGGTGCGCTCGGGTCCGAGCAGGGACAGGGCGCGTGATGCGGCACGGATTGCGGCCTTCTGGCCGGCGCTGTCGCCATCGAAGCAGAGGATGGGGTTGGGATCGAGCCGCCACATGCGCTCGAGCTGATGCTCGGTGACCGCCGTGCCGTTGGGAGCGACGGCCTCGGAAACGCCGGCGCGGTCGAGGGCGATGACATCCATGTATCCCTCGACGACGATTAGGCGCCTTGCTGAGCGCGTCGCTGGGCTTGCCCGGTCGATATTGTAGAGCGTTCGGCCCTTGTCGAAGAGAGGCGTATCCGGGGAGTTCAGGTACTTCGGCTCGCCTTGGCCGAGGATCCGGCCGCCGAACGCGATCACCCGTCCGCGAGCGTCGCGGATCGGAATCATCAACCGCCCGCGGAAGCGATCGTAGGTTTCGCCGTCGTCGGTTTTGATGAGCATGCCCGTTTCGACCAGCTTGTCCTCGCCGAGGAAAGCGAGAGCGTTCTTGAGCTTCGTGCGGCCTTCGGGCGCGAGACCGATGCCGAAACGGGCTACTGCGTTGGCGTCAATGCCGCGATTCTTCAGATATTCGCGGGCGTCTCCGCCTTCGATCCCCGCGAGCTGCTCTGCGAACCATTTCTGGCATGCCGCCATGACGTCAGTGAGGTCCGACGCGCGTTCGGCGCGCTCTCGCGCCTTCGGATCGGCGGCTGGGACCTCGAGACCGGCCTTTCCCGCAAGCTCCTTCACCGCCTCCATGAAGGGCAGGCCACGAGCGTCGGTCAGGAAGCGGATCGCGTCGCCATGCGCTCCGCAGCCGAAGCAGTGGTAGAAACCCTTCTCATCGTTGATCGTGAAGCTTGGCGTCTTTTCATTGTGGAACGGGCAGCAGGCCTTCCACTCGCGGCCCGCGCGGATCAGTTTCACCGACGGCGAAATGACCGCCGACAGCAGGGTCCGGGCTCGAAGCTCGTCAAGAAAGGCGGAACTCAGGGTCATGCGGCGACAGGAATTAGTCGCACCCGACTCGCGCGCCCGCAAGCGCGTGCAACGGAATTATCCACAGCTGCGGAAGGCTCATTTTGGGGGGTGAAGATTTGACCCTGCCCGTAAGGAACGGATTCGAAACGATTCATTCCCCTCCTAGATGGGCAAAATCAGGGTTAATCTCCACCTATTCCGAGAAGCAGCGGCGGCAGATCGCTGGGCGGAATGACTAGGAGGGGATTGAACATGATGAACAAGATCGGCGGCCTTTGCCGCGCTCTCTACATTTTGCTCGCAATCGTCGCCGGGTTTGTCGCCCTTGGCGGAATGAATGTTGCCTTGATCCTTGTTGTACTCGGCCTAATCGCCGGCCTCGCGGTGCCTAGAGACAGGCTCGTCATGGCCATGGTGGCGGCGGTTGCCTTGCCGGTAATGGGCGCGGCGCTGTCAAACATTCCAACGATAGGCGCCCAGCTCAACGCCGTGATGACGAATCTTCAAATGGGAGTCGCCGCCTCGGCCGCGACCGCTCTCTTCATTCTGCTTTACGAGCTGGTGATCGGCGGAGTGACAGGGCTGACTGGTAGTGGCGAAGCTGCTGGCGGAAAGGCCGCTACAGCGGGATAGCCGTAAGATAGCTTCACGCTAGGGCTCCGCCGCCGCCGCGGCGGGGCCTTTTTTGCTTCAGGAAAGAGCCGACTTGACCAGGGCGCTGGCGCGCGCGGGTTCGATCTGGCCGGCAAAGCGCGCTTTTACCTCGCCCATGACCTTGCCCATGTCCTTCATGCCCGAAGCGCCGACTTCCGCGATGATTCCCGAAATGGCGGCGCGGGCTTCGTCCTCGCTCATCTGCTTCGGTAGGAAGCGCTCGATTACCGCTATCTCGGCCTCTTCGGTTGCGGCAAGCTCCTCGCGGTTGCCCTTGCGATAGAGATCGGCGGATTCACGGCGCTGCTTGATCATTTTCTGCAGCACTTCCGTAACCAGCAGATCGTCATCGGGCGCGGAGGTGGACGTCCGCAGCTCGATGTCGCGGTTCTTGATCGCGGACTGAATCAGGCGGATCGTTCCAGTCCCCGCCTTGTCGCCGCCTTTCATCGCCGTAACCAGCGCAGCCTTGATTTCATCGCGAATCATGTTCGCCCTATGCCTCTTTTCGGAAAGGACCAGAGCTAGCGCGGAAATTCGCGATTTTACAGCGTTGACCTGTCGTCATGTCGCGCCTAGCGGAAGTGCCTTAGCGACATCGCTGCAAACTCACGACGGAAGGCTTCCCGCCAATGGCCGAATCACGCCCCTTGCCCGCGTCCCAACCAAAGGGCGCGACGGGAGTCGTCGTGTTCGCCGATGGACGGGTCGTGTGGGGCAGGGGTTTCGGTGCCGAGGGCGAGGCAGTCGGCGAATTGTGCTTCAACACGGCCATGACCGGTTACCAGGAAGTGATGACCGATCCTTCCTACGCGAAGCAGGTCATCACCTTCACCTTCCCGCACATCGGCAATGTCGGCGCGAATGACGAGGACATTGAGGCTGGGGAAGCGCATGCGCTTGGCTGCCTGGTCCGCGAGCCGATTACCGAGGCGAGCAATTTCCGGGCGAACCAGGGCTTTTCAGACTGGATGCGCAAATGGGGCCGAATCGGCATCGCCGGCGTCGACACTCGAGCACTGACAAGGCTCGTTCGCGAAGAGGGGCCGCCGACGGTGGTCATCGCGCATAATGTCAACGGCCAGTTCGACCTCGATCGCCTTCGGAAGATGGCGGCGGACTGGCCGGGCCTCGAAGGCATGGATCTCGCCAAGGAGGTCAGCCGGCTCCAGATCGAGAGCTGGACCGGCGGCAAATGGGCGTGGGGCGAGGGCTATTCGATGGGCGGTGACGAGCCGGAGCGGCCGCACGTCGTCGCCGTCGATTATGGCAATAAGCGCAACATCTTCCGCAACCTCGTCGAGGCAGGGGCGCGAGTGACGGTCGTGCCGGCGACCGCGACGTTCGACGAGATCATGGCGCACAAGCCGGACGGATTCTTCCTGTCGAACGGCCCGGGCGATCCCGCTGCCACGGGAGAATATGCGGTGCCTGTGATCCGCAAAATGCTGGAGACGAAGAAGCCGCTCTTCGGCATCTGCCTCGGCCACCAGATGCTGGCGCTCGCGGTTGGCGGGAAGACCAGCAAGATGTTCCAGGGCCATCGCGGCGCCAACCATCCGGTGAAGCGCCTTTCCGACGGCCAGGTCGAGATCACAAGCATGAACCACGGCTTCGCGGTCGAACGCGAGGGTCTGCCGGAAAACGTGCGCGAGACGCACGTTTCCCTGTTCGACAATAGCAATTGCGGGATTGAACTGATCGATCGGCCCGCCTTCAGCGTGCAGTACCACCCGGAAGCCTCACCGGGTCCTCAGGACAGCTTCTATCTGTTCGAGAGGT
Organism: Pseudomonadota bacterium; assembly: GCA_046731355.1. Lineage (GTDB taxonomy): Bacteria > Pseudomonadota > Alphaproteobacteria > Sphingomonadales > Sphingomonadaceae > Sphingomicrobium. The sequence goes on along the minus strand of JBKPKZ010000174.1, from coordinate 526 downwards.
TCGTGAAGCAGCTCACGAAGGAGACGTCGAATGCGTAGCCTGGTCCCTGCACTCGCGTTGGTTCTCGCTCCGGCCGCCGTCCAGGCGCAGGAGATCGTCGAAGTTCCCGCCAGCAAGGCGAACGTTGCCCGGCCCGATGACCTGTTCAACCTGCCACCGGGCCAATGGCAGTTGGCGAAGTCACTCTCTGGCGGATCGGAGCCGTGTGCCTCCGATCAGTGTGAGGCGGGCTTCACCAGCGGTGACCTGGTCGTCAGCGTCGAGCATGCCAAGGACTTCGTCCGAATCATCGCCGGCTTCAAAGGCTGCGAGCGCACTGCCTACAGCGAGGTCGAGGTCGGGTCGAAACCTGGCAAGCCGACGTTCGGACGCGTGTCGAAGCAGGTTGATCGCGTCCTTAAGGGGCTGGGCAAGCAGTGCAGCATGGCTGTGCCTGTGGTGCCGAAGCTCGAAGCCGCCCAGCTATTCCCGAAGGCGGGTGGATGACGGGAGTCGGTGCCTGGCTTCTGATTGCAGCGCTCCTCGG
>JBKPKZ010000173.1:0-26620 GCA_046731355.1 Pseudomonadota bacterium | reverse complement strand
GGCGTCGTGTACCGGGATGCCAATGTCACGGTGACTGCTTTTCGTACGAACCACGGCATGCCAAGCTTTGGGTACCGTTTCGACACGCCGGATCGAAGTATTGTCATTTCGGGTGATACGACGCCGACGCAAGCGACGATCGATGCGTGCCATGGATGCGACGTCCTCATTCACGAAGTGCTGACACGGGAATGGTTGGCAAAGCGGCCTGATTTCGTCCGCTATGCGCGGGACCATCACACGACCACCACGCAGCTCGTCGACCTGGCAACCAAGGCGAAGCCACGCCTATTGATCCTGTACCATGGTTCGATCTCACTTCGCCCGAATGTGGATTCGGAGCGGTCGAGTCCGGCTACGTTGCTTCGGGAGATGTATGCTTATTCTGGGCAGGTCGTCGTGGGCCGTGACATGGACGTCTACTGATCGACAGTCGTCGGAGCCAATGTCTGCAATGAGTCGAATGTGGACATTTGACGATCTTCCCAAAATCAAACTCGTTTCGGCTGTGCCGCTTACTTAGGTTAGCTTACCGATGGCCTGGCGCAGCACTAGACGGCAGTACGAATGGTCCGGTTGCCCTCCAGCTTCCGGGCCTTTCACCAGGAGAGGGCGGCTCGACACCTAGCAACGAGTCGTCTTCTTTTGCCTTTTGCTCCGGTCGCGTTGCACAGCATATTTGGATCCCGCTGCACAAAGCAGGCGGCGATATCGGGCGTTTTCAACCATGATGCAGCGACTCAACGCCAACCCCTGAACTCGTGAACGTCAAGCATTGATCGAGCTGCCAGGAAGGTCCGCAATGGATGGAAAGCTGACATTAGGCTTGCCGATCTTTGTTACCCCCAGAAGCTTATAATGCGCTCGATCGTCCAATAGCTCGCGATGCCTCCGATGAGGTAGGCAGGCACGATCGCAGCTCGCTTCAGATCGACGCGGTCCGCAGCGGCCAAGAGCAGCAGTCGGGATGCCCCGAAAATCCCTGCGATGAACAACAATTGGCCGATCTCGACGCCGATGTTGAAGAACAAGAGGGCCAGCGGAATCGCGTTTGTCGGCAGACCGATCTCAGCCAAGGCGCCGGCGAAACCCAGTCCGTGCAGAAGCCCGAATGCGAACGCGACCAGCCAAGGCTTCTTCGTGGCCAATCCTTCGCGGCCGCGCCGTTGCTGGACGATTTCGCTGGCGACGAAAACAATCGACAAGGCGATTGTCGCCTCGACCGGTGGGCGGGGAACGTGGATCACGCCCAAGGCGGCGAGCGCGAGGGTTATTGAATGCGCAGCAGTAAATGCGGTAACCGTCCAGATCAGCCGCCGATTGAAGCCGACTATCAATACTAACGCCAGCACGAAGCAGAGATGATCGAACCCCGCCAGGATGTGCTCGATGCCAAGCACAGTGTAGGTCTGAACGACTTCGAAGGCACCGGGGCTGGCCTGCACGAGAAACTCGGGATCACTCGGCGGAATGCGTTCGAGCTGGACCGTACCATCAGCTCTCGCCAGCCGCGCGAGGACGTCGATCGGGGTTTCAGATAGGCCGGGGAACGCGATCGTCTTGCCCTCAAGACCGCTGGGAGCCCTGATGCGCCACCGCTGCACCGCGACGCCGTTCGCATAGCTACTGCGCTGCTGGGTCAGGCTCGTAGTGCCAGGAGGAAACTCGGGCCGGACTTTCAGAACGGCATCCTCGCCGAGCGCCGGTACCTTCCAAAGGACGTCATAGGTCGTGGCGTCGTCCTGCGTGATTTGCAGATAAGCCGGTCGGAAATCGTCCGCAAAAGCGGGCGCTGCGAATATTGGCGATACGGCGACCGCCAGCATTAGGAGCAACACGCGCCGGATCACGGTAATTGGGCCTTGATGATGACTTCATAACCGGCCCGCGCCCTGCGGTAATCGGCTTCGCTAGAACGAGTGCGCTGATCGCTTTCCCATTCGCGTGTTACTGCAGCCCGCACTTGGTCGAGCGGAGGCACGGCGGGCGCGGCGCGAGTGCTGACTCGGATCAGGTGGACGCCGACTCCGGACGCCAAAGGGCCGATCCATTGCCCGACGGGAGCCGCCGCGATCTGCCGGGCGAAATTGTCGCCAAAGTCTCGCGCGACCAGATCGATCGAACTATTCTCGACATGACGCGGCAACATCGACGGCTCGCCGAATTTCGCTGGATCGGCGCCCTTCGCCAGTGCGGCCTTCGCCGCGCCAACGGCTTGTGGACCGACGGTCGCCGGATCGAAGAAAATCTGGTCGAAGCTGACGACAGCTGGCCGGAGGAATTTACCTGGATTCGCCTTCAGATAGGCGAGCAGATCGGCCTCGGTCGGTTCAGACCGCTCTTCCTCTTCGGCGATGAGGTTGTACTTCTGACGAATGCGGCGCTTGATAACAGCATCGTCGTCGTCGAGGCCCATCGACAGGCCTTCGCGATAGACGATTTCATCGCGGACAAAGGTGTCAATCAGCCCCCGGATCTCGACGGGCGTCGGCGGCCGATTGAAGCTCGCCTGATATTGACGAACCATGTCGTCGACCTGGCTCTGGCCGACGACGATCCGCCGTGAATCGCTGTCGCCGGGCGAGGCGCGGCCATAGAGCAGGAACAGTGCCAACCCTATCAACAGGAAATGCAACAGCGGCTCGCGCAGTAGCGCTCCAATTTTCAACCGGCGCAACACCGCTGCCCCCAGTACCGGATTCCGTCAGGCCGGATTATACCAGATGGGAGATGATGCCGCGCGCTCCTGGTGCTTCATCGGTACTTCGGCGCCCATCTTCACCTTGTATTTTACGGCATCGTAGGCTGTCCAACGCGGCGTCGGGATTTCAAGCACCCGAACGTAATAGAAGGCGCGCTGCTTCGGATCGAAATGCGGGTCCCTGAACCTGCCCACCAACGTCGCCGCACCGATGCTGTTCTTGTAGGTCGCGGTGCTGAGGTCGACGGTGTCGCCAACGGCGGGGAGCCTGCCGCTGGAAAGCTTGCGTTTCGTCGGCTCGCTCCAAGCGACATTGTAGATCTGTTCATGGGTCTTGCCTGCGCTGTCGACCCATCCCTTGATGACCTGGGCGCGGTCGAGGTTGGCCCCGATTGGGTCCTTCATCGCGGCGATAAGGAAGGTCGGAACTTGGCCCGCGCGGGCGGCGCTTAGATCGCCGCCCATCGGCACACCCTTGGCATAGCCTGCCGAGACCAACCGATCGGCCCTCGCATCGGCATCCCCGAAATCATAGCCGCCGAAGAAGCGCAGCGTCATCCGCGGGCCCGTGGTCGCGTAGGTTTCCCTCCGCTTCATCGCGTCCCAGATCGCTTCGCGCGTGTTGGCCGTCGCCCACACGCCCATCTGACCAGCCGCAGTCAGTGTCCAGTCCTTGCGAACGTAGCTTTTTTCATTTTGGAAGAGGTGCTCCCAGCGATCCGGGCCCGGTTCGCTCGACTTCAGCTTGCCCCAGAAATTATTCTCTTCCGAAGCTGACAGCCCGGTGTGGGTATCCGTCCCTGCCGCCGCCCCATATTTGAACGGGTTGGTCCCGAACTTGGCTTGCAGGCGCAATCCTGACTTCAGCGCCTCGCGCCAATACTCAGTCTTGAGCATGGCCGGCGTCTTTGTGAGACCGGCAAGATTGCCGGTATCCCAAAGTTCTCCTCCGGCGAACTCGTCATTGGGCGACAGAGTGGGATGAGATTCGCCGAGCCCCTTGAACTGGTAAAGTTCGTATACCGGCTCCCAGCGAGCGCGGGCTTCGACCCATTCCCTTGTCAGCGGCCGACCGTCATATTGCTGCTCTTCGAACATCCTGCCATTCGAGAGATTGCCATTGTGCGGGATCGCCAGCACCTTGCCCCCAGTGGTATTCTCATAGTTGGCAAGCCAGGCCCAAAGCGTCGCTGGATCGCCGGATGCCCAAGTCGTCAGCGGTGTTAACGACCGCGTGCTGTCGGCATTGCCACGGAAGATGACGTTGCGGTGCAGGTTCTCGCCGGTGTTGGCGTTCGACGTCCATTCATAGGAAATGAACGCAGTAAATTTGCCGGGCTCATTATACTTTTCCATGACATCGACAGTTTTCTGCCACGCCGAGGCGACCCATTTCTCGTCCATGAGATCCTTAGGCATGGTCCGCGTTGCCTGGGCCCTGACGAGTTCGAGTGTCGCGGCGGTCGCTTGGGCCACACCCTGGCCCATCATGTCATGCCAGCGTTTGAGAGTCGGATCGGCCATCATTTCGGGGTTGCCCGCGATCAACTCGCCAACCGTGCCCATTGCGTCGCTGTGATCGGTGACGGCGATCCAGTCCAACGGGCGTTGCAGCTTCGCATCCTGTCCAGAGTTGGACTTTACCATTTCGCCTCGGGCAAAACGGACTGCGTCTTCGGGCGTGAGCTTGGCGCCAGCCAGACCCGCGTCGACTGACCAACCGGTGTGAACATGTTCGTCGCCCCAAAGCACGCGCTCGGGATATTTGCGATTAGGGTCGGGGAGGTAGCCGCCTTCTTGCGCGACGCTGGCCGCTCCCAGTGCGGAGGCCTTTGCCGCGTCCGCGTTACCCGATTGCACTAGGGAAAAGCCCGTACCCGCGAATAAGGCGATCGCCGCAGCTGAGCCAGCAAGGCTGCGCTTGTTCAGCATCGGAAATATCTCCCCAAGGGCGGTAGACGGCAGCCAGAACTGAGTTGCCAGTTGTGATTGATCCCGCATCGGCGCTCGAGGGGGTCTGGTGTATCGGGTTTAACCCGCAGGCGTTCCTGAGGCAGGTTGGTTGGGAGTATTCGGCGCGGCGGCTGATCTACCGGTGGCGCCAAGAAATCCGTTGAGCCGCAATGTCCGCTCTGGGTCGAAAGCAGATACTCCGGTAATCGCAGGAATGGGTGGAAAGCGGACGCAAGCGTGGGCGGATCCGACGACCTACGCCCCCGTCGGATCCGCCCGCTGCATCGAGATGAGGCAAATCGAGGCAGTTTTGCTGTTCTATCTTATTGATATGACTGGGAAATTAACCGAATGGCCACACAGACTCCTTCGAGCCGATGTCCGGGGCACCTTGCCGTGTGTCTAATTCGATGGGCCTAGCGAGAGCCAGTTAAAGATCCACAGCGGGAGGGCCTTCCATGTCTTACAGGCTGGCTGCTTGGGTCTGGGGTTTACTCTCGACCTGATTGTTCTGCGCTGCGGTCGCATTGATCCAGCCGAACCATCCATTGTTCCAACCGTGGTCATGTCGATGGTCAATCGAGGATTGGACGCAGCCGGCCTTCCCGTCCTAGCGCAACGGCCATTTTGGGAGCGGTTTTTGGGAACGAGGCCGCTATCGGTCGAAAAGCGCGAAAAACGTGAATAGCTGGCGGAGAGGGTGGGATTCGAACCCACGGTACGGTTGCCCGTACGCCGCATTTCGAGTGCGGTGCTTTCGACCACTCAGCCACCTCTCCGCATTTTATGAAGGCGCTGGCCGGACGATGCCGGGTGGGCGGAGGCGCCTCTAGCAGCGCCTACCCGCCTTGCCTAGACGCCTTGTGGAATGCTCAGCGATCCCTAGATTGAAGCCATGTCGCACGTCGAACGTTTCACTTCCGTGAACCCCTCCGTACTTCCGATCATGGCCAAGGCGCGGTTCGGCATCGGCGATGTCGTCCGCCACCGGCTGTTCGACTTTCGCGGAGTCGTGTTCGACGTGGATCCGACCTTCGCCAACACCGAGGAATGGTACGAGGCGATCCCGGAAGACCTCCGGCCGCCGAAGGACCAGCCCTTCTACCACCTGCTCGCCGAGAATGCGGAGCAGAGCTACATCGCTTATGTCAGCCAGCAGAACCTGGTCCATGACGAGAGCGACGAGCCGATCGATCACCCGGCGATCGAAGCCTATTTCAACGGCTTCGACCAGGGCCGCTACCGGCTACGACCGGAGCACCGCCATTGATCAGCTACGCCAGACGCCTCGCGCCGACAGCCCCGCCCCTCCCCTAGAAGCTCAACGACGCGCGGGCGTAGACGAACCGGCCGTTGAAGCCGAATGGCGAAAAGATCGAATAGGGGATGTAGATCTGGTTCGCCGGGAAGACGCCCCCGCCGAGCGACGCGGGCCTTGGCCCGAAAGGCGACCGGTCGGGATAAACGTCGAAGAGGTTATTTGAACCGATCGCGAACTCCGTGCCGGCGCCTGGCGCCCACCGAAGCTCGAGATCGGTGATCCACTTGCGGCCCAGGAAGATGTCGTCCGGACCGAAGGCGGTCAGGCTTGTCTGGTCAGGAGCGAGTGGCGCAGCGGCACCCGGCGATACAACCTTGCCGTAACGCGTCGTCCGGGCAGTCAGCCCGAATTGGCCCAGTTCTCCGTCGGCACTCAGCACGATCTTGTCGCGAGGCTGACCGTCGGTGAAGCGAATTCCCTCGATACGGCCGAACAGGACAAGGCCCGGGATCTGGGCGAGCGGGCCGAGGGCATTGATGCGCTTGTCGATCTTGGTCTTGTTGTAGTTGTACGCCGCCGTGAGGTTCCAGCGACCGAGCTCACCTGCTCCGAAATTGTAGGTGGCGACGAGGTCCACCCCCTTGGTTGTCGTGTCTAGGCCGTTGATGAAGAACCTGGCCGCGCCAACGCTTTGGAAGCCATTGGCATCGAGGATCGCCTTGACGGCCGCATTCTGCGCCGCGGTTCCGCTCCCGGCCGCGCCGAGGTTTTCGGTTAGGACGATGCGGTCGTCGATTGCGATCTTGTACAGGTCGGCCGTGAACGTCAGTCCGCGCAGCGGATTGGCGGTCGCGCCGAGGCTTACGTTCACCGACTTTTCCGGCTTCAGCGGAGTCGAGCCGAGCGCCTGTGCCACAGGGCTGTCGACCGCGACCGTCGAGATATCCACCGGCAGGCCGCCGATGAAGTTGGTCGAGGACGTAGTGAAGAACTGTTGGTGCAGCGACGGAGCCCGGAAGCCGTTCGAGATGGAGCCGCGGAGCGCATAGCCGGCGATCGGCTCCCACCGGGCGGCGAACTTTCCGTTCCAGGTCGACCCGAAGTCAGAATAATGCTCGTAACGCCCGGCGAGCGTTGTGGTCACGCCCTTGATGGGATCGGTGTCGAGCTCGACATAGGCGGCCCAGCTGTGGCGATCTTCGTTGGTCCTGCTGGCCTCGGGGATGCCGGGGAAACCTTGCGCGCCGACCAGGGCCGCCCGTCCCGGGAAGCTGCAGACGCTGGTCGTTGCGTTGAACACGCCCTGCTGCGCGGTGCAGTTGGCCGCTGTCGTCGTGATCGATGCCTGGAAGAAGGGTCCGATTCCCCAAGACTGGAATTCGCCTGGACGGATTTTGAAGCGTTCCCGGCGATGCTCGGCGCCTACTGCGACAGAGATGGGCTTGGTGAAGCCGACCGCAAACTCCTTCGAGAAGTCGAGGTTGAAGATCGCTTGGCCATAGCGAAGGCCGCCGGCGTCGAAGTCGCTCTGGCTCTGCGGCCCGAACGAGGTGTTGAGGGTATCATGCACTTCGTAATCGAAGCTGTTGTGACCAAGACCGGCTGAGAAGTCCGCGTTCCATCCCGCGACGTCGCCCCGCACTCCGAGAGTCGCGGCATAGTCGTCGAGATCCGTCTCGATCAGCGGCAAGAAGCCGATGTCGGTAAGCGGTACGAAGTTTTGCGCATTCGGTGTTTGGTTTGGCGCAAGGACGCTGAAGTCACGGTTTGCGGCCGTGCCCTGCTGGCGCCAGTTCGCGGCGCTGGTCGCGCCACGATGTCCGTAAGAACCGAAGGCATAGATGTTCCAATCCGGCGCAACCTCATATTCTCCGTTAAGGAAAAGGTTGTAGCTATCCGATTCCGGGTCACCGAACTTGAATTGAAGTCGGTTGAATGTGACCTCGCGCGGGTCGAAGGCGGCGGTCGGCCGGTTGAAATTCGGCCGGAGATCGTAGCCGGCACGATTGACCGGGTCCCGATGATGATATTCCGCTGAGATGTTCACGAAGCCATTAGGGCCGAGCGGTAGGCCAAGGTTGGCGGCTGTCGTTACCTCCGTACCGTCGTTCGCCTTGCGCTCTCCATCGGTGTTGGCGAGGAAATAGCGATTGTCGGCCGGGTTCAGAATCGGCTGGCCGTTGGCATCGAGCTGCAGCCCTGTCACCTTCGCTACGTCGTTCAGCGTCGTGTGATATTCGCCGTAGGTGAGGCTGACGCGGCCCCCGTGGTCGGCGCTTTTCAGCTGGATGTTGATCACGCCCGCGATAGCATCCGAACCATATTGTGCGGCGGCGCCATCACGCAGCACTTCAACCCGGCTGATCGCGATGCCAGGAATGAGATTCAAATCCACTGCGGCGCTTCCGCGACCGACTGTGCCGTTGATGTTGAGCAGCGCGGAGACATGACGGCGCTTGCCGTTGACGAGAACCAGCGTCTGGTCAGGGCTCAGGCCGCGCAAGGTCGCTGGGCGAAGTGCGTCGGAACCGTCGGCGATCGACGGCTGCGGGAAGTTGAACGAAGGGACCAGCTGATTGAGGATCTTGTTGGTCTCTGTCGCGCCCGTGTTCTCGATGGCTTCTGAACCGATGACATCGACCGGAACCGGACTGTCTGCGACTGTACGGTCGGCGCGACGCGTGCCGGTCACGATGATGGTCTGCGCGTCGGGGGATTCGCTTTCGGCTTGGGCCTGCGGCGTCTGAGCCACTTCCTGGTTGGCCTGGGCATGGACCGGGACAGCGAGGGCGATCGGACTGAGCGTGACGAAGAGCAGCGTCCGTGCGGCGAGCTTCATGCAATTCCTCCATGCTACCCGCGCTCTTTGTCGGGCTTGGCGTGAAGGGAATGCGAGAAACGGCGGTTCTACAATGGCTTCGGAGGGATTGTCGCCATTCTGTCGCGGCACTGTTGCGCAGTAGCAACATGCTTACGTAGCGATGGTCGTGGTTGACACCTGCTCGCCGCTGCCATAGGCGGCTGCCTTTCGCGCGGGGGCCCTGCTCTACCGCGCGTCCAGTTTTACGAGAGAAACAGGCCAATGTTCGCAGTCGTGCGCACGGGCGGTAAGCAATATCGCGTCACCGCCGGAGACAAGATCGTCGTCGAGAAGCTCGCAGGCAATGCCGGCGACCACATTGACATCACCGACATCCTCATCGCTGGGGAAGGCTCGGACCTGAAGCCGGTTGCCGGCCTCATCGTGGGCGCGGAGATCGTTGCCCAGGCGAAGGGCGAGAAGGTCACCGTCTTCAAGAAACGCCGCCGGCACAATTACCGCCGCAAGAAGGGCCATCGCCAGAATCACACGATCTTGAAGATCGTCTCGATCGGCGGAGAGAAGGCCAAGGCTGCGAAGCCGAAAGCAGAGTCCGCTCCAGCCGAGTCCAAGGAAGCTGCTGCACCTGCGAAGGCGGAGAAGGCCCCGGCCGCCAAGGCTCCGGCAAGGAAGGCTGAGCCGAAGGCAAAGGCCGACAAGGCGTCGTCGACAAAGGATGCTGCACCTGCTAAGGCCGCAGCCAAGAAGGCCCCCAAGGCCAAGTAATCACTGGTTTACAAGATTCAGGTAGCAGTACGTCATGGCACATAAGAAAGCAGGCGGTTCCAGCCGCAACGGTCGCGACAGTGAAAGCAAGCGCCTGGGCGTGAAGCTCTTCGGCGGCCAGAACGCGCGCGCCGGCAACATCATCGTTCGTCAACGCGGCACGAAGTGGCACGCGGGCAATAACGTCGGCATCGGCAAGGACCACACTCTCTTTGCTCTTACGGACGGCTGTATTGCGTTTCGCGATGGCAAGCTTGGTCGCAAATACGTGCACGTCATGCCGATTACGACCGAGGAAAACGCATAGGGGCTGGTCGATAAAGGGCCACCCCAGGAGGGGGCAGCCCAAAGTCGATCGCAAGGTCACAAGGGAGAAGAGGGAAGCCCCCTCTTCTCCCTTTCTTTTTCTTCTCCCGAAACAGTCACGGAGCGGCGCTAGGGGCGCCGTGCTGGAGGAGAAGGTACGATGTTCGCTAGGACTGAACGGCTGCTTCTGAGGCCCGGCTGGGCTGAAGACGCCCCGGCGCTTGCCGCGGCGATTGCAGACGAGATGATCGTCCGCAATCTCGCGACAGCTCCCTGGCCGTACCGTCTCCGCGACGCGGAAGCCTTCCTGGCGCAGCCGCGCGACCCAGTGCTGCCGTCGTTTCTGATCTTCGAACGAACGGACGGAGCGCCGAACCTCGTCGGCTCTTGCGGACTGGGAAGACGGCCGTCGGGAGCGGTCGAGCTCGGCTACTGGATCGCCCGTCCGTTCTGGGGCCGCGGCTATGCAACCGAGGCAGCCGTCGCGCTGATCGACATCGCCCGGGCACTCGGCTTCACGCAGATCGAAGGATCGCACTTCCTCGACAATCCGGCTTCGGCCCGAGTGCTCGAGAAACTGGGCTTCGAACCGGTCGGGATCACCGCGCCTCGGCTGAGCTGCGCCCGTGGGACCGAAGCGCAGGCGCGCCTGATGCGGCTTGAGCTCTTCGAGGACGTCGAAGCGGACGAGGCGCTTGCCGCCTAGGCCGCGTCGTGGAGGATGATGCCCAATGTGTGCCGGTTACCGCCCCGCACCGGGCTCACTCCGTGGCGCATGGTCGCGCGATAAGTGCCCTTCGATCCCTGCACCGGGCGGTGACTGACCGCGAAGATCACCCCCTCGCCAGCCCCTAGCGGGACGACATTGACCCGCGACTGCATTCGCGGGCGCTGCTCGGTCAGGACGAACTCGCCGCCTTCGAATTCGGCTGGATCGTCAAGGAGGAAGGCCGCCTGCAGGGGAAAGGCTAGCTCTCCGTAGAGATCCTGGTGCAGGCAATTATAGTCGCCTGGTCCGTAGCGGAGGATCAGAGGGGTTGGCCGCTTCTGCCCGGCAGCATGGCATTGCTCGAGATAGAGCTCATGGTCGGTGGGCAAGGGTCCGCCTTGCCCGAGCCGCTCGCGCCAGCGGTTCGCGACCGGAACGAGACGGGCGTAAAGCGTCTTTCGAAGACTTCCGATCAGCGGCGGAAGTGGGTTGGCGAAATAACGATACTCGCCGCGGCCGAATCCGTGGCGCGCCATGACCACGGTGCTTCGAAAGCTCCTGTCATCGTCATAGGAATCAATGGCGGCGTCGCGCTCGGCGAGCGTGAGCAGCGGCCCGCTCGTTGCCCAGCCGCGTTCGTCCAGGTCGTTCTCGATGCGCTCCCAGTCGAGCGCCGAAATGCGTTCTTCGATCTTCATCGAGATAGGCTAGCCGGCCGATCAACGGCTTGCGTCCCACGGCTTGCCCTCAAATTCAGGCCGCGTTGCGGACCCTTTTCGATTGCGCGGGCGCCGCCACGGCGCCGGCACTCGCTTCATAGCGACGAAGGAGATCGCGATCGTCGATCGTCCACGGATGGAAACCCGGCAGGAAGAAATGGAACCAGGCCCCGCCGATCTTCCGGAACATTCCCGGACGGATCCAGAGGTACCAGAGGAGCTTCGACCAGGCGCGAAGGCCGGTCACGCCGTCCTGCCGCATCAGCTCCAGCGAACCAGCGGTGCGGTCGACCAGGAAGTTGCGGGTGACGAAGAGCATGACTTTCGCCTTGACCTTCCAGCGCTTGAACCGGGGCCACTCGCGCGTCGCGTGAAGCCAGGTGTCGTAGGCGACGCCCTTGTGCTCGATTTCCTCGCAGGCATGCCAGAGCCAGAGATTTGCGGCGTCGGCGTCGGCTCCGGCAAGGTGGGCCGGGTTCTTCAGCAGCTGGTGCGCTAGGATCGCTGTGAAATGCTCCAGCGCCATGGTCGCAGCGAGGCTTACGATCGGCGGGCGCTTGCGGCTGAAACTCAGACGATATTCGATCTGGTTCTCGAGCTTCGAGAGGTCGTAACCCGCGTCGGCGGCGCGCCGGTTGAAAGCATCATGCTCGCGGCTGTGGATCGCCTCCTGCGTCGTAAACGCCTTGATCTCTGCAGCGAGCTTGGGAGGCGCTCCCTCGCGGAACCGTCTCACGCTCTCCACGAAATAGGCCTCGCCCGACGGAAAGGTCGTCGAAAGTGCGTTGTAGATGGCGGTGGCCTCGACCCGTCCGCCATGCCACAAGCGCGCCTTCAACGCCCCGCGTTCGAACTTCCGATCGCGCGGGGTAATCGTCAGGTCGGCCGGCGTCGGCAGAGTCGTCGTGCTCATCATGACTAGAAAGTATCGTAACTTACAATTGTGTCAATAAGCCGCAAACGTCTCAACTCCGAGGAAAGCCGGACCGCCGCATTGGAGGCCGCGCGGCTGCTGCTGCTCGAGCAGGGCCCGCAGGCGGTGACGCTGAAGGCGGTTGCAGCGAAGGTCGGACGAACGCACGCCAACCTCCTTCACCATTTCGGGTCGGCCGCGGGACTTCAGTCGGAGCTCGCGCGCTCCATCGCGGAGCGAGTCACCGGAAGCATTGCCGAAGCCGTCGCCCGTGCCCGCGCCGGCGAAGCGGAGGCTCGCGAAGTCGTCGACGGCACCTTCGATGCCTTCGATCGGGAAGGCGCAGGGGCGCTTGCCGCCTGGATGATCCTGTCCGGCAACCGGGATGCGCTGAACCCGATCCTGGAATCGATCCGGGCGCTCGTCGCCCAGCTCAGCGTCGGTCACGAGGAGCATCACGTCGGCGAGACCACGCTCTGGCTGGTGCTCGCAGCGCTCGGCGATTCCCTGCTCGGCGCTTCGATTGCCAATGCCCTTTCGATGGATCGCGACACCGCCCGGCAGCTCGCCGCGGACCGCCTCCGCTTCCAGCTCGACTTGGCCCATCCCAAGGCCTGAGGTGGCAATCGCGCGCCGGCGCGACTAACTGCGCACGATGCATTTTCTAGACCAGGCGAAAATCTACGTGCGATCCGGCTCCGGCGGACCGGGTGCGGTGAGCTTTCGCCGTGAGAAGTTCATCGAGTTCGGCGGACCCGACGGAGGGGACGGCGGCAAAGGCGGCGACATTGTCTTCGAGGCGGTACCTGGCCTCAATACGCTCATCGACTTTCGTTACACGCAGCACTTCCGAGCCAAGCGCGGCACCGGCGGCTCCGGCTCAAACCGGACCGGTGCCAGCGCGCCCGACCTCGTCGTCAAGGTTCCGGTCGGAACGCAGGTCCTCGCCGACGACGAAGATCGCAGCTTGCTCTTCGATCTGACCGTGGAAGGGCAGCGCGTCGTCCTCCTCGAAGGCGGAATGGGTGGCCGCGGCAACGCCAGCTACAAGAGCTCGACCAACCGTGCCCCGCGCCAGCACCAGCCGGGCATAGAGGGCGAGGAAATGTGGGTCTGGCTGCGGCTCAAGCTGCTCGCCGACGTCGGGCTCGTTGGGCTTCCGAACGCGGGCAAGTCGACCTTCCTCAACAGCGTCACCAACGCTTCGGCGAAGGTCGGCGACTATCCGTTCACGACGCTTCGGCCGCAGCTCGGGGTCGTCCGGCACAAGGGCCGCGAGTTCGTTCTCGCCGACATTCCGGGCCTCATCGAAGGTGCGGCGGAAGGCGCCGGCATAGGCGATCGCTTCCTCGGCCATGTCGAACGCACCGAAATGCTTCTTCACCTCGTCGATGCGGCGGGTGATGACCCCGTGGAAGCCTGGAGCGTCGTTCGCGGTGAACTCGAAAGCTATGGCGCGGGCCTCGCCGACAAGCCGGAAGTCGTCGCCCTCAGCCGGGCCGACCTCGTCACCGAAGAACGGCTGCACGAGCTGAAGCGCGAGCTGGAGGACGCGAGCGGGCAGACGCCTTTCCCAATCTCGGCGCCGCTCGGCGAAGGCATGGAACCCCTTCTCGACACCGTGATCCGGCGCGTCGGATCGCAAGTCGAGGAACGCGAAGAAGCAGCAGCGGAGGAGCGGCCCTGGTCGCCCCTCTGATCCTCGCAATCACCGGGGGCACCGGCTTCGTTGGAAGCCGGCTCATCGACCTTGCAGTGGAGCGCGACCACCGCGTTCGCGCCCTGGCCCGCCGCCCGCAGGAGCCGCGCGACGGCGTCGAGTGGATCACCGGCAGTCTCGAAGACCGCGAAGCGCTCGAAAAGCTCGTTACCGAGAGCGATGCCGTCATCCATGTCGCGGGAGTGATCAACGCTCCGGACTCGGCGGGTTTCGAAGCCGGCAACGTCAAAGGCACTCTGGCGATGCTTGCGGCGTCTACCGCGGCGGGCACCCGCCGTTTCGTCCACGTCTCCTCGCTTGCCGCCCGCGAACCGAAGCTTTCGCAGTACGGCGCGTCCAAGGCTCGCTCCGAAGAACTGGTGAAGGGGTCCGGACTCGATTGGATCATCGTTCGCCCGCCAGCGGTCTACGGACCCGGCGACAAGGAAACCCTGGAATTGTTCAAGATGGCGCGCGGCGGCCAGATCTACATGCCGCCAAAGGGCAGCCTTTCGCTGATCCACGTCGACGATCTCGCCCGGCTCCTGCTCGCCGCCGCGGAAAGAGAAGCACCCGAAAAGATCGTCATAGAGCCGGACGACGGCCGCCGCGGCGGATGGTCGCATGTCGAGTTCGGCAATGCCTTGGCCGAAGCGGTCGGAGTGCCGGCCCGGACCATCTCGACGCCCCGGCTGCTTCTGTCCGTTGCATCGCGGATCGACCGCCTGGTCCGTCGTGACAGGGCCAAGCTGACGCCCGACCGGGTCGCCTATTTCTGCCACCCCGACTGGGTCGTCTCGCCTGACCGGGCTCCGCCGATCGACTTCTGGAGGCCCGAAATCGCGACTGGGACCGGGCTCAGGCAAACCGCCGAATGGTACCGGTCGAAGGGATGGCTCTAGCTTGACGCTGACGACTTTCGTCGCCTAGCAACCGTATTGATGACGTCTCAGAACACCGTTGCCTTTGACCGCGTCGTCCGCCTTTGGTGGCGCGGCCTTACCCATGCGGAGCGATGGCGCGACTGATCGGCTTGCCCAAGATCATCGACTGCCCGCCCGCCATCGGCGGGCTTTTTTGTTTCAGGTGACCACCATGACCGATATTCTGGCATCCTCGCTCGAGATGGAGGCAGGGCAATGCTGATTGCGATCGTCGCAACACTTGCGCTCGCCATCCTCGTCAATCTCTCCTTCCTAGTGCGTTCGGCCCTGGCGGCGAAGGCGTCCCCGACACTCGAGACCACCTTGCTCGGCGCCGTCGTCAACTTCTTCGATACGCTTGGGATCGGCTCGTTCGCTCCGACCGCCGCTTGGCTCAAGTTCCGGAAGCTGGTGCCCGATCGGCTGATCCCACCGACGATGCTCGTCGGCCTCACCCCGCCGGTCATGGCCGAAAGCGTCATCTTCCTGATCCTTCTGGGCGTGAAGGTCGACGTTACGCTTCTCGTCGGATCGGCCCTCGCAACGATGATCGGCGGGATCGTGGGAGCACCGCTGGTCGCTCGAGCAAGAGTATGGGTCGTCCAGATGATCCTGGCAGTCGGCCTGGTGCTCGCGGCGATCGCGTACATCATGACGAACCTTCACCTCTTCCCCGGCGGAGGCGAGGCATCCGGACTCCCGTTCGGGCTGACCATCGTCGCGGTCGTCTCCAGCTTCGTCATGGGTGTCCTCGCCAACTTTGGGGTCGGTAATTACGCGCCGATGCTCGTCATGCTGAGCCTGATGGGAATGGACCCGAGGCTCTGCTTCCCGATCATGGCACTCGGAGGCTCGCTGATGGGCGCAACCGCCAGCGTCCGCCACATGCAGATTGGGCAAGTCGACATGCGCGTAGTGCTTGGATTGACGCTCGGCGGGATCCCCGCCGTGCTGGTCGCCGCGCTGATCGTGAAATCGATGCCGATCGAGGTCCTGCGCTGGATGGTGGTGGTCGTCGTCCTCTATTCCGCCGCCGTCCTGTTCCGAGCGGCCGTCCATGGCCGTCGCGAACATGCGAACGAAGGTGCTACAGCTGCGGTCGCCGCATCATGACCGACACCAACGCCCTCAATCGCGACTTCGAAAAGTACGACCAGGTCCGCAAGGCGCATACCTATCGGCTCGCCGAGGACGCGCTGGACGAGTTCGACATGGATTATCGGATCGCGACACTCGACTTCTCGCGGTTCCTGAATGGCGGTCCCGGCGACAAGGCCGACTTCGCCGAGGAGTTCATCTCCGCACTGGAAGACATCGGCTTCGCGGTCCTGACCGGGCACGGCGTCGATCCAGCGCTCTACGACGAAATGCACGACCGCGTGGCGGAGCTTTTCACCTCGACGACGCCCGCGGAGAAAATGCGTTTCCGGGCGCGGCGCTACGGCTCGGTCAGCCAGGGCTATTTTCCGCTCGAGGAAACCAGCGACATCCATCCCGATCTGGTAGAGGGCTGGGTCTGGTGCAGGCGAGCGTTCGACATTCCGCAGGACCGCGATACGCCTTTCCGTGCTGGGGACTATTGGCCGCGCAGCGAATATGAGCCGCAGTTCCGGCGCCTGGTCGAAGCGCACGAGCCTTTGTTCAAGCCGATCGCCCAGGCCATCTTCCAGGGTCTCGGCTGCGATCCTCACATCTACGACCGGAAGCTCACGAAGACCAACTTCGGACTTCGTTTGAACTATTATCCGGCGATGACGGAGCAACAGGATCGCTCGGGAGCCGGCCGCCTGCTCGGCCACGAAGACGTCGACCTGTTCACCATGCTTCCGGCCTCGCGGAGCGATGGTCTCCAGGTCTGGAATCACCGAAGCGAAAAGTGGGTACGGCTTCACGCACCCAGCGGCTCGATCATCATCAACACCGGCGACTATATGCAGCGGATCTCGAACGACCGGCTTCCGTCGACCACGCATCGTGTCGGCAAGCCGAGCGATGGTTCGCACCTGACCAGCGCCCGAACGTCTTTCCCGATGGCGATCTATCTATGGGAAGATGAGATCCTCGACGTTCTTCCCGGTCTCGGACCGTCGAAATACGAGCCGATCAAGGCCATCGCCTTCCACACCCGCAGCACGAGCAAGTTCTACGGCGACGACTACGCCGTCGAATGACTGCTCAGGCGACGAGCTCGGCGAACTTGTCGAGGTCGATGTTGCCACCGGATACGATGCAGACGATCGGGCCCTCGCCCGCTTGGCCGGTAAGCGCGGCGGCGAGCGCGAGTCCGCCCGCGCCCTCGGCAATGGTACGAGACTTCTCGGCAATCAGTCGCATGGCCGCCGCGGTCTGATCGAGCGTAACCGTGATCGACCCGTCCACGACCATTTGCATCCTCTGCCACATCCGATCGGTCACGCTCTTGCCGCCAGCGCCGTCGACGAACGATGCCTTCCAGTCGTCGAATTTGCGTGGCCCGCCCTGGCGTCGCGACAAAGCGTAGGGCGCCGCGGTTTCCGGTTCGGCTCCAACGACCTTCACGTCCGGCCGCTTCGCCTTGATCGCGCTTCCGACGCCGGTGATGAGGCCGCCTCCACCGATCGCCGCGATCACGGTCCGGACGTCGGGGCAGTCTTCGAGGATTTCGAGGCCCATCGTGCCGTGGCCGGCAATGAAATCATGGTTGTCGAACGGGTGGACGAACGTGCCATCGAGCCCCTCGAATTCGTGCGTCTCCGCGGCGACCCAGGCGCGATCGTACGAAACGGGCACGATGGTTGCGCCGAGCGCCCGCATCCGGTCCAGCTTGGTCTGCGGAGCAGTCTCGATGGCGACAACCGTCGCCGGAATCCCGAACTGCCGAGCC
This sequence comes from Pseudomonadota bacterium, assembly GCA_046731355.1. GTDB lineage: Bacteria > Pseudomonadota > Alphaproteobacteria > Sphingomonadales > Sphingomonadaceae > Sphingomicrobium. The sequence continues at coordinate 8,987 of JBKPKZ010000173.1, read as the reverse complement.
GCGTAGGCGACCCCCTGCCCCGCGTTTCCGGCACTGATCGTCCAGACCCCGCGCGCCCGGCCCTCCTCCGAGAGACGGGCCACCGCATTGGCCGCGCCGCGGATCTTGTAGGCGTTGGTCGGTTGCAGATTCTCGAGCTTGAGCCTGATGTCCGGACCGCCCTTGCCAAGGTCGAGCTTCACCAGCGGCGTGCGCAAGACGGTCCCCGCAATCCTCGTCCGAGCCTGTTCGATGTCATCGAGCGAGATTGGCCTTACCGGATCGATCATTCTTCACTCCGCGCTTGGAAGCCGCTTCTAGGAACGCTGAGCGCAAAATCTCAAGCTCGGAGCCGCATTGCGGCCATCCTCTGCCGCTTTTGCGCCTGATTGCGTTGCGAAAGGGCGGGCTGCCGAATAGGGGCCAAGCATGACCGACCGTGACGAAACCGAAGCCAAGATCCGTGACCTCATCGATCCCTTCAACAAGAAGGGCGTGGAAATCTCCGGAAGCACGCGCTTCGCCCAGGATCTCGAATGGGACAGCCTGACGGTGATGGACTTCGTCGCCTCGGTTGAGGACGAGTTCGACATCCTCATCAGTATGAACCGCGCCGCGGAAATCGAGACGGTCGACCAGCTCGTCGACGCCGTCCGCCAGCTCGAGAGCGAACGTTGAGCGACCTCTTCTCCAAGTTCGACGACCTCATCGCGCTTCGCGAAGGTCTGCTGTCGAGCGGCGTCACCGACCCGTTCAATCTGGTGATGGAGAAGGTCGAAAGCCCGACCGTCGCAATCTGCAACGGCCGCCGGACGATCCTGCTCGGCACCTACAATTACATGGGGATGACCTTCGATCCGGACGTCGTGGCGGCCGGCAAGAAGGCGCTCGACGAATTTGGTTCGGGAACGACCGGAAGCCGCGTTCTCAACGGCACCTACGTCGGCCATCGAGAGGTGGAGGACGCGCTCAAGGCCTTCTACGCCATGGATCATGCCATGGTGTTCTCGACCGGGTACCAGGCAAACCTCGGCATCATTTCGACGATCGCCGGCAAGAACGACTACATCATCCTCGACATCGACAGCCACGCATCGATCTACGATGGCTGCGCCATGGGGAACGCGCAAATCGTTCCCTTCCGCCACAACGACATCGAAGCGCTCGAGAAGCGACTAAAGAGGGTTCCGGAGGGCGCCGGCAAGCTGGTCGTTCTCGAAGGCGTCTATTCGATGCTCGGCGACATTGCGCCGCTCAAGGAAATGGTTGCGGTCTCCAAGGCCAACGGCGCGATGGTGCTGGTCGACGAGGCGCACTCGATGGGATTCATCGGCGAGCACGGCCGCGGCGTCGCGGAGGCGCAGGGTGTCATCGATGACGTCGACTTCATCATCGGCACCTTCTCCAAGTCGGTCGGAACGGTCGGCGGCTTCTGCGTCTCGAACCATCCCAAGTTCGAAATCCTGCGGCTGGTTTGCAGGCCCTACGTGTTCACCGCCTCGCTTCCGCCGTCGGTCGTCGCGACCGCCGCGACGTCGATCCGAAAGCTGATGGACAGCAAGGCCAAGCGCGAACACCTTTGGGAAAATTCGAAGCGCCTTCACGCGGGCCTGCGCCAGCTCGGGTTCACGCTCGGCACCGACGAGCCGCAGTCGGCGATCATCGCGGTCATCATGCCCGATCTCGAGACCGGCGCCGCGATGTGGGAGGCGCTCCTGGAAGAGGGCCTTTACGTCAATCTCGCCCGCCCCCCTGCCACTCCGGCCGGAATGACGCTTCTCCGCTGCTCCCTCTGCGCGGAGCACAGCAGCGACCAGGTCGAAGAGATACTTGGAATGTTCGCCGCGGCGGGTCGCACCACCGGCTGCATTTAAACGTTAACTCGGCTTCCGTCCGCCTCAATACAGGTCTAAGCTGACGCAATGACGCCCAGCGGGGACGATCTCCAGTTCGACTGGCGACGTGGTGGGGCAGCGGCAGGAGCACTTCTTGCCACCCTGATTCTACTCGCCATGGTCGTGCTTGTGGCCATGTCCAACCAAGCGCGCGACCGCGCGCTTGAGGGCGAACGCCACGCCTATGACGTCAACCTGCTGACCCGAGCAGTCGACGCCAGCATCTCGCGGGCCGAAGCCGGTCTTGGCCGGTTCGTCCTCGACGAGGAGATCAAGACCAGCGGCAATATCTATTACAGCCAGTGGCGCCTTGCCGGGCAGCAGATCCGGCAGCTTGAGCGGCTGGTTCGGACCGATCCGCAGCAGCGGCAGCGGGTGCTGGAGCTGATGCAGCTCTACCAGATCCGCGGGCAGGAATTCGCATTGGCGGCCCGCGCAACCGTCGCCAAGCAGGGCTCGGGCGGTACAGGTTATTTCTACCAGGCCGCCGGGTCTCCGGTGGGTTCCGACCTTTCCGGCAAGCTAGCCGAGATCGCGGCCGCCGAGCGGACCCTTCTCCGGCAGCGGATGGAGCAGACCAAATTCTTCTCCGCCGAAGCCGACCGGTTGACCGATTTCCTCAGCTGGCTTGGGGTTATCGTTGGCGTCGGCGCCATTTTCCTCGGAGTCGTCTCGGTCCAGTCGATCCGGCAGTTCGCCTATGCGAAGAAGCTTGCAGAATCCGAGACCGAGCGCGCGGAGGCCCTCGAAGAAGCGGTGGCCGAACGAACCAGGGAGCTGAGAGAAGCGAACGTTGCGCTGAAGGCCGAGGCCGAGGAGCGTGAAGCCGCGGAGGCGCAGCTTCGCCAGGTCCAGAAGATGGAGGCGGTCGGACAGCTCACTGGCGGCATTGCGCACGACTTCAACAACATGCTCGCGGTCGTCGTCGGCGGCATAGACCTCGCCCGCCGCCGACTGAATGGCCCGCGCCGCGAGGTGCTCAACCATCTCAACAATGCGATGGAAGGAGCGACCCGCGCAGCCGCCCTGACCCGCCGCCTGTTGTCGTTCGCCCGGTCGGAGCCGCTGTTGCCGGAGCGCGTCGACGGCCGCGAGCTCGTCTCGGGAATGTCGGACCTTCTCGACCGAACGCTCGGCGAGCGCGTCCACGTCGAGGTCGATCTCGCCCCCGACGTCTGGCCAATCTATGTCGATCCGCACCAGCTCGAGAATGCGATCGTCAATCTCGCGGTGAACGCCAGGGACGCGATGAGCGGCGAAGGGCTGATGAAGATTACGGCGAACAATATGACCCTCGCCGCCAACGAAGTCGGCGATGTCCGGGCGGGCGAATATGTCCGCATCGCGGTCACCGACACTGGCTGCGGAATGACCCCAGAGGTCATGGAAAGGGCGTTCGAGCCCTTCTTCACCACCAAGCCGGTCGGAAAGGGTACCGGTCTCGGTCTCAGCCAGATCTTCGGCTTCGCCCACCAGTCCGGAGGCGAGGTCGGGATCGAGAGCCAAATGGGTAAGGGCACGACCGTCTCGATCTACCTGCCGCGTACCGTAGCTGCCGAAACGCCGGTCCGTCTACACGCCGTCCAGCGAGCGGACAATGAAGCAACAGTCCCGGGCGCGCGAATCCTCGTGGTCGAGGACGACCCACGCGTGCGCGCCTCGACGATCGAGGCGCTTCAGGACCTGGATTACGATCCGATCGCCTGCGGAAGCGGCGCGGAGGCGATCGTCATCTTCGAGAGCCAGAAGTTCGACCTCGTCATATCCGACGTGATCATGCCCGAGATGACCGGGCCCGAGCTGATCAAGCACCTCAAGCAGACCCATGACGACTTCGCGGTGCTGTTCGTCACCGGCTACGTCGGCGATGGCGAGACTGGCGATCTCGTCGGCCACGAACTCTTGAGGAAGCCATTCACGGTTGGCGCGCTGGCGAACGCCGTCGCGGTCGCGCTGACCCGCCGGCCTAACGAACCGCGCCGGAGCGGAGGAGCTGCGGCAGCAGGCTAATCGCGGCGAGCAGGGGCCAGCGCCGCTGCCAGGGCTTTAGCTGGATATCCGTACCGGCGTGGCGGTTGATCTTCCATGCGATGTAATCGGCTCCGCCCGCGAAGGTGAAGCTGGCCTTGGCGAGCCGAACGATCGAGAGCATTTTGCCTTCCGCTCGCCGGCGGAACCAGCCGGAAGGCTCCACCATCAGCGCAGGGATCGCTGCAATCGCCGGCCCGCTGAACTTCTCGTAACGCTCACGGTCGGCGTCGACGACCGAGCTGCTCCTCCCCTTGCGCTCGGCTCGGAGCTCGGCCGAATAGGTCAGCTCGAACGCTCTTCGCCACCAGTTGAGAGGGTCTTCTCCGCTTTTTTGCCCGGCAGCCGCCAGGAGCGTCGGCGCGGCCCGCGAAATCGCCTGGACCGCAGCCGTCCGAGCGTCGTCGTTCGCCGCCCATGCAAGGCGCGAGGGCTGCGCAAAGCGCGCCCAGACCGAGACGTTGCGGGTCTCAGGCCCGTTCAGCCGGTAGAAGTCAGCCTCGCTCAAAACCGCATATTTCGCAACGAGTCCGTCATGCTCGAAGTAGAAGACGTTGGGCGGGATCAGTCTGTTGGCGCTCGCCAGCCAGCTCTTCCCATACGCCTCGCGGTAGCTCGAAACGATCAGGTAGAAATCGAGCATCAGCCCTTCGAGCCGGCTCTGGCGAAGGCAGGACCCGTAAAAAAGCACTGCTTTCGACGCTGGTCCGTATTTGGAGGCGATTGCCTCGGCGATGCCGCCGACCTGCGGGTCAACGGGCGTCGACAGTTCCTCGGCGACGAGATCGCGCAAGGCAGGCATGGGTCAGGCCGCGAGGCGGACGAACGAAAGTGGCTGAGCAGGGCTGAGGACGATCGGCTGCCCGATCCGGGTACGGAACATCTCGCCGTCCAGGATCAGGTTCGTATCCTCGCCCTCGATGCTGATCTCGTCGGATTCCTCGATGTGCACGCCGGGAAACCGGTTTCGGCCAAGCTCTCCAAGCAGATTGGCCAAGAAGGCCCTCAGCAGCGAGAAGGGACGCTCCTCGACCGCAACCAGCTTCAGCCGTCCTCGGCCCGAGCCGTTGAGCTCGCTTGCCAAAAGCATCTTTTCGAGCGTCGTCACCGCGAACAAGGCGAAGCGGCCGGAAATCCGGTCCTCGGGCCGAAGCGAGACCTGAAGCAGGGTTGGCTCCGGAGGCAGGAAACTTGCCTTGAGACGAAGAAACATCCGCGTCAGCAGTGCAACGGCGGTGAGCGCGTGGGCCATCCCGTTCGGCAATCCGAGCGGGTAAATCTTGTCGCGGCAATAAAGCATGGTGTCGGCGAGGCCGGCACCGCCGAGGAACATTCCGATGACCGGGTGCGACGTCGGATCGCAGCGAAGGGCAATCAGCTCGCGGGCGACGATGTGCGGACTTAGGTCCGACTGGGCCAAATTCACGAGCCGCTCGAGCGCGTGGATCGGATCTCCGTGCGAGCCGAGGTCAATGGCGATGAGGTTGGTCTTGCCATTGGGCAGAACCGCGACTGGCGGCGGCTCTTCCTCGAAGTGGCCGCCGTTGTGAATCTCGGTGAGAGCCGCCTGGACGGTTCCATCGCCGCCGTTGATGATCAGCATCTTCGGACGGACTCGAGCGATCGTCCGCATGCCGTCGCCAATCTGCTCGGCGCGTTCGACCTCGTAATGGAAGATATCGGGGTGGTCGGCACAATATTCGCGGATGCGCGAAAGCTGCGCGATATTACCCGTCGACTTCGGGTTCGACAGCAAGGCGATCCTTGGACGCGACATCCTAGCCGTTGATCCCAAGAGCGGCGAAACGCGTTTTCGACATGATTTTCGTGTTCCGTCCGCTATAGCCACACCACGGGCCAGCACCGTTCAGGAAGGTGCAACGGCCCATTGCGCTATCTCGGCTCGGTTTGCGGCCAAATCATGGTGTTGGGACGACATAATCCGTGCGTCGACTGTCGTTGATCGATCGATATCTCGCGAAGCAGATCGCGGTGCCGCTGTTCGGCACGCTTCTGCTCGCGGCGATGCTGCTCGTCCTCGACAAGATGCTCCGCCTGTTCGACTTCGTGGTTACGGCCGGCGGGCCGGTCAGCGTGGTGTGGCGAATGCTCGCCAACCTGCTTCCGGAATATTTCTCCCTCGGAATCCCGATCGGCTTGATGCTCGGCGTCCTCCTTGCCTTCCGAAGGCTTGCACTGACGTCCGAACTCGATGCGCTGCGGGGGATCGGCGCGAGCTTCCGCCGACTGCTGCACATTCCATACGCGTACACGCTCGTGCTGCTGTTGTTGAACCTGTTCATCGTCGGCTGGATTCAGCCCTGGACTCACTATGGATACGAGCGGCTGCGCTTCGACCTCCGGTCAGGTGCCTTGGGTGCGTCGGTGAAGGTCGGCGAATTCAACAATCTTGGAAGGCGGATGACGCTCCGGATCGACAGGAGCGAGAAGAACGGGTCGCAGCTGCACGGCATCTTCGTACAGGTCGACGACAAGTCGGGGACCAAAGTCGCTGCGACGGCGCAGCATGGAAGGTTCCTGTCGACCGACGATCCGGACGTGATCCTGTTCCGGCTCGAACACGGCCGGATGATCCAGGATTCGCCCAAGTTCGCGACTCCTCGAACTCTTTCCTTCAACCTCTATGACCTCCCGATCAACCTTCCTCGAGTGGACAGCTTCCGGCAACGCGGCCACGAAGAGATCGACGAGCTCACGCTGCCCGAGCTTCTTCGCGACGGCTATTTCAGCAACCAGCCCAAGGAACACAGGCTTGGAGCGCAGGCCAACTTTCATTTCCGGATCGTCGAGGTCCTGATGATGCTGATGCTTCCGCTGCTGGCCGTTGCGCTCGCGGTGCCGCCAAAGCGAAGCAGCTCGGCGCTCGGCATATTCATCGGGATCGTGCTGATCGTCGCCTATCACAAGGTGAACCAATATGCGGAACAGGCCGCCTCTCGCGGCAGCATGGACCCGATCCTGGCGATGTGGATCCCGCTCCTGGGCCTCAGCGCACTGATCTTCTGGATGTACCACGTGCTCGCCCACCGGCCGGGAGGGCAACCGATCGGCGCTCTCGAGCGCGCCTTCGCACGTGCCGGCAAGGCCGTTCGCAAGCTGCTGCCCAAGGTGCAGCCCGCATGATCAACCTCGATTTCTTCCCGTCGCGCCGGCTCGCAACGTACACGGTGAAGCTGTTCGTCACGCGCAGTCTCGCGGTGCTGATCGCACTGGTGCTCGTGCTGATGACACTCGACCTGCTCGGCGAATCCGGCAAGATCCTCGCCGTTCACGGCAATGGCGAGGCCGAGCTTTGGAAATATGTGTCGCTCCGCCTGCCGCTGCTGATTTCGCGCTTCCTTCCCTTCTCCGTGCTGCTGGGGACCCTGATCGCCTTCACCGGCCTCAACCAGCACAGCGAAGTCGTCGCGATGAAGGCAGCCGGAATCTCGGCGCACCAGATGCTTGCGCCGCTGATCGTCGCCAGCCTGGTCATCGCGGGCATGCTCTTCGTCTTCAATGAACGCGTGGTCGTCAACGCCAACCGGCAGGTGACGGCGTGGAGCGACAACGACTACAAGCCGGTCCCTCCCGACACTGGAAACTTGAGCAATGTCTGGCTGCTTAGCGGCAACGACCTGATCCAGGCGCGGCATGTGGGTGGCCGCGGCAAGACCTTCCACGTCGAGGATCTGACGATCTACGACCGCGAGGGCGGCGAGCTTCAGCAGATCATCAAGGCCGACCGCGCCGATCCGCAGGGAAATGCGTGGAAGCTCAGCAAGGTCAGCATTTACAATTCGTCCATGAGCATGGTTCGGAACCTTCCGGACCTCATCGCCCTCGAGGGAGTGCAGCCTGAGCAGCTGACCCTTGCGAAGGTCGACCCCGACCAGCTCGATTTCTGGACCCTGAAGTCGCGGATAGCGCAGCTGGAGCGCGCCGGACGTCCAACCGACGAAGCCAAAGCGGGGTTATGGCACAAGGTCTCAGGTCCTCTTTCGACCCTTCTCATGCCCCTTCTCGCCGCCACCGCGGCGTTTGGGCTGGCAAGATCGGGACAGGTCCTCCTTCGCGCCTGCATCGGAATGGCGTTGGGCTTCGCCTACTTCGTGGCGGACAATTTCAGCATCGCGATGGGCAATGTCGGGGCCTATCCGCCCTTCCTCGCAGCGTGGGCTCCGTTCATGCTGTTCCTGCTCGTCGGCGAAGCGGTTCTCATCCGCTCCGAGGAATAGCGCGCAGACGGATCACGCGCAGAATGCGGTGGCGCGCCTTAGCGCGCCTTTGACTTCCAACTGCTGGCGGCCAGTCGGCCGACGAGCGGCGAAAGGCCGCGATGGCTGGAATCGTGGTAGACGGAACCGCCGTCGAGCGCCTTGCACAGCCGCCGATGAGCTTCGCCAAGCGCGTGGTACGGAAGGCCTGGAAGCAGGTGGTGAAGAGCGTGGTAGCGCAAACCGACCGGCGCCCAGAAAATCGGCAAGGTCGCGGGTGGCGGCACGTTCACGCTGTCGAGGAACTGGGCCGTGACCGTCATCGGCTCGCCGTCATTCTCCCAAAGATGCGCGACTAGGGTGCGGACCTGGTTGAGGAACATGGTCCCCGATGCGACGCCGAGGAATATCAGGAATGACCGGAACGGGATGATTCCAAGCGCGGTCGAGGCAAGCAGTGCAATCGCCCAGGCGCTGCAGGCGATTTCCAGCGCCAGCCACTGGCGGCGGAACTCGCCATCCGGCTTCGGGCGGCGGAACCGCGGGTTGATCTGAAGCCCCGAATATTTGGCGACGACCGAGTCCCGCAGCTTCTGCGAAAACAGCGACAGCGGCGCCAGGATTCCGAAGCGAATGAGCAGTCCGACCGGAGCGAGCATGGCGGCAATCAGGAAGACGGGAAGCGTCCATGGCTTCATCAGCGCCAGCGGCAAATACTCGGGGTCGTTGACCGTCCCGTAGTAGCGCTTGGCGTGATGCTGGTTGTGGACACCTTCATACATGAACGAGGGAATGAGCAGCGGAATGCCGACGATCAGGTTCCAGACCATCCGGAAGCCCGGAACGGCGTTCGGCTTGATGTGCGTCA
>JBKPKZ010000172.1:0-5514 GCA_046731355.1 Pseudomonadota bacterium | reverse complement strand
GTCACTTGCGCGGTCCCGCGTCCGTCCATGTCCGCAGTCAGGCGCCCGCCGTCGAGCTCCGCTTGCCCGGTGAGCGATTTCACGAACTTGCGGCCGCCTTCCGCCACTGGTGAGGCAAGGGTTGCGCCGATCAGCCCCGCGGCTGCCGTGAATGACAAGAGGAGTCGCGTTCTGGGTGTCATGGCATGTCTCCTGCCAGACGCCCCACCCGAAGGCATTATAGCCTGCAAGTAGGCTGGGCCTCAATTCGCCTCAAAGTAGTTCCCGTGGCGTTAGACCGCTCAGTGAGAACCATGGCTTGTGTCGCGCTCCGCCGAGCCAATCGAACCCACGCCAATGTGTCGGCTTTCCACCCATTGCGGACGTGACATTCAGCGCTAGTCTGAGCGGTCGGAGGCGATCATCATGAAGCTACTGGTCGCATTTGTATGGCTTGCAAGCGCCAGCGTGTCGCCGGATCCTGCTCAGGGCGACGCTCAAACCCTTCTCATCCAAATGAAAGCAGCTTGCGGCGGTTCCGCCTGGGACCGTGTGCAGAGCTGGCACGAGACCGGTCGCGTAGATTTGCCAGATGGTCGGACGATCGACAACGAAGTTTGGCACGACATGCACTCGCTCAAGTCCGCGATGATCGGTCGGGTGGATGGCAAGATTGTCCGCCGCGCTGGATTTGATGGAACCCGCTATTGGAGGGCTGGCGCAGATGGGCGGGCGCAGACTGGAAGCGAGCCCGCAATTTTGCGGCAGCAGCGGCGCGATGCCTATCTCAGCAGCTTCGGCTGGTTCTTCCCGGAGCGGTTTCCGGCCACATTCCGGCTTGGCTCGGACGTTTCGCTGGAGAACCGGAAGTTCCAAGTTCTTCACATTTCACCGCAAGGTGCTGACAGCTTCGACCTGTGGCTCGATCCTGGCACCCATCTCGTCCGGAGAATCGTCGCTGGGCCCGAATATGCGGACCTTTCGGAATATAAAGTCTTCGACGGAGTCTGCACGGCAACACTGGGACGCCAAGGCACTGGCGATCCGAAGAGTGAGGTTGTGCTGCACGTGGATTCGGTAGCGACAAAGGTGCCGGCTCAGCCATCGGTCTTCGTTCCCCCGAACGCTCCTGAGCAATGACGCGCTAACCTCCGCTTTCCACCGATTGCGGACATAACGACCCAGTCTCCTATATGCTTGGCGCAAGGTATGGAGGCGGTCGTGAGCGCGGAGAATTGGCATGAGGAGCGCGATGGGTTGGTCCAACTTCTCGAAGGCATTGAGTCCGGCAAGATCACGCACATTGACGAGAATGACTTGCTGCATCTCCAGGCGATGAACTCGGAAAATGTTGCCCTGCTGAAGGAGCGACGTGCGAAGCTGAACGCTCGCCTCCGCGATGACGATTCTTAAAGGTGCTGCAAACGTGGGCGACATTTGCGGCCCCGACCGTTCCGACCATTGCGGTTATCCGAAGACTCGCACTTTAGGCGGCCGGTGCCCTCTTATGGTTGGCGATGCGTCGCTCCAGAACCTCAAGTTCCTGTTTCATGCGAAACAGCTCGGCGGGGGCAGTCAGGCGATTCCATTCGAGAAGATTGAGTCGGATGCTCAAGTCATCCCGTTCGTCGCGCAGATCAATCAATGCGCGAGATGGCGGCTCGAATTTCTTTCGCATGAACCTAGGCCCCCTCAGAGATCCGAGGTGCAGTTACTGCCTGGAAAGTAGACCGCATGCGCTCTTTGATCAGCGCGTCATATTGCTGAGCCATTTTTTCGTGGGCTGCGACGGCATTCGGATGGTTCGCTGCTTTGGCCATTTCGCGCTCGATAATGGCGCGTTCAAGGAAATATTCGGCTTCGTTCGAAAGCATGACGCATCCCCCTCAGGATCGGGCGGGAGCGCGGACGACTTGTCTCTCAGGCGCTGCGTTGCCGAGTCGGGGAGCAGCGATAGCGGAGTATAGCACAGGTGCGGGCAATCAACGGACGTTCGGACGAAAAATCGAAGCGAACGCGACCCGTCCCAACAAAGGTGCTATACGCAACCTATCGCAGGCATCGTTATTCTAAGCAGCCTGTGACTGAGAGACATGCGCTCCCGCTTGCAGCTGGAGACAAAGCATGACCGCTACCGACATCAATCGCCCATCAAGGGGCTCAACTGATCGCTGGGAAAATGAGGGCGGCCCGATGCGCCCGGAGAGACCCACACCGGACGCCGAATTGAACCGATATGGCGTAGTGCCCGTACAGCTGACTGTCTTCGATTGGGGTGGCTATCGATATACCAATGCGGGCGACGCCATCGCCGCCGCAAAGCGCGCCACGTCGGCTTGAGGGCAAGTCGGGCACCAACATGCGTACCACGAAAACCAAAGTCGCATTCCGTGACTCGTTCATCTTGAACCAAAATGCCGGCGAGTTGCCTGCCGGCAGCTACGACGTCGAAATTGATGAAGACGAGATCGTGACTACGGACCGGACTGGCTACCGACGGACTGCGATCTACTTCTTCGTGAAGAAGGATGGGTCGACGCGGATGCTCACGATCGAGCCAGCCGATTTCGAATCCGCCTTATGTCGAGATAAGGGAAAACGAGCTTAGCCTTCGTGTCGCGGCTCTCCCATGCCGCATAATCGGTCGAAGCACGGTTCGGAAACAATCACCAGTTAGACCCTAGCGCTCAGGCGCCATTCATCGAGAGAATGACAGGTAAGCTCATCACCTGAGATCGCAACTGAGCGCCCTGTGACAGAGAGACATTTGAGTGCTCTCGCTCGCAGGAGACGACACATGGAAAAGGCATATTGGCTAAGCCGCAAAAGGGCGACGTTGAAACTGGCCAAGGACGCGGTCAGCTCCGAAGCCCGGTTGGTGCATTACGATATGGCGGGCCGCTACAGTTTGAAGGCCTTGTCCGCGGAAACGCGGGCAATCGATCTGGCCGACTCACTGCCCTCGGCAATTCATCAGGGTCGAACAGCATCGGTTGTCACGGACTCGGACGATGCTTGAGTTCGGACAGATGTTGGGACTCCTTTCCGCGTTGGTGCTGATCGTCGCTGTCGCGGCGTGGGTGAAATTGGGTTTGCGTCCGGCCCTGCCCGGTGTGCACGGCGCAGTTGGCAATCCTGGCTCAACTGAGGTTGCTTCGAGGCTTATCGTGGCGGCCTTCGGATTGAGCGCCCTAGCCGCCGTCCTCGCAGTGGCCGGGTGGATCGGACTGTAAGGGTGCGAAGCGGCAAAGGACGCCAAGCGGCGATCTACTTTCCATGCAGCTTCACGGCCGATTGCCGACGGGAGATGGGGCGACCCTCGTACCGTCAGCGACTTTTAGATGCCTTGATCCGGGCATCCGTTCCCTCCCTGATCGCGTCGGCCTGCATGTCCGCTTGTTTCCGGATGAGCTTCGATTCTTGATTTAAGGCGTCTGCTCGGACCCTTAGCCTCTCTCCGGTCATGCCACCCGCCTGATTTGCTTCATTCTCGAGATCAGACGCTTGCTGCTGCAGCCGGTCGGCTTCCATGTTTGCCCGGTTTTCTATGGCAGCACCTCGTTGTCGCGCCTCATTCTGCAAATTGTCAGCCTGCTGCTGTTCCGGGGTGCGCTGGCAAGCAGTCGCTAAACTAATCATGCCAAGTATCAGCAGGGCACGCATCCGGCACCTCCGTGTGACCGATCGGACTGCAAACGCACACCAGTGCCCCATTGTGCCGGGGCATGGTAATCGCGTGCTTGATTCGAAGGCGGAGTGGCCGCTCTCGACCCATTGCGGACATTGCATCATCCGGTTGATGTTCAATCGCTGATAAATCAGCTCAACGTTCGGGAACGATACGGAGCGCGTCGATGGGGCTGGGACTAGATCGCATCATCTCCATCGCTTCCTGAATCAGCATTGAGAGTTGATCGGCGTCAAATCCCGGTTCCCCCGTGCGCATTTCCAGACCTGTCTCGACACATAGAACCGTGCGGCGCTCGCCGTCCCTGAACTCCCACTCGTGCCATGACCTTAGTGCCCGGCGGTCGTTATCAGCGTAAGCGCTTTGCTGGTTCACAGGAATGCTTCCATTAGGTTGCTGCCCCGGACTGGCCGTGTCGGACCTCCACTCGCGTGCCCGGATTTGCGTCACGTAGGGTCACGCTCGCCTCGAGTTGCTTGGACAAAGCCTCGACGATCCCAGTGCCGAGACCCGGCTTTGCGAGCTTCTTGTCGGCAAGCATTCCGCCGCCATTATCCGACACGGACAGCAACCAAGATTCCTCATCTGCCGCAAATGACACCGTAATCTTGCCGCCTGCGGTCGGATCCGGGAACGCATGTTTGATCGCGTTGATCACCAATTCCGTGACAATCAGGCCCATGCTGACCGAGACATCCGAGTTGGTCGCCGTATCATCCACGATCGTTTCGAGAGTAAGCCGCTGTGGATCGTCAATCATGGAAGCAGATATGCTTCTACAGAGGTCTGCGAAATAAGTCCGTAGTTCCACGGAGTTCAACTGGGTGACCGCCAGCTGTTTTTGAAGCATCGCAATCGACATGACGCGGCTGTGGGCGTCGTGAAGGTGCAACCGTGTTTCCTCGGACTGAACGCGCCTAGCACTTTGCATCAACACGCTTGCTATGATCTGCAGGCTGTTAGCGACCCGGTGCTGGAGTTCCTGGAGAAGAACCTGCTTCTCCCGAATGAGATCATCTTTGTGCCTTTCGGCCAGGCGCGTTGCAGTGACGTCTGTCGCGGCGAGCACCACCCGCACTTTCTCAGTTTCGAAATAGTCGAGTTTGTGAGCGCTCAAAGTGAGACGGCAGGCCGACTTGCCTTCGCGGACAAGGTCCATTTCATAGGCGTCAATCTCCGCCGCTCCCGCAATGGTGGCTCTGAGCAGGGAGTTGAGTTGAGGAACATCCCATTCACCGGCACCCAGATCGGCCAGTCTGCGGTTAGCGATCGTCGCCGGGTCGAGATTGAACGTGTTGCAGAATGAGTTGCTTGCACCGATGACGACCACATCGTCATCGAGCAGAAGTAGCGGCGCCTTTGACGATTCGACGAGTGCCATGGCGAGGCTGGTCACTGTTTCGTTCGGGAGCGGCATGGTCTCAACCGGCTCTGCTGTCCAAGGTAAGCCTGGTAGCTTCCGCTAAATGCGGGCCGCTGAATGGCTTCTCGATCAGGACATGCCCGGGCATCCTTATCCTGACCTCGGCGGGGCTTCCCGTAATGAAGAGGACAGGTATCGGTCGTTCAGAGCAAATCGACTGAACCGCCGTGATCCCGCAGCCCGGCCTTAGCTGGACATCCGCGGTAATAAGGTCGGGACACCTGGCTGCGGCAGCCGTCACCGCCTCGTCAGCCGAAACGGCGAAGTCGAACGAGGTGAATCCGCAACCGCGCAGCGCGTCCTCTATCGCGATTGCGATCAAGGATTCGTCTTCGATAATGAGTGCGTGCATGGCGGCTCCTGAGCGGAGAGCGCACAATGTCCCTCCAGCACCAAGGCCCAAGCGAGTGACTGGTGATAGTGT
>JBKPKZ010000171.1:0-9163 GCA_046731355.1 Pseudomonadota bacterium | reverse complement strand
CGACGCTGATCTGAGGCGTGAACTCTTCCGGCCGCGGTACACCGCCAGCCTTCTGCTCGACGATCGCGTCCTCCAGCATCGACTGGTAAAGCTCGAAGCCAACCTCCTTTATGTGACCCGACTGCTCGTCGCCGAGCAGATTGCCCGCGCCGCGAATGTCGAGGTCGTGGCTGGCAAGCTGGAAGCCCGCACCCAGGCTGTCGAGGTTGGCAAGAACCTGAAGCCGCTTTTGTGCTGTTTCGGTGATCGACCGATCTGCGGGCGTCGTGAGATAGGCGTAGGCGCGCACCTTCGAACGTCCCACGCGGCCGCGGAGCTGGTACAGTTGGGCGAGCCCGAAACGATCAGCGCGGTGCACGATCAGCGTGTTTGCGCTCGGAATATCGAGGCCGCTTTCAACGATCGTCGTCGACAGCAGCACGTCATATTTCCGATCATAGAAGGCGCTCATCCGCTCTTCGACCTCGGTCGGCGCCATCTGGCCGTGAGCGGTAACGGATTTCACCTCCGGGATTTCTTCGCGGAGCCATTCCTCCACGTCGGGGAGGTCGGCGATGCGCGGAACAACGAAAAAGCTCTGACCACCCCGGTAATGCTCGCGGAGCAGCGCTTCTCGGACCACCACCGGATCCCACGGCGTGACATAGGTTCGGACAGCCAGGCGATCGACGGGCGGTGTTTGGATGACACTAAGCTCGCGAAGTCCGCTCATCGCCATCTGAAGCGTTCGCGGGATCGGCGTGGCGGTCAGGGTCAGCACGTGGACGTCGGCCTTGAGCGCCTTAAGCCGCTCCTTGTGAGTGACTCCGAAATGCTGCTCCTCGTCGACAATTACGAGCCCCAATTTCTTGAACTTGACGCCTTTTCCAAGGATCGCGTGGGTTCCGATGACAATGTCGACTTGGCCCTTTTCAAGGTCTTCGCGAGTCTTCTTGGCTTCGGTTGAGGGCACCAGCCGCGACAGGCGGCCCACGCGGATGGGGAAACCTTCCAGACGCTCCGTGAAATTCCGGTAATGCTGTCGGGCCAGCAAGGTTGTCGGCGCAACGATCGCGACCTGCATTCCAGACATGGCCGCGACGAACGCGGCTCGTAGGGCGACCTCCGTCTTGCCGAAGCCGACGTCGCCGCAGACCAGCCGGTCCATCGGCTTCCCCGACTCCAGGTCCGCCAGAACGTCCTCGATTGCTCGGTCCTGGTCGTCCGTCTCTTCATATGGGAAGCGGTCCACGAATTGCGGGAATGCGCTATCGGCTTCGATGACAACGCCCGGCCGGGTGGCACGCATCGCCGCGGTCTTGATGAGCTCGCCGGCGATCTCGCGGATCCGCTCCTTCATCCGCGACTTGCGACGCTGCCAGCCTTCGCCGCCTAGCCGGTCGAGCGCCACCCCTTCGCTCTCATTTCCATAGCGGGTGAGGAGGTCGATGTTCTCCACCGGAACGTAGAGCCTGTTGCCGCCCGCATATTCCAGCGCCACGCAATCGTGTGGTGCATTACCGACCTTGATCGAAGTCAGACCCTCATAGCGGCCGATGCCGTGGTCGTTGTGAACAACGAGATCGCCCGGCGTGAGCGTCGCCAGCTCCGAGAGGAAGGCGGCGGCGCCCTTCCGCTTTTTCCGGCGGCGAACCAGGCGATCGCCGAGCATGTCTTGCTCGGTGAGAACGGCGACGTCTGGCGCAGTGAAACCATGGTCGAGCGGCAGGACGAGGAGAGCCGGCTGAGTCTTGCTCCCGAGGGCTTCCTGCCAGCTGTCGGCGAGCTTCTGCGACTTCAGGCCGTGATCGTGGAGCAGGCCGGAAAGGCGCTCGCGGGCACCCACGCTGTAGCTCGCGAGGACGATCTTGTGGCCGCTTTTGCGAAGTTTGCCGACGTGATCTGCGACGGCTTCGTAAATGTTTGCCTGACGGGTGCGCTCCGGCGTGAAATCGCGAGCGGGCTCAACTCCGAAGCTTACGATCCGTTCGCCTTCCGGCTCCGGGAATTGGGAAGTGAGATGGATCGGCCGATCGGTGACCGCCGTGCTCCATTCCTTTTCGGTCAGGTAGAGCAGGTTCGGGTCGAGCGGACGATAGCTGCCCACCTCGCCCGACATGGTCTTGCGGCGATTGCCGTAATAGTCGTCGATCGATTCCCGGCGCGCGGCGAGGGCCTGGTCGACACCCGCATCGCGTACGATCAGGTCGTTCTCGCCGAGATGATCGAAGAGGGTGGTCAAGCGCTCCTCGAACAACGGCAACCAATGCTCCATCCCGCTCATTCGGCGGCCGTCCGAAATCGCTTCGTAGAGTGGATCGCCGGTCGCGGTCGCGCCGAATGTCTCGCGATAGCGCGAGCGGAACCGCTTGATCGTTTCTTCGTCGAGCAAGGCCTCGGACGCGGGAATGAGCGTGAACGCCTTTGCCCGATCGGTCGACCTCTGGTCCGCCGGATCGAACCGCCGCAAGCTCTCGATCTCATCGCCGAAGAAGTCGAGCCTGATAGCCAGTGGCTCACCCGCCGGGAACAGGTCGATCAGCGAGCCCCGCACTGCATATTCGCCATGCTCGGCGACGGATTCGACCCGCTCGTAGCCGAGGGAGCTCAGTTGGGAGATCAACCGGTTGCGATCGACACGCGCGCCTTCCTCGATCCGCTTGGTCAGCTGACGGACGCGGAAAGGCGTCAACAGGCGCTGCGTCGCCGCATTCTCGGTGACAACCAGCAGCTGCGGACCCTTCGCCTTGTCCTGAAGAGCATTCAGCGTCGAAAGCCGCTCGGCCATCACCCGGAGGGCGGGAGAGGCGCGGTCGTAGGGGAGGCAATCCCACGAAGGAAGGGTCAGAACTTCGACTTCCGGCGCGAACAGCGGAACCGTCTCCGCCATTGCCCGCATGGCCGTCTCATCCGACGCGATGAGAACTGCACGTCCGCCCTTTGACGAACCATGCGCCGCACGCGCCAGGTCGGCAGCAAGGACCGGCAGGAAGCCCGAAGGCACTCCTGCAAGGGTCAGTGGCTCGGATGCACGGAGTACGCGCTGAAGGGTGTCGGTCATCGCGCGATCCGCATGTAATTTAGGCGCTTCAGGGCATCGATCATGGGGCCAGCGAAGCGCTCCGGCGCCGCCGCGGTTCCTATTGCCCATGCCATGATGTCGACGTCCTGCTCTTCCAGGAGCTTGGTGAAGAGAGCGCGTTCGTCCGCCCCCCATGACGCGTGGTGAGCGTCGAAGAACCCGCCGATCAGCATATCCGCCTCGCGCGTTCCACGGTGGTGCGCGCGCCAATGCAGGCGCCTCAATTCCTCGTCTGGAAGCATGCCCCGCGATGTAGTGAATGGCAGCCCTCAAAGGAAGGCCGCCGTTCGACACAAGCTACATCTTCATTGTCATCGCGGGGCCCGGCTTGTGCGCCTTGCAGCTGACATTCGGGTTGAACTGGGCGAACATGCCGTTTGGATTTTCCCGGTAGAGCCAGACATGCCGATCGTAATGCGGCTCGAACATGTGGGCTTCGTCGATTCTGGTCGACGGATCGTCCTTCATGTTGTCGTAGGCGACCCCGTGGAAGGTTGGCGGTTTCCGGTTGCCGGCGGCGTACCAGGACTTCTGAAACACCAGGTTTTCGACCGCGACGAGCTCGAGCGACCCATCGGCCTTCGGTTCGTAGATTAGGATTCCGGGCTTGTTGAAATCGGTGTGCGTTCCGTCGCCATCGACGCGCGGGTTCGGTGGCCCCGAAATGCCGAGAATGTCCGGGCGAAAGAAATGAATGCCCATCGCACCTAAGTTCGCCGGCTTGCCCATCATGTCCGCGGTGTCGCAGATGTTCATCGGATCTCGGACGTAACCCTCGGCCAGCGCGACCTTGACGTCCTTGAAACGCGCAGTGGCTGTTCGAACCTCGTCCAGGGTCGGCTCATGCTCTCTGCGGGCCGAGGTTGCAGGCGCGCAAACCGCCATCGCCACGGCAACGGCCGCGACGCCAGTGATCGCTTTCATTTCGCTTTCCTTATTTGTGGCCGCGCTCAGGCATGCGGCATGAGCGTTCAATATTACGACGTGGCGGACCCCAGCAATTGAAATGCTTGCAGCGCCCTATGCAAATGTGAATAGCTACGGCGGTGACGTCTTATGACGACATCCCGATCTTCCTTGCGGTTGCCCGTCTCGGCACGACCGGCAAGGCCGCCGCTGCCGTCGGATGCAGTCAGCCCACGGTCGTGAGGCGAATCGCTGCTTTAGAGCAATCCTTGGGCCTGCAATTATTCACACGGAGCGCGAACGGCCTTGAGCTGACCGAGCAGGGGGAGGCCTTGCTGGACGCGGCAAAAGGCGTCGAGGCTGCCATGCGCGACGTCGATGATATTGCCGTCTCTCTCAACTCGGGTACCGGTGACAGGATAACCCTGACCGTGCTCGATCAGTTCGATGGTTTCCTGATGCCCGTCTTGCGGGATCACCGGTCCCGATGGCCTAACGTCCAGGTGCAGCTGATCACCTCCTACCGCCGTTTCGACCTTTCGCGCGGAGAGGCTGACCTCGCCTTGCGCGCCGGCGTCAGGCCCGAGGGCGACAATGTAACGGTTCGCGACATGCCGATCGCAAGCTGGGGCATTTACGGATCCAGGAAACTCGCCGCCGAGGGCCGGCTGCCAGGAACTCCGGATGAATTGGCTCAACACCCGATCGCGGGCGGGGAAGGCAATCTCGCTTTGCTTCCATCATTTCATTGGCTCGAAGAGCATGCAGGACCCAACGGCTTCGTCCTTAGGTGCAACAGTTTTGCAGCGATCCGTTCCGTGATCGTCGATGGGATCGCCATTTCCAACATGCCCTGCGTAGTCGGCGAGCGAGATCCCGAGCTGGTGCGATGCTTTCCGCCCATCCGGGAACTGGATGTGCCGCTCTATCTTGCGGCTCGACGCGACGCCTTGCGGCGGCCCGCGGTCCGGGACCTCTTTGAGTCCATCGACGGGCACTTGCGTGCCAATGTCTCGATCCTGTCGGGCAGCGGCAACTGATGCGGCCCGACATCCTCAACCCGCTCTTCGCGGAGGTGGAGACGCTTCCGGGCGTCGGCCCCCAGGTTGCGAAGCTGCTCAAGCGGCTCGACATCACTCGCGTCGTCGACCTGCTCTTTCATTTGCCGATCGGCGTAATCGAACGGGTGAGGGCCAGGTCGGCGAACGCGAGCCTGCTCGGCTCGAACATCATTATCGAACTTAAGCCATTCCAAACCCGCGAGCCGAGGTCGGGCAGGGGGCCAGTGCGCGTCTTCGCCTCGGATGCGGACGGCAACACGATCAGTCTCATCTATTTCAACAATGCAGGATGGGCGAAGAAGAGCCTGCCCATGGGTGAGAAGCGGACGATCGCGGGCAAGCTCGACGCCTATGGCGATGAATGGCAGATCGTCCATCCGGAAGTGCTGCCCGTCGACAAGGGCGTCGAACTGTCGATCCGCGAGCCAGTTTATGGGCTGACCGAGGGCATGACCAACAAGCGCGTGCGGGATATGGTCGTAGCCGCTCTCGATCGGGCGCCCGAGCTTCCGGAATGGATCGAGCCAAGCTTGTTTTCGCGTGAAGCATGGCGGGCTTGGCGGTCAGCAATAGCGGAGGCTCATCGCGATCCGGGCGCGCAGGACCCGCGGCGACGGCTCGCCTATGACGAGGTCTTCGCCAACCAGCTTGCGCTATTGCTCCTGCGGCAGGCTTCGCGGCGGCATAAAGGTGTCGCTCTCGCGGGCGATGGAAGATTGATCGGCGCACTCGCACTGCCCTACCAGCTGACCGGTGCTCAGCGGCGGGTTATCGAGGAGATCCGCGGCGACATGGCGCAGACCGCGCCGATGCTGCGGTTGCTTCAGGGCGATGTCGGTTCGGGAAAGACGCTGGTCGCTTTGATGTCGATGCTGACGTCCATCGAGTCAGGAGCGCAGGCAGCGCTGCTGGCGCCGACTGAGATCCTCGCGCGCCAACACCACTCGACCTTGCTCAAGCAACTGGACAGCATTGGTGTCCGCGTCGGTATCCTGACGGGCCGCGAAAAGGGCAAGGCGCGCGAGTCTGTGCTGATGGGCCTCGCGGACGGCTCGATCGACATCCTTGTCGGCACCCACGCGATCTTCCAGGAGAAGGTCGCTTACCGAAACCTCGGCCTGGCCGTGATCGACGAGCAACATCGTTTCGGTGTTTCGCAGCGACTGTTGCTGGCCTCGAAGGCCGAGCGTCCGCCGCACCTTCTGGTTATGACTGCAACGCCGATCCCGCGAACGCTGACGCTAACCCAATATGGCGAAATGGACGTCAGCCGGATCGATGAAATGCCGCCGGGCCGCACGCCGGTCGACACCCGCGTGGTGAGTGACGAGCGACTTGGCGAAGTCGTCGATGGCCTCGGACGACATTTGGCGAGCGGTGGGCAGGCCTACTGGGTCTGCCCCTTGGTCGAGGAGAGCGAGAAGAGCGACGCCGCCGCGGCCGAGGAGCGCGCTCGAATTCTCCGGATGCGCTTCGGCGACGAAAAGGTCGGCCTCGTCCACGGCCGCATGAAGGGTCCGGAGAAAGACGCGGTCATGGGCCGTTTTGCCGCCAACGAGCTTGCAGTGCTGGTGGCGACGACGGTGATCGAAGTTGGAGTCGACGTGCCGAACGCGACCCTGATGGTAGTCGAGGGCGCCGAGCGATTTGGATTGGCCCAGCTCCACCAGCTGCGCGGTCGGGTAGGGCGCGGAACCGGGAGGAGCACCTGTCTTCTCATAAGGGGCCAGACGCTAACGGAAGTCGGCCGCGCGAGGCTCGCCCTGATGCGCGAGACCAGCGATGGATTCCGCATCGCCGAAGAAGACCTGCGCCTGCGTGGTCCCGGCGAAATCCTCGGCACGAGGCAATCGGGGGACGTCGCCTTCCGAGTCGCGACTGCTCAGGATGTCGAGGAACTGGCGGGCGTCGCCCAGAGCGATGCGCAGCTACTGCTCGACCGTGACGGTGGGCTAGCTGGCCCACGCGGACAGGCGGCGAGAATTTGCCTTTACCTCTTCGAGCGCGACCAGGCCGTCAGCCTGATTAGGAGTGGCTAGCGGACAAGAAGTGCGTGGCGCTTCTTGCCCAGGCTGAGCTTTACCGGCTTGTCGCCCACTTCGACGGTCAAAGCTGGATCGGAAACCGCTTCGTCGTTCAGCCGAACAGCGCCTTCCGCGATCTTGCGCCGCGCTTCCTTGTTCGAGGATGAAAACCCGAGCTGCGTCAGCGCTTGGGCAATGCTGACCCCATCACCGATCGACAATGTCGGGAGGTCGCCACCGGCGCCGCCCTGCTCGAACGTGGTGCGCGCCGTTTCTGCGGCCGTTGCAGCCGCCTCGCGGCCATGAAGCATCGCCGTCGCCTCGGTCGCGAGCACGATCTTCGCCTCGTTGATCCCTGCACCCGGAAGGCCCTCCAATCGCTCGACTTCCTCGAGGGGAAGGTCGGTGAAGACCCTCAGAAATTTGCCGACGTTGATATCGTCAGTGTTCCGCCAGAACTGCCAGTAATCGTAAGGGCTCAGCTGCTCCTCGTTCAGCCAGACCGCGCCCTGCGCAGTCTTGCCCATCTTCGAGCCGTCCGGGTTGGTGATCAGCGGCGTCGTCACGCCGAAAACCTCGGTCCCGTCGATCCGTCGGGCGAGCTCGATGCCGTTGACGATATTTCCCCACTGGTCAGACCCGCCGAGCTGCAGCCGCAGGCCATGCCGCCGTGACAATTCAAGGAAATCGTAGCCCTGGAGGATCATGTAGTTGAATTCGAGGAAGGTCAGCGGCTGCTCGCGGTCGAGGCGGACGCGTACGCTGTCGAAGGTCATCATCCGGTTGATCGTGAAATGACGTCCGACATCCCGCAGGAACGGGATGTACTCGAGCTTGCTGAGCCACTCGTCGTTATTGACGATGATGGCATCGGCCGGGCCGTCGCCGAACTTCAGGAAGCGCTCGAAGACCTTGCGGATGCCGGCGATGTTCGCGTCGATTTCCGCGTCGGTCAGCAGCCTGCGACTCTCGTCCTTGCCGGTCGGGTCGCCGACCTTCGTGGTCCCGCCGCCCATGAGCACGATCGGCTTGTGACCCGTCTCCTGCAGGCGCCGAAGCAGCATGATCTGGACCAGGCTGCCGACGTGAAGGCTCGGCGCGGTCGCGTCGAAGCCGATGTAGCCAGTCACGATCTCCTTGTCAGCGAGGGCGTCGAGGCCTTCGGCGTCGGTTAGCTGATGGATGTATCCGCGCTCGTCGAGCAGCTTGAGGAGAGAGGAACGGTACTCGGTCATGCCTGCCGCTTAGCGTGATGCTCTGCGTCCTGCTACTGCGTGCACCATGCAGCTCAACCTCATCTCGCATCCGGCGACTCCGCCTTCGCAGCCAGCCTTCAAGGTCTGGGCGAGCGTGGATCATGCGGGCGCGTTTGGAGCGATGGCGACGACGAACATCTGGTTCGGTGTCGGCGCTCCATTGTCGCGGTTCGTGATTCCCGAGGCCGATGAGCCGTCCCGCGCGAAAGAACTATGGCAGACCACCTGCCTTGAAACGTTCCTGAGGGAGAGCGGCTCGCGATCTTATCAGGAATGGAACTTCGCCCCCTCGGGCAACTGGGCTGCCTACGCTTTCTCCAGCTACCGCGAAGGTATGACCGACGTTGAAGTCGGCTCACCGCCGTACATTCGAATGGAGGACAATCTCACTTGGTGGACCCTAGGCGCGACCATCGCCGTCGAGGCCGGCAAGAGCTGGGATTTCAACCTTGCCGCCGTCCTGGAGGAAAAGGACGGAACCAAGTCCTACTGGGCGCTCGCTCATTCTCCGGACAAGCCGGATTTCCATCACGCGGATTGCTTCGTCGCGAAGCTCCCTTAATCAGCCTTTCATGAGCCTGTTTGGAATCGATCGCCTCCTTGCGGATCCCGATCTTCGCCGCCCGCTTGACGGCAAACGCGTCGCGCTCCTCGCGCATCCGGCTTCTGTCACCAAGGACCTGACCCACAGCATCGACGCGCTTTTCGCGGCGGGCTTGAAGGTTTCGGCCGTGTTCGGACCGCAGCACGGAGTCCGAGGCGACCTCCAGGACAATATGATGGAGTCGCCCGACTTCACCGATCCGACGTACGGCATCCCGGTGTTCAGCCTCTACGGAGAGGTTCGCCGGCCGA
>JBKPKZ010000170.1:0-3126 GCA_046731355.1 Pseudomonadota bacterium | reverse complement strand
AGATGCGGAGGTCGGGGTGGGTGAAGGTTCGCCCGTCGATGATGCCTTGAGCGGGATCGTCGTCGACGTAGATGCCCTCGAGCTGACCCAGGAACTGGTCGCGGTTTTTCTGGCCGGTTCCAACCCGGCCGGTCTGGCGAGCCTCGGCAAGCGCGCGCTGAACCCGGTTTTCGCTCAAGGGATGCGTGCTTGCCCATTCCGGAGTCTGGCGGCTGTCCTGGCCCTGAACGCGCGCCTCGAGCGCGGTCGCCCGGGTGATCGCGGCGAGAACGCCGGCGGCGCCCGCCGGATCATAGCCGGCGGCGGTCAGGTATCGAAGCCCGAGCGTGTCGGCCTGATATTCCTGGTCACGCGAGAAGCTGAGGGTCGCGAGCTGGGAGCGGCTCGAGGCCATTTCCGCGACCGCATTGCCGAAGCCGCCGCCGATGACGCTTCCGAGGATCGCTCCGAGGACTCCAAGGACGTTGCTCCGCTGAGCATAGGATTCGCGCGCCTGCTGGTGATTGGCGGCGACGTGGCCGACCTCGTGGCCGAGCGCGAAGGCGAGCTGCGATTCATCGTCCATCAGCGCCATCAGCTGGCGGGTGATGTAGACGTAGCCGCCCGGCGTCGCGAAGGCATTCTCGACCGCGGAATTGAGGACCGTGAACCGATAGGCTCCGGGATTGACGCCCGAATAGGCCGCGACCCGGCGTCCGACGCCATCGACATAGGTTGCTCGAGGGCCGGTTTCGGCTCCCCCGAATTCCTCGATGAGCCTGGGATGCTCCTGTTGCGATTCCTGCACATATCTCGGCGCCAGGACGCGGCTCGGGACCTGTGCGGACGAGAACGCCGAACTGGCGAGGAGGGCGGTACCGCCGAGAAAAAGTACTGCTTTACGCATCATCTCTCTCATGTTTCGCTTCGGTCATATAACTGACCCTTGCGTCGTTGAACGAGAGATTAAGGCGGCGGGTTCCTGCTGTTGCTCTCAGGCCATAGCGAGATATTTGGCGCGTCTTTGCCGCAACAGCTCCTCGCCGCCGAGCGCTGAGCACCCGCCAAGTTCCTCGAGTATGGCTTCCTTGAGGTTGGCGATCGCTCGCTCCGGATCACGATGCGCCCCGCCGAGCGGCTCGAGCACGATCCGGTCAACAACTCCAAGCGCCTGCTGGTCCTGCGCAGTGATCTTCATCGCCTCGGCCGCGTCGGCGGCCTTGTCGGCGGTTCGCCACAGGATCGAGGCGCAGCCCTCGGGCGAGATCACCGAATAGACCGCGTGCTCGAACATCAGCACACGGTTCGCGGCAGCGATCGCGACCGCTCCGCCGCTCCCGCCCTCGCCGACGATCACGGCGATGATCGGAACCTTGAGCGCGAGGCATTCCTCGGTCGAGCGGGCGATCGCTTCCGCCTGACCCCGCTCCTCGGCCTGGACACCCGGAAAGGCGCCGGGGGTATCGACGAGGCTGACGACCGGAAGCCCGAAGCGGTCGGCGAGGCGCATCAGCCGGATCGCCTTTCTGTAACCCTCGGGCTTGGCCATCCCGAAATTGTGCTTGAGGCGCGAGGCGGTGTCGTCGCCCTTTTCGTGGCCGAGGATCATCACCTTGTGACCGCCGATGGTCGCGAGGCCGCCGATGATCGCCGGATCGTCCGCGAACGAACGGTCTCCGGCAAGCGGAAGGAAGTCGTCGGTGAGGCCCGCGACATAATCCTTGAAGTGCGGCCGTTCCGGATGCCTTGCGACCTGCGCCTTCTGCCACGGAGACAGTTTCGAATAGGTGTCGCGCAGAAGCTTGTCCGACTTGGCTTCCAGCTTCTCGATCTCGGAATCGAGGTCGAGCTCGCCGTTGCTGGCCGTTTCCTTGAGCTCCGACACGCGGGTTTCGAGCTCGGCGATCGGCTTCTCGAATTCGAGGTAGGTCTGCATTTGAACGCGCGGGTACGGCGGCCTGCCGTGCGCGTCAACGACGACGGTCGGCGAGCGGATGCCTCGTGTTGACCAGCTCGATCAGCCGTGAGCTGTCGACATGGGTGTAGATTTGCGTGGTCGCGATGTCGGCATGGCCGAGCAGCGACTGGACGACGCGAAGGTCCGCTCCGCCCGACAGGAGATGGGTAGCGAAGGCATGGCGAAGCACGTGCGGACTGATCCGCTCGGGCGGGATACCGGCGTCGGCCGCCATGGTCCGGACGATCTGGTAGAGACGGATCCGACTAAGATGCGTTTTGCCGCTTGGGAACAGCCAGAGCGAGGAGGATGGCACGTCCTTGCGCCAGCGTTCGACCGCCTGCTCGGCCCGCGTCGAGATGGGGACGAGGCGTTCTTTCGATCCCTTACCGCGAAGGATGAGGAACGGCTGGCCGACGCGAAGCGCGCCCCGCGACAGGCTGACGAGCTCGGTGGCCCGCAATCCCGAGCCGTAGAGCAGTTCGAGAAGGGCGAGGTTTCGAAGCGCCAGCGGCCGGTCGCTGGAGGCCCGCGCTTCCGCCGCTTCGAACAGCGCCGACACCTCGCTTGAATCGAGGATCTTCGGAAGCGGCCTCACGAACGCGGGCCGCGGCAGTGCCGCCGAAGGATCGTCGGCTCGAATTCCCTCGTCGAGGAGGAAGCCGTAGAAGCGCCGGAGCGCCGCCGAGCGGCGAGCCACGGTGGACGGAGCAAGTTCGCTCCATTGGCCGCCAAGCCGGGAGAGCATTGCGCTGTCGGCGCTGCCCAGTGCGCCGCCGAGCGATTGCGAGGTTCGCTCGAGGTCCGTGCGATAGGCAGCGAGGGTATTGGCGGAGGCGCCCGCCTCGGCCGCCATCATGTCGAGGAAACGATCTACGAGCGCTCGGTCCTCGAGATTCACGCCAAAGTCACGTGCGCGCGAGCGCTTCCGCGGCGATCATCCGGGCCGTATATTCCTGGCCCGTGCGCTTGAGCGCCGCGATCGAGTGGAAGACGTGCGCCGGCGGGATTCCATCGAAGCTCGACGCCTGGAAGCCGGTCCCGGTCAGGACCAGCACGGTCCCGGATTGCCCGAGAGCAGCCGAGCGGTCGATCATCCTCGTCCAGATCGAGCGGTGATCGAGGCGAAGGCCGTACCGTCCGCTCAGCCTTCCAGCGGTCGCCTGATCGATCCTCCCCAGGCCGGCGAG
>JBKPKZ010000169.1:0-5311 GCA_046731355.1 Pseudomonadota bacterium | reverse complement strand
TCGTCACACTGAACGGTCGCCAGATGCCGACGGCTTCGCTCGGCGACGGTGCGAGTCCGCCATCCTCGAGGTCTTTCGATTTTGCGAACCTGGCTTCCGAAGGCGTTTCGGCGGTCGAGGTCTACAAGACGGGTCGCGCATCGGTGGCGTCGGGTGGCATCGGATCCACAATCAATATCCGCACTCCTCGCCCGTTCGACCGGACTGGCATGCGCGGAAGCGTTGCGGTCAAGGGTGTGATCGACTCGTCCCGGGAAGGCGATCTCACGCCCACGCCGGAAGTGTCGGGCATCTTCAGCGACACGTTCGCCGACAACCGCTTCGGCATCCTGATTACGGCGTCGTATCAGCGCCGCAAGGCGAGCAACAATACGGCCAACGTGGGCTGGCGCGACGGCTATTTGGGATCGGAAAACAACTGGGGCTCGCTGGCTCAGGAAGGCGATCCGAGGTTCGACAATATCGTCAATCGGCCCGGTCCGACCGATGTTTACGAAGTTCCACAGAACGCTTCCTACGATCTCAACGACATCGACCGGAAGCGAATCAACGGGCAGCTCGTGCTGCAGTTCGAGCCGGTCGACAATCTCGTCGGCACCATCGACTATACCTATTCTCGCAACACCGTCGAAGTCCGCAACAGCAACGTCGGCGTCTGGTTCAACCATGGCGATACGTCGAGCGAGTGGACCGACGGCCCGGTCGCCGGTCCTGTCTTCTACTCGGAGAATTTCACGGCCCCCGATCCCGGCTGCTCGGCTCCGAACCCGACCTGCAACATCGGCAAGGACCTGTCGTACAGCGGTGCCCTGACCGCCAACCGAACGACCAACAAGTCGCTTGGAGCGAACCTCAGCTGGAAGGGCATCGACAACCTGACGCTCATCCTCGACGGCCATCATTCGACCGCGGTATCGAAGCCGAGCAACAGGTTCGGATCGAGCGTTTCCGTCGGCACGGCGATCTTCGGGATCACCAGCCAGACGATCAACTTCGACGAAGACCTGCCGATCATTTCGTACAACATGGCGCCCGGCATCGACGCTCTGAACCCGTCCCTGATCACTCCAACCGGCAATGCGTTCCGCAACGCCTACTTCAAGGACGAGATCAACCAGGGGCAGCTCATCGGCCGCTACGATTTCGACACGTCGTTCCTCGACAGCGTCGACTTCGGAGTGTCCTATGTCGACAACAAGATCCGTTCGGCCTTCGGTTTCCTCCAGCATGACACCTGGGGCGGCGCCGGACCGGCGTCCGACCTTCCGGACGACATGTTCCACCTGGTGACCGTGCCCGACCGGTTCGATGGCGTTTCGGGGTCGAACAACCCCGACGTGATCCAGAGCTTCTACAGCTGGAACTTCGAACGGATGGTCGACCTCATCGACGACCTTTACGGAGTTTGCGGCGGCGACGGGAATTGCCTTGCGGAATTCACCGTCGACCGGCGGACCAAGGAGAGGACCTGGGCTCCCTATATCCAGATCAACAATGAGTTCGACCTGCTTGCCGGCCCCGCGCACCTCGTCGCCGGCCTGCGCTACGAGAAGACCAAGGTCGATTCATCGGCGCTGGTCCCGATCCCTTCGGGAACGCAATGGGTCGCCGACAACGAGTTCAACGTCACCTATTCGGGCGATAGCGACTTTACGACCTTCAAGGGCGACTATGACGAGTGGCTGCCCGCAGTCGATTTCGACATGACGCCGGCGAAGGACTTCAAGCTTCGCGCATCGTACAGCCACACCATCACGAGGCCGGATTATGCCAGCCTCCAGGGTGGACGAACGATCGACCAGCTTTTCCGGGTTGGCGGAGGAACCGGCAGCCAGGGCAATCCCGGACTGCTCCCGTTCAAGTCCAAGAACATCGATTTCTCGGTGGAGTGGTACTACCAGCCGGACAGCTACGCTTCGATCGGCTACTTCCACAAGAACGTCAGCAACTTCATTTCATCGACTCAGCTCCATACGGACGCGTTCGATCTGCACACGCCCGTGGGCGGTCCGCGTTACAACGCGGCACTCGCGGCGCTTGGGCCTAACGCGAGCGCGACCGCCATCCGGAACTATATCTTCCAGAACTTCCCGGGCAGCTCTGCGATGGGCGCGAACGGGCAGATCCTGATCTTCGGCCTGCCGGAAGATCCGCTCGTCGACTTCGTCGTCACGACACCGTTCAACAGTGACCAGAAGGCGAAGCTCCACGGCTGGGAGTTCGCGGTCCAGCACAGCTTCTGGGATACCGGCTTCGGAGTCATCCTCAATTATACGATCGTCAACGGCGACGCGAAGTACGACAATACTTTGCCATGGAATGTGTCGCAATTCGCGCTCACAGGTCTGAGCGACAGCGCAAACGCCGTGCTCTTCTACGACAAGAATGGACTCCAGGCTCGCGTTGCATACAACTGGCGTGACGAATTCCTTGCGGGGACCGGCTCCAATCCAACCTACATCGAGAAGTACGGGCAGGTGGATGCCAGTGCGAGCTATGAATTCCAGAAGGGACTCACGGTCTTCTTCGAGGTCATCAACCTGACCGGCGAAGGCCGCAGAGGGCATCGCCGATCGGATCGCAACGTAACGTTTGCGACCCCGGGGGATGCTCGCTGGTCGGGCGGCCTGCGCTTCACATTCTGAGGCGCGAGGCCCGGCTTGCGACCTTGCGGACGAAGCACCCTCCTGCGAGGATAGTTCGTCCCGCGCCTGAGCTCGGTGCGGGAACGGCAGGCCGAGCAAACGGATTCGGGGCGTGACAGGCGCAATCAGAAGAGTCGTCATTGTCGGCGGCGGCACGGCCGGTTGGCTGTCCGCCTGCAGCATTGCAGCGGCGGCCGGTCCTGCTTCGGATCGCGCGGTCTCGGTGACACTGGTGGAATCGCCCGATATTCCGACGATCGGCGTTGGCGAGGGAACCTGGCCGACCATTCGCCGGACGCTCGAGCGGATCGGCATTCGGGAGGCCGAGTTCCTCCTCAGCTGCGATGCTTCGTTCAAGCAGGGCTCGCGGTTCGATGGCTGGCGGACGGGCGAGGCGGGCGAGGCCTATTATCATCCGTTCGTCGCCCCGCTCGGTCCGGAATCGAAAGATGCAGTCGAGGCGTGGCGGAGCTATGCGAGCGGCGAGCCCTTTGGTGAAGCCGTCTGCCCGCAGCCGAAAGTCTGCGCGCTGAACCTGGCGCCCAAGCAGCGCACGATGCCGGATTATGCCGGTGCTCTGAATTATGCCTACCACCTCGATGCCGGAAAGCTCGTTTTGACGCTCGCTCGTCATGCGACTCAGCACCTCGGAGTTCGGCACGTAGCCGACCACGTCACCGAAGTCGTGATGGCCGACAATGACGACATCGCCGGTGTCCGTACCCGCGACAATGGGACGATCGAGGGCGACCTGTTCATCGACTGCACGGGGCACGCGGCGCTGCTGATCGAAGGCCGTTTTGGAGTTCCGTTCGTCGATCGCGCGACGCAGCTGTTCAACGACCGAGCGCTTGCGGTGCAGGTGCCGGTCGAGGCGGGAAGCGCAATCGCATCGCAAACGATCGGCACCGCTCATTCGGCCGGATGGTTGTGGGATATCGCTCTGCCTTCGAGGCGCGGCGTCGGCTGCGTCTATTCGTCGTCGCACATCGGCGACGAAGGAGCCACCGCCGCGCTTCACGATTATCTGAGGCGGACGGCGCCCGGCATTTCATTGGAAGATCTGTCCGTGCGCAGACTGACGTTCAGGTCCGGGCATCGAGCGGAATTCTGGAAGCGCAACTGCATCGCCATCGGACTGTCGGCGGGATTCCTCGAACCGCTCGAGGCATCGGCGATCGTTCTCATCGAGCTGTCGCTCAATGCGCTGATCGACAATTTCCCGACGTCGCGCGACACGATGGATATTCACGCGGAACGCTTCAACCGCCTGTTCGCCTATCGCTGGGACAGGATCATCGAGTTCCTGAAGCTGCACTACGTGCTCAGTGAACGGACGGAGCCCTATTGGCAGGATCACCGGCAAGCGGAGAGTGTTCCGGATCGCCTCGCCGACCTCTTGCGCATCTGGAAAGGCCAGCCGCCCTCGACGTTCGACTTGCCGGAAATTGATGAGATTTTCCCTGCCGCAAGCTATCAGTACGTTCTTTACGGAATGGGCTTTCCACCGCCGTCCAAGGGTTCGATGAACTCGCCGATGAAAATCGACTCCGCGGCGATGAGACAAATGCAGGAGCGCGGACGCGCTCTCGCGTCGGTGCTTCCAACCAACCGCTCATACCTTGATGGCTTGCGCGCGCCGCTTCCTGCCGAGACGGTTCAATGAGCGCGCATGAAATCCTGACCGTCGAAGCGCACCGCGATCTTCGGATCCGAACCGATCGGAGCGCCGAGCTCGGCGATGCGGTCATGTCCTGCGTCACCGTGCCCGACGAGTTCCGGCGGGTGCAGAACGAATATCCGATCCTGTTCCGCTTGAGCCCCGAGCGCGACAGTTTCGTCGCGCTTGCAGTCTTCGGTTTCGAAAGCGGCGAGAACCTTTTCCTTGAAGGCGGGAAATGGGACGCTCGCTATCGACCTCTCGCGATGGAGATCCAGCCGTTCCTGATTGGCGGGAAAGCCGACGAGGCGGGTGAAAGGCAGGTTCACATCGACACTGCCAGCACCCGCATCGGCAGGGATGACGGTGTTCGGATTTTCGATGAGCATGGGCGCCCG
Organism: Pseudomonadota bacterium; assembly: GCA_046731355.1. Lineage (GTDB taxonomy): Bacteria > Pseudomonadota > Alphaproteobacteria > Sphingomonadales > Sphingomonadaceae > Sphingomicrobium. The sequence continues at coordinate 608 of JBKPKZ010000169.1, read as the reverse complement.
ACGCCCTATCTCGAGACGATTGCCGAGCAATTGGGAGCACTCGACGAAGGGTACCGGGCATCCGCGGATTTCTTCGCGGCGCTCCGCCGACACGATCTGCTCGAGCCGATGACCCTGGAAGTGACCCTCGACGACGGGTCGAAGAACCGCCTGGTCGGGTTCCACGTGATCGACGAGGCGAAGCTGCAGGCGCTCGACGCGGGCGCAATCGGAGAACTCCACGAAAACGGCCACCTGCTTCCGATTTTCATGGCGATCGCGTCGCTCGGCAATCTCAGCGACCTGATCGCCCGAAAGAACAGGAGGGTCGGTCATGGCTGAGGCCGATCCCGGATCGATGAGCAAGATCGCACCGGTCGACGAGAAAATCGTCGCCAATGCGGCGGAACTGGATCGGCTTCTGCGCGCCGCCGATCGTCCCTTTGTCGTTCGCGGGCTGGTTTCCGACTGGCCGCTGGCGGAAGCGGGCCGGAAGTCGAGCCGTGACGCTCGCGACTATCTGCTTCGCAAGCGACGCAACGCGCAGTTCACCGCGTCGATCGGCGAGCCGGGAACGGGAGGACGCCTGTTCTACGACGATGCGATGCAGATGAACTTCCGCACCGTCC
>JBKPKZ010000168.1:0-11885 GCA_046731355.1 Pseudomonadota bacterium | reverse complement strand
CGACCACAAGCGGCGGAATCGCGCCGACGCCTGCAGGTGCAAGTGGTCGGCGACATCGGGCATCGTCCTCGAAAGCGATCGCGCGACGTCGATCGCCGGGAACACGCCCTGCTCGGCGAGCGTGCGCGACAGGAGGATGTGCCCATCGACGATCGCCCGGGCGGCATCGACCACGGGATCGTCGGTGTCCCCGCCGTCGGCCAGAACCGTATAGATGGCGGTGATCGAGCCCCCGGTTCGCGAGTCCGCGCCGGCGCGCTCGACGAGCCGCGGGATGAGCCCGAGCGCCGAGGGCGGATAGCCCTTCATTGTCGGTGGCTCGCCGAGCCCCAGGCCGATCTCGCGCTGGGCGTGGGCAATTCGCGTGAGGCTGTCGACGAGCAGGAAGACCTTCTTCCCCTGGTCGCGGAAATATTCGGCGATCGCGGTCGCGCGCATCGCGGCTCGAAGTCGGAGTAACGGCGAATGGTCGGCCGGAACGGCCACAACGACGGCGCGCCTGCGGAGCTCTCCGGTAACCCTGGTTTCGACGAAGTCGCTGACCTCGCGGCTCCGCTCGCCGATCAGGCCCGCGACGACCACGTCGGCGTCGACCCCGGCGAGCATCTGGGCCATCAGGACCGACTTGCCGACCCCGGAGCCGGCGATGATCGCGACACGCTGCCCAACCCCGACGGTCAGGAGCGCATTGACGGCCCGGACGCCGACATCGAGCGAGCGTGTCACTCGGCTCCTCCTGAGCGGGTTCACCCGGCGCCCGGCAAGCGGCCAGGTCAGCCTGCTCGAGATCGCACCTCGTCCGTCGAGCGGCTGCCCGTGGGCGTCGATCACACGTCCGAGCAGTGCTGGCCCACATTGGGCAAGGCTTCCGTTGCCGTCCGGCTCGACCCGGCTTCCGGCGGCCACCGGAGCGTCGCTGTCGAACGGAAGGATCAGGCTTCTATCGCCATGGAAACCGACGACCTCGCCGCGAAGGATGGTCTCTCCCGAGCGGACGATCCGGGCCGCGGTTCCGAGCGGATGGGCAAAACCTTCCGCCTCGAGCATCGCGCCCTCGTGGGAGACGAGGCGTCCGATTCGCCGGGGGCCGACGCCATCGAGGTCGAGCGCCCCGATGACCGCCCGGGCCGACGAAATCATCCGGCCGCTCATTCGACCTGCGCCTTCAGCCCGAGCTGCTCGCGCAGCCTCTCGAGATGCGTCGCGACCCCGTCCTCGACCCACCCGGCCGAATCCTCGACCCGGACCGAGCCGCGCTCGAGGCCGGAATCCGGGATCACCACCAGCGGAAGCGCCGCAACGTCGAGAAGGGCGATGTCCTCGGGGTGGAGGTGAAGGGTCCGGGCGCCGTTGGCTTCGGCGACGATCGCCGCCGCCGATCGAGCCCTTGCAACGAGAAGCTCGGGATCGACCGCAGCCTCGCCCGCGATGAGCCGTACCAGACCGTGGACGGTCTCGGCGATGAGCAGCGCGAGCTCCTCGCTCGGCTCGCTCTGGAGCGCTTCGAAAGAGGCGACGAGGGTAGCCAGCCGCGAGCGCTCGGCCTCGAATGCCTGCTCGGCGTCCTCAAGTCCCTTGCGATATCCCTGCTCGAACGGGTCCTCGACGGGTTGTGGGGCCGGTTGGGACAGGACAGGAGCGGCCGGCCCCGGCCCGCATCGAACGATTGGACGGAACCCGGCCGCCGGCCGGGCTTCGGCGATTCGGACCGGGGAAAGCTCAGACATAGTCGTCCTCCCCGCCACCGAGCTGGATGTCGCCGGCGTCTGCCAGCCTTCGAGCCGAGGCGAGGATCGCGCGCTGAGCCTCCTCGACCTCCGAGCGGCGGGCAGGCCGGCCTTCGGAAAGCTCGTCGCGGATGGTTTCCGCGGCCCTCGTCGACATCGAACCGAGCATCTGCTCGAGAAGCTCCTCAGACGCTCCGCGAAGGGCGAGAGTCAGGACCGGTCCGTCGACCGAGCGGAGGACCGCCCCGAGCTGCTTGGAATCGAGCACCGAGAGATCGTCGAAGACCAGCATCTCGCGCTCGATCGCCGCGGCCAGCGCTTCGTCGGACTGCCGGATCGAGGCGATCAGCTTTTGGCCGTCCGACTTGCGCATCCGGTTGACGATCTGCGCGGCGTCGGACGTGCCGCCGAGCTTCACGCCCCGCGCGGAAGACCCGCCACGGGTATAGTCCGCGAGGAGCGCTTCCAGATCCTCGATCGCCTCCCGCCGGACCCTGGTCAGTCGAGCGGCCCGGGCGAGGAGGTCAGCCTGGACTGCCTCGTCGAAGCCGGCCAGCGCATTCGCAGCGGTCTCGGGAGTGAGGACCGCGAGCACGAGGGCGCCGACCTGCGCATGCTCCCGGCGGAGGATCTCGGCGATCGTCTCGACCTCCATCCAGCGGAGCATGTCGAGCGCTGCGGCGCTGCTCTTCGGGGCGATTTCGGTAAGGATATTGTCGGCCCGGACATTGCCCAGAGCCTTGGTCAGGACCGAGCGGACATGGGGCTCGGCGCCGACCAGGAGTGCCGACATTGCTCTGCAGCGCTCAACGAACAGGTCCAGCGCGGCCTCGACCGTCGCTTCGTTCGCGCTCGCGACCTTGAGCATGCTCTCGCCGAGTTTCCGGACAGTGGACGGCTCGAGCGCCTTGACGATCTCCCCCGCATCCTCGTCAGGAAGGAGCATCAGGAGGATCGCAGCCGCGGTCGCTCCATCGACCTCAGGCCGGACTTCCTCGTCGTTCTTGGCATCAAGCTCGACTTCGGTGCTCACTTGCCGCGCTCCACCAGCTGGCGGACGACCATCGCGGCCTTTTCGCGATCCTGGCGGACGAAGCCGCGGACAAGGTCGGCGCGCGCTTCGTAGCTCGGGGCGGTCTCGATCATGTCGAGGGTGACGGTTGGCTGGGCCGGGCGGTCGCCCGGGCGGCTCTCGCTACCCGCTCCGACGCCGAGCGCGCCCGACCTGCGAAGCGAGCGCATTAGCGGTCGGCCAATGAAGAGAAAGGCGAGTACGGCCGCGACAAGGGCTCCGAGCTGGCGAAGCAGCGGCTGCACCCAAGGGCTATTCCAGAGCGGCGCCGAGACGTCCTCGACCGGAGCGAAGGGCCGCGAGGTGACCACCGCGACGTCGCCCCGCGCCGGGTCGAACCCGACCGCGCCTTTGACGAGGCTCTCGATCGAGGCGATGTCCGCCGCGCTGCGTTTTCCACCCGTCTCGTTGACGGCGACGGCGACACTCAGGCGACGGAGGCGCCCCTCGGGCTGGTGGGTTACCGAGATTTCGCGACCGACGTCGAAGCTTCGTGAATAGGTCTCGGTCGCCTCGCTTCCCGATGGACCGGCGGCCCCCTGCCCGGCCGCGGGCGGCTTGTCCGACAGTTGCGAGGCCGGCGGCGGCTGGTTCGAGAGCGCTCCGGGGATCCCTTGCGCGGGTTTTCCGTCGCTCGCCGAGGCGAGGACCCGGTTGCCCTGTTCGCTTCGAAGCGCCCGGTCGTTCTGCGGAAAGCTCTCGCGGGTCGCCTGGCTTTCGGACGGGTCGATGTCGGCATGGACCTCGGCGGTGAAGTTGCCGGCACCGAGCATCGGGGTGAGAAGCGTGGCGACCGCCTGGCGGTAGCGTTCCTCGGCCTGAAGCTGGATCTCGAAGTTGCGGTCGTCGGCAGAGCTCCCCTCCCGCGACATGAGCGCCCCCGATTGGTCGACCACCGAAACCTGGGCCGGCGACAGCCCGCTGACGGAAGAGGCAACGAGCTGGCGGACGGCGCGGACCTGGGCCTCGGACAGAGCGCGGCCGTTCTGCATGGTCAGCATCACCGAGGCGGCCGGCGGACGCTGGTCGCGGACGAAGGGGCTGGGCTCGGGGGTTGCGAGGTGAACCCTCGCGGCCTTGATGCTGTCGATGGCTTCGATGGTCCGCGACAGATCGGCTTCGTGCGCCGCCCGCAGGGTCTCGCCTTCGACGGCGCGGCTGGAGCCGAGCGGTAGGTTGGAGATCAGTGCGTCGCCCGCCGGAGCGGCCTTGGGAAGGCCCTGGCCGGCGAGCAGGATCCGGGCGCGCTGAAGGTCGCTGTCGGCGACCTCTACTGAACCGGTCGCGGAATCGAGCGAATAGTCGATCCCTGAGGTCTGGAGCGCCGCGACCACCGCTGACTTGTCGACGTCGGTAAGGCCTTCGAACAGGCTGCGCTGCGGCGGGGTCTGGAAGGACCACCAGGCGAGCGCCCCAACGAGAAGTGCACCGGCCGCCCCGATCGCCGGGAGACTCTTGCGAACCGCGGGCTGGTCGACAAATGCGCGCAGCGGCTCGAGCCGAGCGGGAATGGAGAAGCCGCGCAGACGCGCGGGAGCAAGCGCGGCCGGCGATGCGTCGATGAGTTCCTGTCCAGCCATCGCCTCAGACCGGCATGTTCATGATGTCGCGATAGGCCGAGAGCAGTTTGTTGCGGACCTGGAGGGTCGCCTCGAACCCGAGCGACGCCTTCTGACGCTCGACCATCACCTGGACAATGTCGGTGGTGTCTCCGCGCTCGTAGGATTCGGAGACGGCACCGGCCTTTACCTGCTGCTCGTTCACCGCCCGAACCGCATCGACCAGGGTCTTTCCGAACGAACCGCCGTCGGCTGCTCCGGGGCCTTCGGCGCCCCCGCTTCCGGCGGCGCGCTGGAGCGCCTGGTTCTGGTTCAATATGGCTGACCGCAACTGAAGCAGCCTGCTCGGTTCGATCGCCGTCATGGTCCGTTGTCCTGTCCTCGCAATACCGTTCGGTCGCCGCCGGGATTCCTTAAAGCAACGGCCGTGCCAGAACTGGAAAGCAGTTGAATCTCAGCGCCTTGAAAAAGACCGCAGGATCCGAACCGGTCACAGCGTCGGCATTCCGACGCTCCGATGGACTTAAACTTTTTCGGGAGGCGCCGTTCTGATGGCTGGGCGGCCCGCAAAGTTGGGGCTGCCGCAAGGGCAATCTGCCAGAAAAGGACAACGTGTCATGACCGTGATCAACACCAACGTATCCGCGCTGCGGGCCCAGGACAGCTCGCGTATCGCCAACAAGGCACTCGGCGAAGCGATGAACCGACTGTCGAGCGGCAAGCGCATCAACAGCGCCAAGGATGACGCCGCCGGCCTCGCAATCGCGACCCGGATGGACGCCAAGGTCCGCGGACTGACCCAGGCAGTTCGCAATGCCAATGACGGAATCTCGCTCGCCCAGACGGCCGAAGGCGCGATGGGAGAGGTTTCCAACATCCTCGTGCGAATGCGCGAACTGTCAGTCCAGGCCGCCAACGGAACCGCCGCCGCGACTGACCGCACCGCGATCCAGACCGAGGTCACCCAGTTGATTGCCCAGGTCGACGACATCGCCGGCCGCACCGACTTCAACGGCACCAACCTGTTCGACGCCGCCGGGACGTTCAGCATCCAGACCGGAGTCAACAGCGGCGAGACGGTCGACATCGACTTCGTCAGCATGAACTCGACCGGCCTCGGAATCGGCGCGGTCGACATGTCGACGTCGGCCGGTGCATCGTCAGCGATGGCACTGATCAACACGGCCATCGACACGGTCGCGACGCAGCGTGCCAACGCCGGCGCCGCCCAGAGCCGTCTCGAGGCTACCGTCAACAATTTGACGTCCACCGCCACGAATTTGACGGAAGCCAAGTCGCGCATCTTGGACGCTGATTTCTCGGCGGAGTCGACGAAGCTTGCGACTGCTCAGATCCTGTCGCAGGCGTCGACCGCGATGCTCGCGCAGGCCAACCAGAGCCAGCAGGGCGTGATGAACCTGCTGCGCTAGGAAGCAGGATCGATCTAGTCGAAAGGAGCGGTCCCGGCAGAGATGCCGGGGCCGCTCTTCCTATGTGCTACCCTAGCGGTATTCGAACACCAGTTCTCAGACCCGCAGAAGCGGCTCATATCTCCCTCGCGGGTCTTGCGGCCGGCGTTAGGGCGAACGTGCGCGGACTTGCCTGCCCGCTGCTCCCGGACCAAATGACCGGGCGATGAACCTTGATGATCAGATCCGCCGCTACTTTGGCACTTCGGACCTAGCTTCGGTCCCGCCTCAAGCTCTCAACGCTGGAATCGAGCACATGAGAGTCGACCTCGGCCTAACCCGGGACCGTGGCGAGCGGTTCGCCCTTTGGGCGTTACTCCATACGTTGGGATCGGCTCCTGATCTGGATGTGGCATTTGAGACCGAGGCAGAGCGCGAAGCGGCGAGGAATTTCATGGACCTTATCCAGGGAGCAAGTGGCGCGTAGCTTTATCCATTGCGCCGGGAATTGCCCGCGAGCGGTTGTCGATCCGGAAAAATTCCCATGTCTCCCGCGCGCCACAGGAGCTCAGCATCTTGAGCCGGAGGATTCCCTTCGTGACGCAGTCGGGCTATTTTCATCGAATGAGTTTTCGCTGCATCCTTGGTCGTCATCGCCCCATGCTGACTTCGATCGTCCGCCGGACCTCGGGCTTCGAGGCGCTATGCGACGACTGTGGACTCCCGATCGAGCGGAGCGATGGCAGCCGCTGGATCGGCTCGGAACCATTGGTCTTAAGGCACGGCAAGACCGCCTGAACGGCCGCTCCTAGCTCAACCGGATAGAGCGTCGGGCTTCGAACCCGAAGGTTGGGGGTTCGAGCCCCTCGGAGCGGGCCATCAGGACAAGGGAATCACAGGAAGAGCTCGGTGACGCGAAGGCTATGCTTTGTCGCTCCCGGATGGTCTCTCCGGCTCTTCGGGCTTTGCCGGACGGTTCAGGAACTCGACGTCTTCGGCGATGATCTCATAGCTGTAGCGCTCGATCCCGTCGCTGTCGGTCCATTTGCTGTTGTGAATTCGTCCACTGACCGAGGCGAGCATGCCCTTGCCGGCGTGCTGGGCAACGGTACGAGCCAAGCCGTTGAAGCAGGTAATACGATGCCATTCCGTGTCTTTGGCGGTGAAGCCGCTCGAGTCCTTGTAGGTCTTGCCCTCGCCGTCTCGCTTGAGCCGGCGAGTGCCGAGGCTGAAGGTGGCGACCTCGACGCCGCTGCTGATGGTACGACTCTGCGGATCGGCTCCATGTTCTCAACACCCGGCTTTCTGCCGGCTGCCTCGCGTTGGGAGGCTGGCGATGCGGGCATGCAGGGAGGAGGACTTGCTGGTCGGGCGGGGCGCTCGGACCCGGCGGATGAGCAGAGGTGCGCCCGCCGCGCCTGCAGCGGATGGGGACGGTCCCTTGGACGACCGTCGACTGGTGCTTCTCGGAGAACTCTACAAAGCGGAGGCGCCGGAGCTCGTCCGTCTCGTCGCTCGCCGGACCGGAAATCGGGACGAGGCCCAGGATCTGGTGCATAGCGTGTTCGTCCGGCTGGCGCGTCTCGGGGAGGAAACGGCGGGATTGATCGAGCGGCCAAGGGCCTATGCGCGCCGCGTCGCCGGAAATCTCGTCCGGGACCAGGCGAAGTCCGCTTCCCGGCGGTCGGCAGAGCTCCATCTGGTCGCCGACGAGGACACGCTCGCCGGCCCGGACCTGCTCCGGCAGCTGGAATCGCGGGACCTCCTCCGGAGGATAGAAGGCGCTATGCTGAAGCTTCGTCCGAAGACCAGGGAGATCTTCATGGCCCATCGCGTCGAAGGCCTGACCTACGCCGAGATTGCCGAGCGCACCGGCCTCTCCGTCAAGGGCGTCGAGAAGCAGATGAGCAAGGCCCTCCGCCAGCTCGACCGGCTGATCGGCCGGGCCTGACGCGCGTGGGACTGTTTGCGAGATCGGAGGGGCGCATCCGGCGCGAGGCGACCGACTGGAGGGTCCGCCTTGCCGGCGACTCCTCCCCGGAGACCGCGGCGGCCTTCCGAGCGTGGCGGGGCTCCGATCCGCGCAACGCCGAAGCCTATGAGCGGATCGACCGGATCTGGGACGTCTCGCGGCAGCTCGGCGTCGCGGTGGAGGAAGCCGCCCCCCGGCATGCGGGAAGCCGGGCCCGGGGTCCGGGACGGCATGGCCTAGCGATCGCGGCCTCGCTTCTGGTCGCAATGCCCTTGGTCTTCTTGGTCGCCGTCCAGCAGCGTTGGCTTCGCCCGCCCTGGGATGAGGCGCAATTGCTGGTTCTGACAACGCCCGCAGGGGCCATCGGCGAGAAAGAGCTTCCGGACGGATCACGGCTGACGCTCGATGCATCGAGCCACGTCGAAGCGCGAATGTCTGGCTCGGAGCGACTGCTGTCGCTGGTCGAGGGGCGCGCCCGGTTCGCAGTCGCTGCGGATGGCCGGCCATTCGTCGTCCGCGCGGGCTCGAGCGAGATCGCGGCGACCGGGAGCCTGTTTGACGTCAGTCTCTACGACGGGCGGGCGACGGTAGTTCTGATCGAGGGGTCTCTGGTGGTTCGAGGCGCCGCGACGGGTCCTGACCGGGCCGAGCGCCTCGAAGCCGGCGAGAAGCTTGTCGCCGGCGCACCCGGGCGGCGGCAGAAGGTCCAGCAGGGTGAGCTTGCCTGGCCCCGGGGTATGATCGGGTTCGAAGGGGCCAGCCTCGGCGAAGCAGCGGCGACGATGAACCGCTACGGGAAGGCCAAGCTCCGGCTCGGCGATCGGCGGGTCGAAGGATTGAGGGTCACGGGCGCCTGGCGGGCCGGCGACGTCGGCGGCTTCGCTCGAAGCCTCGAGCGGGCGTTCAATCTCTCCCTCGAGCGCCGGGCCGATGGAAGCCTCCTGCTCCGGACTAAGGGCGTTCGACCCGAACGCTGAAATTTGAAAGCTCCCAATGTGTGACCAGGCCACATTGCATGCGAGCCTCATCGCCTCCCTGGGCTAAGCTCGAACCTAACTCCAGGGCGCGCCGGAGTAACAAGGCTCGGCGGCGAAATGGAAAGGTACCTCTCCGTTCGGCAAATCGAAATACTGATCTGGAGGCTGGCTGGGGCGGCAGGATTCGAACCTGCGAATGCCGGTACCAAAAACCGGTGCCTTACCACTTGGCGACGCCCCAGCAGGCGGCCCGTCTATGCGGGAAAGGCGCGCTTATAGCCGCCGCGCCTTCCAAGGGAACCCCAAGCTTTCGCGCTTTCGGAGCGTCTCTGCTAAGCGGCCGCGATGACCCAGAGTACGATCCGCGATTTCCACGCGCACATCTACTTCGATGCCGATCAGCTCGACCGCGCCCAGCGGCTGGCCGAAGCGGCGCGAACGCGATTTGACATTCGGGTCGGGCATTTCCACACCGATCCTGTCGGTCCCCACCCAAGGGGGAGCTGCCAACTGACGGTGCGCCCCGAACAGTTCGGCGAATTCGCCCAGTGGATGGCGCTCAATCGTGACGGCCTCACCATTTTCGCGCACACCAGCACCGGCGAAGACTATGCCGACCACACCGAGCACGTAATCTGGTTCGGACCGAGCGAAACGCTCGACCTGTCGATCTTCGCCGATCTGATTGCCTAGAGGACCTTCTCGACCCAGCCGTAAGGATCGGGCGCATGGCCGCGCTGAATGTCGACGAGCGCCGAGCGCAGCCGCATCGTAAGGGGCCCGCTCGACTGGCCGCCGATGGTGAATTCGCCGTCGACGCCCTTCACCCGCCCGATCGGAGTGACCACGGCCGCAGTGCCGCAGGCGAAGGCTTCGGTCAGGCGTCCGCTTTCGGCATCCGCCTTCCACTGCTCGATCGAATAGGGTTCCTCGCGAACCATAAGGCCCATGTCGCGCGCGAGCGTCAGCACCGAATCGCGAGTCACTCCGTGGAGAATGGTCCCGTCGAGCGGCGGGGTCTGGATCGATCCATCGCTGAAGGCGAAGAAGACGTTCATCCCGCCAAGCTCTTCGACCCAGCGGCGCTCGGTCGCGTCGAGGAAGACGACCTGGTCGCATCCATTGCGGATCGCTTCCGCCTGAGCGACGAGGCTTCCGGCATAATTGCCGCCGCACTTGGCTTCTCCCGTTCCGCCCGGCGCGGCGCGGACATACTCGCGCGTCACCCACAGCGAGACGCTCGGAGTATTTCCCTTGAAGTACGAGGCGACGGACGAAGCGATGACGGCGTAGAGGAACTGCGTCGAGGGCCTCATTCCAAGGAATGAACCGTTCGCGATCATGAACGGCCTAAGATAGAGCGATCCGTCATCGGTTTCCGGAATCCAGTCCCGGTCGGCCTTCACGAGCCCGCGAACGGATTCTAGGAACATGTCCTCGGGGAGCGGCGGCATCGCCATTCGGATCGCCGATTTGGCGAACCGGCGTGCATTGGCTTCGGGCCGGAAGAGCGCCGCGCCGCCGCCCGGACGACGATAGGCCTTCAGGCCTTCGAAGATTTCCTGGGCATAGTGCAGCACTGGCGACGCGGGATCCATCGTGAACGGGTGTCGGGCGGTGATGCGAGCGTCGTGCCAGCCCTTGCGCTCGTCATATTCGATGATCGCCATGTGGTCGGTGAAGACGCGGCCGAAGCCCGGGTCCGCAAGGAGCCGGGCGCGCTCTTCGGCGGGGACCGGTTTCGCCGTGGGCTCGAAGGCGAGACGGGTGTCATCTTCCACAAAGAGTTCGCCGATCATGTTTCGTCCCTGTTACGGCTTTTTGGCCTAGGCCGATGGAACCTCTTGAGCAAGCTTGGGTCCCTTGGCCTCCTCGGCAAGCTCGGCAGCACGACGCGAAGCTGCGCTGATCGTCAGCGAGATGAGCTTGTCGAAAACGTCGTCCCGCCCAAGCACTGCAAGTCCGGCTTCGGTAGTGCCGTTGGGGCTCGCGACGCGGCGGACGATTTCGCCCATGGTCTCGCGGGTCATCGCGGCCATCCAGCTGGTGCCGAGAACCGTCTCGAGCGCGATCGTCCCGGCGAGATCCTCGGACAGGCCGCGTTCCACGCCGGCCTTCGCCAGCGCATCCACGAAACGCGCGACATAGGCCGGGCCCGCGCCTGCAACCGATCCGACCGCGGCCAGGCTATTCTCGCTATTGACCCACAAGGCGTAGCCAAGCTGGGCGAAAAGCTGCGAAACCTCGTCGTGAAGCTCGCCGGGGATGTCCTCTCCGTAAAGCGCGACGACACCGCGGCGGACCGCGACCGGCATGTTCGGAATTGCGCGAACGATTGCGCCCGCGGTCCACAGCTTCTGGCGGAGAGTCTCGAGTTCGACGCCGGCGAGGATCGAGACGACCAGAGTCTGGGAGCTGAGGTGGGCCGTCAGCTTCGAAACCACCTCGTCCAGCTGCTGCGGCTTGCAACCCAGGATGACGAGCTTCGGCGGAGCGCCCGCCTGGGCATAATTGGTGGTGACCCGCAGTCCTTCGACCGGCTTTCCGCTCGGACGGATGACCACCGCATCGCTAAGATCGACGTTCGCTGAACGCCAGCCTTCGACCATGGCTCCGGACATGTTGCCGCAGCCGATGAACCAAATCGGATTCAAAACCAGTTTAAGCCTCCCCGTGCGTATCGATCAGAGCCGCGGCGATGGCTTCGCCCGGCGATTTCCCACCCCAGAGCACGAACTGAAAGACGGGATAGAAGCGCTCGCACTCCTCGAGGGCCGCTTCGATAATGGCTTCGGCCTGATCGAGAGTCAGGCCGTCGTTCTCGCGCGTGTCGAGGATCGTCGCGTGGCGGAACACCACGAGACCTGAGCCCGACCACATCTCGAAATGACCGAGCCAGAGCTGCTCGTTGATGAGTCCGAGGCTCTCGTAGATCGCCGAGCGCTTCTCGGGAGTCGCCTTGATGTCCGGGAATGCGAGAAACTGGAGGACCTGGTCCTCGGGCCGCCAGACTCCGCGAAGCTCGTACTGAGTCCAGCTCCCGGTCGCCGAAGCAACGATCTCCCCCTCGCCCGAGCGTTCGCACGCCCAGCCGCGAGCCTCGAAATATTGCTCGAGGATCTCGATTGGAGCGCCGTCGTCCCGCTCTTCCTGGACTTCTTCGTCGCTC
>JBKPKZ010000167.1:0-4333 GCA_046731355.1 Pseudomonadota bacterium | reverse complement strand
AAGGAAATCGCCGATTATTACAAGGCCAACAGCGCGACCTACGCGTCCAAGGAAATCCGAGTCATCTCGCAGGCGGTGGTTCCGGACCAGGCCGCCGGCAACGCCATCGTTCAGCGCGTCCGAGACGGCCAGTCCTTCGCTTCCGCGGCCGCTCCCGCCGGCTTCTCCGCGGAAGACGTTTCAGTGGGACCGCAGACCCGCGAGCAGTTCACCGCAACAGCGGGCGAAAAGGTCGCAAGCGCTGCTTTCGCGGCGGCTGAAGGCGCAACGATAGGCCCCATCCAGTCGCCCAACGGATGGAACGTCGTGAAGGTCGACAAAATCAATCGCGAGGGCGGCAAGTCCCTTGAGGCGGCGCGCTCCGAGATCATCGAGAAGCTCGTCGGCGAAAAACGCAAGGAAGTGATCGAGGGGATCGTCGACAAGGTCCAGGACGCCCTTGATGGTGGCGCGAGCTTCCCCGAGGCCGCAGCAGCCGGGAAGCTGACGCCAATCGAAACGCCTGCGATCACCGCAAACGGCAGTTCGCCGACCAACCCGGCCTACAAGTTCCCCGCCGACCTCGCGCCCGCGCTCAAGTCGGGCTTCGAGCTCGGCGAAGGCGACGAGCCTGTGGTCGATTCGCTTCCGAACGATGCGGGTTATGTGCTGGTGGCACCGGCGCGCATAATTGCCTCCGCCCCGGCGCCGCTCGCGAGCATTCGCGAAAAGGTCGCTCAGGATTGGATTGCCGAGCAGTCCTCACAGCGCGCCAAGCAGCTCGCCCAGGCGATCGTAGCCAAGGCGGGTAACGGTCCTCTTGGCGACGCCACGAAAGGCGCTTCGGTGCCTGTCAGAGTCGAACCGGTGAACGTTCGCCGAATTCAGCTCAGCCAGTTCCAGGGCCAGATCCCGCCGGCGCTGCAGATGATGTTCAGCCTCGGCCAGGGGAAAGCGCGGATGGTCGGCGGTAGCCAAGGCGAAGGCTTCTATGTCGTGAAGGTCAACAAGATCATCCCGGGAAATGCTTTCAACCAGCCCGGCCTGATCTCTCGAACCCAGGCCGACATGCAGGAATCCCTGTCTCAGGAATATGGTGCCCAGTTCGTGAATGCCCTGAAGCAGGCGGTCGGCGTGAAGCGCAATGAAAAGGCGATCGGGTCAGCGAAGGCCCGCATCACAAGCACCGGTAGCTAGGAACCGACGAGCTCGCCTTGACGGGCGGCAGTTTGTTGCCTACACGTTCCCTGTCTGTTCTAGGGGATTGGCCTCGCGATGCTCACCGCCAAGCAACACGAACTGCTCCTTTTCATCAACAAGCGCCTGAACGAATCCGGCGTCTCTCCAAGCTTCGATGAGATGCGGGAGGCGCTGGACCTCAAGTCCAAGTCCGGAGTGCATCGACTGATCTCGGCACTGGAGGAACGCGGCTTCATTCGGCGGCTTCCCAATCGGGCGCGTGCTCTGGAAGTCCTAAAGCTTCCGGATTCCGCCGCGCCAGCAGTCCCCGCCCCGCGGCCAATCGTTCCTGCGGCGGCAAACGACACGATCGAGATCCCACTCCATGGCCGGATTGCCGCCGGTACTCCAATCGAGGCTCTTCAGGGCACCGACGGCTTTGCCGTTCCCGCGGCATTGCTGGGACCAGGCGAGCATTACGCGCTCGAGGTGTCTGGCGATTCGATGGTCGAGGAAGGAATTTTCGACGGTGACTTCGCCCTCATTCGAAAAGTCGACACGGCGCGCGACGGTGAGATCGTCGTTGCCCTGATCGACAATGAAGAAGCGACCCTGAAAACCTATCGACGTGAAGGCCGGACGATCCGGCTCGACCCCGCCAACGCCCGCTATGAGCCTCAGCGGTACGAGGAAAGCCGGGTCAGCATCCAGGGCCGTCTCGCTGGCCTCATCCGTCGTTACTGACGATGGCCGGCGCCCGTATCGATTATGTCGAGCTGCCCAGCGCCACGGCGCATGAGCTTACGCGGGGCTTTTACTCGAAGGCGTTCGGGTGGTCCTTTACGGACTTTGGGCCGGACTATTCGGCAATGACGACGGGCGACGTGGATGTCGGTCTGAACGGCCAGCCCGAGGAAGCGCTCTCCGCTCCATTGCCCGTTGTGCGCGTGGACGACCTCGAAGCGGCATTCGACGCAGTCTCCAAGGCCGGTGGGGTAATCGCCAAGCCGATCTTCACTTTCCCGGGCGGGCGCCGCTTCCACTTCATTGATCCGTCGGGGAGCGAACTCGCGGTCTGGCAGTCTGCCGAATAAGCTAGGACGCGAGAGGCGCTACTGCCTTCACGGCGATTGCTCGATCCATTATCGTCGCATTTACCAGTCCGAATACGAGGATCGTGCCCACCAGTTGCACTCGCATGTTGCTGGACCAGCAAAGCAAAGCGAAAATGCACAGCAGCGGGATTGTCTGCCATGGAAACATCGCGGCAAGCTGGAGGGTCGACGTGGTCCTCCCGGTGACTGACTCGAACAGGTCCAACAGCCGGATGAAGATACCGAAAACCCACAGGGCTTGGAGCAGGTATAAGAGCCTTCGGTTTTCCATATAGTGCCGGGCCAGATCGAGCCCCTTTTCGGGAACATCGTCGGGAAGAACGGTCATCGCGGCAATCGAAAGCAGGATTGCCGGGATGATGAGCGTCAGCAGGTCGAAATACGTGAACCGCTCGACCCCGGTGAACCGCCAAAGCCCGAAGAACTCCTCGAGAATGGCCATGAAAACCGTCAAGGCGGCAATGACCGCCGTGAGGCTCCATTGAACGCGCTGCCTGGCCCGCAGGAGCCGGTGAAAGCTCTGAACGAGATCGCTGACGGCAAGTGCGAGGATGATGCTGACGAACGCCGCGAGGTAGGCGAACATGTCGATGCTGGTCGCCACCGGCTTGCCCCCGTTCGAACGTCGCCCCCTTCGCCTGAAATCTACTCCGCCGTCGTCGGATCAATGACGTTTCGGACCTGGCTGATCTTGTTTGCCGGGAAACCGCCGCGCTGTGCGTGCTCGCGAATGATGTCCTCGTTGGGCGCCCGGTAGATACAGTAAATCTTGTCGTCGGTGACGTAACTGTGCACCCACTGAATCTCCGGCCCCAGGTCTCGAAGCACCGAGCAGCTGGTCTGAGAAGCACCCTTGAGGTCACTCTGTCCAAGTGATCCGACGCCCGGCATGTCACGCTCGATCACGTACTGAGGCATACTCCTGTCTCCCCTTTCGCGACGGGCGTCGAATATCCGATTTTGCGAATGACGTCACTTCGCCCGTGGCGGGCCCGAGCCAGCCGATTTCGCGATCCGGCCATCCTCCCTTGCTGCGCTCGTGCTGGAGGAGGCTTTCGACCCTCTCGCACGCTTCCTGGCAACGCTCCCAAAAGCCCGGAACCTGATGTGGAAGATGAGCACTCCCTATGTTAGGGGCGCCCTTCCGTTGCATTGCACAATTGAAAAAGAGGAAAGCGCGCTTGAGCGCAAGCACTACTGTAGTTACCCGCTTCGCACCCTCGCCAACCGGCTTCCTGCACATCGGTGGCGCACGCACGGCGCTGTTCAACTGGCTCTTCGCCCGCCACCATGGGGGCAAGTTCCTGCTACGCATCGAGGACACGGACAAAGCCCGCTCCACGAAGGAAGCGATCGACGCAATCATCGATGGGATGCAATGGCTCAATCTCGATTGGGACGGCCACGAATATTACCAGTCGCAGTTCTGGGCCCGGCATGCCGAGGTAGCGCACAAGCTGCTTGAGCGCGGACACGCTTATCGTTGCTACATGACGCAGGAAGAGCTCGCCGCGCAGCGCGAGAAGGCGCAGGCCGAGCGTCGCCCCTTCCGGATCGAGAGCCCGTGGCGTGATGTCACCGACGGCCAAGGCGACAAGCCTTTCGTGATCCGCCTCAAGGCTCCCCGCGACGGCGAGACTGTCATCGAGGATAAGGTCCAGGGCCGCGTCGCGGTTCAGAACGTCGAGCTGGACGACTTTGTCCTGCTCCGGTCGGACGGCACGCCGACCTACATGCTGGCCGTGGTCGTGGACGACCATGACATGGGCGTGACCCATGTGATCCGTGGCGACGATCACCTCAACAATGCCTTTCGGCAGCTTGCGATCATCCGGTCTATGGGTTGGCCGGAGCCCATTTACGCACACGTTCCCCTGATCCACGGACCCGATGGAGCGAAACTGTCCAAGCGCCACGGGGCCCTTGGCGTAGACGCCTATCGGGACGAGCTCGGTCTCCTTCCCGAAGCAGTTTCCAACTATCTTCTCCGTCTCGGGTGGGGTCACGGAGACGACGAGATCATCAGTCGTGACCAGGCAATCGAGTGGTTCGACCTCGCC
>JBKPKZ010000166.1:0-9339 GCA_046731355.1 Pseudomonadota bacterium | reverse complement strand
GGGCCGCTCCTCTGGATCGGGGCAATCGTCGGGCTGTGGACCGTCGGAAGCTTCATCGAGACGATCCGTGACATCCTGCGCCGAGCCTATGGCGTGAAATATTGCGCCCCCTTTTGGGAATATCGATTGGGGTCGATGGCGATGATCGTCGGATCGGTATTCCTCTTGATGGTGGCGTTTGGTTTCAGCATCGCGCTCAGCTCCGTCCAGCACGCCATCGAGCACTGGATCCCGATCTTCCAGAACGTTGCGGATGCGCTGACCTTCTACCGGGTCGTTCCGGCGGTCGCCTTGTTCATCACCAACTACCTGGTCTTCCTGCTGCTCACGCCGTCGCGATACCGGAGGGTCGGATGCAGGAAATGGCCAGGAGCATTGCTGATCACTGCCTGGTGGCTGATTACCGCGGAGATCCTACCCCAGGCCATCGGTCTCCTCGGGGGCTATGACCTCACGTATGGAAGCCTGGCCGGAGTGATGGTGGTGCTGATTTTCTTCTTCATGGTCGGGCTCGGTGTGGTTATGGGCGCGGAGCTCAATGCGGCGCTGGCGGAAGCTTCGCCAACAGCGCTAAAGGGCGAAGTTTATTCGGGTCCGTACAAGGACCAGCTCGAGGTAGAAGAGCCGCAACCCGGAGAGGACGTGGAGCTCGTGCCGCAACCAGAGGGACCGCAGCTTTGAGTAAACTCATGCAGGGCAAGAAGGGCCTGATCATGGGCCTGGCCAACGACCGTTCGCTGGCCTGGGGTATCGCACGCGCGCTCGGCGACCAGGGAGCGGAGCTTGCCTTTTCCTATCAGGGCGAGGCGCTCGAGAAGCGTGTCCGCCCACTGGCGCAAGAGCTGGGCTCCGACCTGCTGATCGATTGCGACGTGTCGGACATGAAGGCGCTCGACAAGGCGTTCGCAGAGCTGAAGACCAATTGGGAGAGCCTCGACTTCGTCGTCCACGCGATTGGCTTTTCCGACAAGAACGAGCTTCGCGGGAAGTTCGTCGAGACCTCGGTCGACAATTTCCTGCTGACCATGAACATCTCGGTCTACAGCTTCATCGCCGTTGCCCAGCGCGCTCGGGCCCTGATGAAGCCGGGCGGGGCGATGCTGACCCTCAGTTACTACGGGGCGGAAAAGGTCATTCCGCATTACAACGTCATGGGCGTCGCCAAGGCAGCGCTCGAGACGAGCGTGAAGTACCTGGCGGCCGATCTCGGGCCCGAAGGGCTCCGAGTGAATGCCATCTCGGCCGGCCCGATCAAGACCCTGGCCGCGAGCGGAATCGGCGACTTCCGCTACATCATGAAGTGGAACGAATATAATTCGCCGCTTCGCCGCAACGTGACCATCGAGGACGTCGGTGGCGCCGGTCTTTACCTCCTCAGCGATCTGGCCGCCGGCGTTACCGGCGAAGTCCACCATGTAGACGCTGGATACAACGTCGTCGGGATGAAAGCCGAGGACGCACCTGATATAGCGACGGTGTGAGCGACAAGTCCGCCAACGACTTCGACAACGTCCTCAGCGCTTCAGAGCGATGGATGCGAGCTTGGCAGGACCAGAACCGAATCGCTCTCGACCAGGCGCTCGCTCCGGATTTCGCCCTCGTCGTCTCCACAGCTCCGCACTATCATTTCAGCCGCAAGGACTGGATCGACCTGGCGATGGGCTCTTACGTGTGCACCCGCTTCGCCTATGAGCATGTTCAGTTTCACCGGATCAGCAGCGACATCGTGGTGATGTCGGCGGTCGCGGACCAGGACGCGGAGCTTGGTCTGGAGGACCGTTCCGGCCGCTTTTTCGTCACGGACATCTGGAAACGCGTGGGGCGGGCCTGGAAGGTTTGCGCCCGCTATTCAGCGCCGCCTTCCGAGGTCGAACGGACCGTCACCTATATGGTCGGCGCCGCGGAGCGAGAGTGATGCCGGTTGCTCGTCATGTCCATGTGAGGGGCCATGTCCAAGGGGTGTTCTTCCGCGCCTGGACCAAGGAGCAAGCGGAGCAGCTCGGCATTCACGGCTGGGTTCGCAATTGTCCAGACGGATCCGTGGAGGCGCATCTCGAGGGCGAGGAAGACGAGGTTCGACAGCTCATCGAGCGGCTAGGCGAAGGACCGCCGTCCGCCGAGGTCTCAAAGGTCGACGTCGAAGAGGTGGAACCCGAAGACTTCCGCCACTTCGCTGTGGCCCGGAGCTTCTGATCAGCCGGCGAAGGGGTCGCGCACCAGGATCGTGTCGTCGCGCTCCGGGCTGGTCGACACCAGCGCCACCGGGCAACGGATCAATTCCTCAATTCGCCGGACGTACTTGATCGCCCGCGCCGGCAAGTCGGCCCAGCTTCGCGCACCTCGCGTCGAACCCGGCCAGCCTTCGATTTCCTCATACCGAGGAACGACCCGCGCCTGATCCTGGGCATGTGGCGGAAGGTAATCGAAGCTTTGTCCGTCGATCGTGTACCCGGTGCAGATTTTCACGGTCTCAAACTCGTCGAGCACATCAAGCTTGGTCAGCGCGACGCCGGTCACTCCGCTGACGGCAACCGACTGTCTGACGAGGACGGCATCGAACCAGCCGCAGCGACGGCGGCGGCCGGTGACGGTTCCGAACTCGTGGCCGCGTTCCCCGAGCCGCTGCCCGACTTCGTCTTCGAGCTCGGTCGGGAAGGGGCCTGATCCGACGCGGGTCGTGTAGGCCTTGACGATTCCGAGCACGAAGCCGGCCGCCGAAGGACCCATTCCGGTTCCTGGCCCAGTCGCTCCGGCAACCGTGTTGGACGAGGTAACGAACGGATAGGTGCCGTGGTCAACGTCAAGGAGCACGCCCTGCGCGCCCTCGAACAGGATTCGACGCCCACGGCGCTGCGCGGAATCGAGGTCCCTCCAGACCGGCTTTGCGAATGGAAGGACGAAGTCCGCGATCTCCGCGAGATCGTTGCGGAGGCGCTCGCGGTCGACCGGAGGCTCGCCGAAACCGGCGCGAAGCGCGTCATGGTGAGCGCAAAGGCGGTCGAGGAGAGGCTCTAGCTCACCTAGATGAGCAAGGTCGCAGACGCGGATTGCGCGGCGGCCGACCTTGTCTTCGTATGCCGGGCCAATGCCGCGGCGTGTCGTACCGATCTTGCCCGCACCGCTCGCGTCCTCGCGCAAGGCATCGAGATCGCGGTGGATCGGGAGGATGAGCGGGCAGGTCTCGGCAAGCATCAGGATCTCGGGAGTGACTTTCACGCCCTGGCCCTGGATGCGCTCGACCTCGGCCTTCAGCGCCCACGGGTCGAGCACGACTCCGTTGCCGATCACCGAGGGCGTGCCGGTCACGATCCCGGAGGGCAGGAGCGACAGCTTGAACGTCTCTCCGTTCACGACGAGCGTGTGGCCGGCATTGTGTCCGCCCTGGAAGCGAACGACCATGTCTGCCCGGCTCGCGAGCCAGTCGACGATCTTGCCCTTGCCCTCGTCGCCCCATTGCGCGCCGATGACCGTAACGTTGCCCAATTCGATTCCCCGATGTGTGAGGCCCCGGCGCTCCTAGGGGTCGAAGTCGGCAGCGTCCAGCCGCCGCCGCTTGGAACGCCCGCGAGCCGGAGCCGTTCGGTGATAGGATGGTTCGCGAATGAAGCCGATGACCGAACAGCATCTGGCACTCTATCGCCGCCACATGGTCGAGATCATCGACATGCATTTCGACCTGGCCGGCGAGGAGATCGGCAAGGAGGAACTCGATCCGGGGCTTCGGAGGGCCTTGATGGACGTTCCAAGGCACCTGTTCGTGCCCCAGAGCCTGATGCTGATGTCCTACCAGGATACGCCGCTCCCGATCGGCTTCGACAAGACGATCTCGCAGCCGTTCATCGGTGCGCTCATGCTCGACCTGCTCGGGATCGTGCCCGGATCTCGAGTGCTCGAGGTGGGCACCGGGTTCGGGTACCAGGCCGCGGTGATGGCCGACATGGGCGCAGAGGTGTTCAGCGTCGAAGTCGTCGAGGAGTTCGCCGAGGCCGCCAATGCCCGTTTCGCCGTTCTCGGCTACGACATCCAAGTTCGCGTCGGCGACGGATCCCGTGGCTGGCCGGAGAATGCGCCGTTCGACCGCATTCTGGTCACTGCCGCCGTCGAGGAGCCACCGCCTCCTCTGATCGAGCAGCTCGTTCCGGGTGGGCGGGCAGTGATCCCCATCGGCGGAAGCGAGGTCCAGCAGCTCAGCGTCATCGACAAGACGAAGGCCGGTGAAATCCGGACGCGCGAGATCATGCCCGTTCGGTTCACCGAGCTCGAAGTCCCCTCGGGCGGCCCTCAGAAGGTCAGCGGCACAACCTGACGGACGCCCGGGAGCTGGCGAAGCTCTTCGGTCAGTTCCGCGGTGATCGGGTCATCGACCGCAACCAGCGCAACCGCTTCTCCACCCGCCTTGCGACGGCCAAGATTGAAGGTCGCGATGTTGATTCCGGCCTTGCCCAAGGTTGTCCCGAGCGCGCCGATGAAACCCGGTGCATCGGTGTTGACGATGTAGATCATCCGCGGCGTCAGGTCGGCTTCGACCGCGACGCCGAAGATGTCGACGAGCCGCGCGGCGCGGTTTCCAAACAGGGTGCCTGCGACGCGCTTGTCGCCTTCCGACGTTCCGACGGTAACGGCGACGAGCGTGTGGTAATCGACCTCACGCTCATGCCGGATTTCCTTGACGTCGAGTCCGCGCTCCTTGGCGTAGACCGGCGCATTCACCATGTTCACGGTATCGGAATAGGTGCCCATCAGGCCCGCCAGCACTGCGCCGGTGATTGGCTTGATATTGAGTTCGGCGGCGGCGCCTTCGACCTCGACGGCGACCGAGCGGATGTCCGCTCCGGCGACCTGACCGACCAGCCTTCCGAGCTTCTCCGCCAGAGCCATGTAGGGCTTCAGTCGCGGCGCTTCCTCGGCCGACAGCGAGGGCATGTTTACCGCGTTGGTGATTCCGCCCAGCAAGAGGAAGTCGGCCATCTGCTCCGCGACCTGGATCGCGACGTTGACCTGCGCCTCGTTGGTCGAGGCGCCAAGGTGCGGAGTGCAGATCAGGTTCGGTGTTCCAAACAGCGCATTTTCCTTGGCCGGCTCCTGCACGAACACGTCGAGCGCGGCGCCCGCTACGTGCCCGCTCTCGAGGCCGTCCTTGAGCGCCTCCTCGTCGATCAGGCCACCGCGCGCGCAATTCACGATGCGGACTCCGGGCTTGGTCTTCGCCAGTGCCTCGCGTGACAGGATTCCGCGCGTCTGATCGGTCAGCGGAGTGTGCAGCGAGATGAAGTCAGCACGGCGCAGAAGTTCGTCCAGCTCGACCTTGTCGACGCCCAATTCGATGGCACGTTCGGCAGACAGGAACGGGTCGTAGGCGACCACCTTCATTTTCAGTCCGTGCGCTCGGTCGGCGACGATCGATCCGATATTGCCGCAGCCGATGAGGCCGAGCGTCTTTGCTGAGAGCTCGACGCCCATGAAGCGGTTCTTCTCCCACTTGCCGGCCTGGGTGGACTGGTCGGCAGCGGGGATTTCCCGGGCCAGTGCAAACAGCATCGCAATGGCATGTTCGGCGGTCGTGATCGAATTGCCGAAGGGCGTGTTCATGACGACGATGCCGCGGGCCGTCGCGGCCGGAACATCGATCGTGTCGACTCCGATTCCGGCCCGCCCGATGACCTTGAGCCGAGGCGCGGCCCTGTCCATCGCGGCCGCATTGACCCTGGTCGAGCTGCGAACAGCGAGGCCGTCATATTCGCCGATGATCGTCGCGAATTCCTCGGGTGTCAGTCCCGGCCTTTCGTCGACTTCGATCCCGCGCTCGCGAAAGATCGCGGCGGCGCGAGGGTCCATCTTGTCGGAAATCAGTACGCGCACCTGGTCGCTCACGCCGTTGCCTCCCACGCCCAGTCGAGCCAGGGCCCGAGCCTCTCGATATCCGCTGTTTCCACGGTCGCTCCGCACCACACGCGGATGCCCGGCGGAGCGTCCCGATAGGCGCCGACGTCGTAGGCGGCGTCCTCCGCTTCGAGCAGCTTTACGATCGCCTTCTGCCGCGCCTTGTTCGCGTCCTCATCGGAACGGTCGGCGAACTGCAGGCACACGGACGTGTTGGACCGGATTGCCGGATCGCCGGCGAGATGCTCGATCCAGTCCGATCGAGCGACCCAGCGATCGAGCTTCGCGCTGTTTGCGTCGGCCCTCGCGACGAGCGCGTCGAGCCCGCCGATCCGCTCCGCCCAGTCAAGCGCGACGAGCCAATCCTCGACCGCAAGCATCGAAGGCGTGTTGATGGTCTCGCCCTTGAAGACGCCTTCGATCAGCGCGCCGCCTTTGGTCAGCCGGAAAATCTTTGGAAGGGGGCGGTCGGCCTGGGCTTGCGCCAGCCGCTCGGCAGCGCGCGGGGAAAGGACGAGCATCCCATGACCGCCTTCGCCGCCCAGCGCTTTCTGCCAGCTGAAGGTGCCGACATCGATTTTTGGCCAGTCTATGCGCTGCGCGAACGCAGCCGAGGTCGCATCACAGATCGTAAGGCCGGTGCGGTCTTCGGCAATCCAGTCGCCGTTCGGGACTCGCACGCCGCTGGTCGTTCCATTCCAGGTAAAGACCACGTCGCTTGCGGGGTCGATTCCGCCCAACTCGGCGATCTGACCATAATCGGCGGTTCGGATGTCCGCTTCGAGTTTCAGCTGCTTGAGGACGTCGGTCACCCAGCCGGCGCCGAAGCTTTCCCATGCCAGCATGGTGACCGGCTTCGGTCCGAGAAGTGCCCACAGCGCCATCTCCACCGCGCCGGTGTCCGACGCGGGGACGATTCCGAGCCGGTAGTCCGCCGGCAGCCGAAGGAGCGCGTGCGTGCGCTCGATCGCTTCTCGAAGCCGAGCCTTGCCGAGCGCCGAGCGGTGGGACCGTCCGAGGACACGCGTGTCGATGAGGGAGGGGTTCCAGCCCGGCGGCTTCGCGCAGGGGCCGGACGAAAAATGCGGACGAGCCGGTAATGTAGCGGGTTTTGGCCGGCACAGAGTCGCGCCTGCCGCAGAGGTATCAGTCAATTCAACTCTCCTTGCAGAGAGCACGCGCCGCGTTGGGACGGCGTGGCCCGGCGACGGTTGTAACGGGGAATATGGCCTCCGCAAGGCGGCTCGAAATTATCACCCGTTGCGAGTCTGCAACGAGTGATTCGCCCTCCTCTTCCTCTCTGAGAGGTGAGGAAACAACGTTTCACCGCAGCGAGCGGACGACTCGTCCCGCTACGGGGAACGCAAGGTTGAATTCATTAACCGGGCGGGGTCAGTCTTCGCTTCGCCAGCGGGTGGTGGGCAAACTCTGTTGGCAGGTGGGGGCTGGGGAGCTCCTTAATCGATGGCTTCGGACCGTGCTTTCGCGCGGCCCGCGTACTGTTTGGAGCGAGGGGACATGGTAACGGTTCTGACGGCGACGTCCGGTCTATTCAGGGACCGCGACTTTTTCGTGCACGATGGCACCCAGCTTCGCAGGTTCCGTCTTTCCGCCACGATTCAATTTATCGCCTTGGTTGTGCTCCTCGCCCTCGTGGCGTGGTCGAGCTACGCCGTTGCCCGCTTTCTCACTCCCGCTCCCGCTCCCGTCACCGCCCTCTCTTCAACCTCCGAATATTCCGCCCAGATCGCCCAGCTGACCGCCGAAACCGAGCGTCGCGTGCAGATCATCGAACAACGTCAATTAGCCCTCGCCGCGGCTCTCGCCAGCGAGAACATCGACAAGGCGACGCTTGCACGTCTTGGCTTCTCTGCTCCGACGGCCGGCCAGGAAGGCCGCGGCGGTCCGTTTGACGGCAATGCCGATCCGACCTTCAAGCAGCTTTTCACCAGCTGGAAGAAGCTCGACAATCTCGCGTCCGGAGCGATCGCGGTCCCGTCCGACAAGCCGGTCAAGACGGCCGCTTTCACCAGCGGCTACGGAGTCCGCTCCGATCCATTCCGTGGCTCGGCGGCAATGCACCCCGGCATCGACCTTGCAGGTCCTTATGGCACTCCGATCTACGCGACTGCCGACGGCACCGTTCTCCGCGCTGGTTGGAACAGCGGCGGTTACGGCAACCTCATCGAGATCGATCACGGTCGCGGCATCGCCACGCGCTACGGCCATCTGTCGCAGGTTCTCGTGTCGGCAGGCGACCACATCGCTCGCGGCCAGCTGATTGCGCGTATGGGCTCGACTGGTCGTTCGACCGGCAGCCACCTCCACTACGAGGTGCGAATCGACGGTCGTCCGGTGAACCCGATCCCCTTCATGAAGTCGACCGACTATCTGGTCGAAATGCAAAAGAACGCCGGTACGCACTCGATGGACACCATCGCTCTTGGCGGTCCGACCGGCGGCAAGCGCTAAGGGCGGTTGCTCAATAGAGGCAGCGTTCCTATCTCGTTCCTGTGAGCGAGCCTGAGATCATCCTGACGCAGAGCGCCGCGAAGCGCATCGCCTGGATTGCGGAGCGCCAGTCCAGACCGGCCATCCTGCGCCTCGCCGTGGATGGCGGGGGCTGCGCCGGCTTCACCTACAAGTTCGAGCTTGCGGATGCCCAGGCCGACGACGACGCGGTCGCGGAGACCGACGGCGTGATGCTGGTGGTCGACCCGGTCAGCCTCGACCTCGTCCGGGGCTCGGCGGTCGATTTCGTCGAGGACCTCGGCGGCGCCTCGTTCAAGGTCACCAATCCCAATGCCGCGTCCGGCTGCGGCTGCGGCTCGAGCTTCTCGGTTTGAAGGTTGCGACCTTCAACATCAATGGCATTCGGGCGCGTCTTCCGCGCCTGCTCGAATGGCTCGATCGCGAAAAGCCCGACGTCGTTTGCCTCCAGGAACTGAAGTGCGCCGACGAGAGCCTTCCGATCGCCGACATCGAGGGTGCCGGATACGGTGCCGTCTGGCACGGGCAGAAGGGATTCAACGGCGTCGCCATCTTGGCGAAGGGCGACACGCCCGAGCTTAGGCGGGTCGGGTTGCCCGGCGATCCTGACGACACGCACAGCCGGTACATCGAGGCCGGTGTGAAGGATTTCATCATCGCCTCGATCTACCTTCCGAACGGCAATCCAATCGGCACCGAGAAATTCGATTACAAGCTTCGCTGGATGGAGCGGCTCGAGGAGCGGGCGGCGGAGCTGCTGGAAGAGGAGCGGCCGGTCATTCTCGCCGGTGACTTCAACGTGGTGCCGGAAGACCGCGACGTTTTCTCGATGCGGGCGGCTTCGAACGACGCGCTCGTGCAACCGGAAACGCGCGCTCAGTGGCGGCGCATGCTCAACCAGGGTTGGACCGACGCCCTGCGCGCCTATCATCCGGACGATGACCGCCTCTACACCTTCTGGGATTATAC
>JBKPKZ010000165.1:0-27826 GCA_046731355.1 Pseudomonadota bacterium | reverse complement strand
GCGCTGGTGCGCGCGGAGGGAGTCGAACCCCCACGTCTTGCGACACTGGAACCTAAATCCAGCGCGTCTACCAATTCCGCCACGCGCGCGCGGACAAGGAGCGGCGCTATAGCAAGTAAAAGCGCAGGGGCAACCGCTTATGGTTCAACCGCGTTGGAAGGTCCGGAAGGACTCACAATGGCCCAGAACCCGCCCGAAACCCCTGCACCGCAGCCGCCGCCCCAGCCCTCGCAGCCGGGACAACCAACGCCTCCGCCCCAGGAAACGCCGCCGATCGCTCCGCCAATCGACGTACCGGCGCCGGGCACCACCCCATCGCCGGGGCCCACCTCACCGGTCGGCTAGGAGCGAATTCGAGCGCTGCTGGCGATGGCTTCGAAGTCGGGAAGCGCACTCGCGTAATAGTGAGATCGCGTCGCGTCATAGAGCAGTAGATAGAGGCGGCCGTCGATCACTGCGCCGACGGCCCTCCCCTTTCGCCACAGCTCGTCGCCGTCGAGATGCTCGAAATCGAACTGGAAGCCCGGGTAGCCCATGAACTGCCTCGGCTCGAGACTCAGCGTCTTGAACTCCACCGCGCCGCCGCGGACGCGGTAAGCCGACTCCAGCAAGGCCGCGAGCTCGGGCGCGGTCATGTTCGAGCGGAATTTCGGCACTTGCCGGTCGTCGCTCTTGCGCTGGCGCACGAGATACTCGCCCGCGGGCAGTCCGGAGACGAACGTAATGCCGTCGAGATATGGCCCGTTGAGAGTCCAGTCCTCGACCCACCGAACGCTGTCGAAGAAGAAGAAGCGCCTCTGCCTGTTCCACGGGCGAGGCGGCGTGACTTCGAGGCCGCCATTGCCAACCTTCGTCGGCTTGGCGCGCACCAGCTGATAGATGCCGAGGTCGGGAGTTCCGCCGACCGAGCTGCAGGCCGCGAGCGGGAGCGTGGCGGCGACGAGGGCCAGATTGAATCTACGCATTCTATCGCCCCTCACGAAGCCATTTGCCGGATGAACGGCGCATCGGGCGCGCCCGGTTTCAACCTGAGATATTTGCCAAGCGCGGCCTTGCCCTCGCCGCTGCGGCCTTCCTTGATCAGCGACAGTCCATGCCAGCGCCATGCCTCTGCGGGAGCATCGGGATAAGCGACCGCCACGGCGTAGCTCTGCGCAGCCCGAGCATCGTCGCCGGCGCGGTTACGAAGGCGCCAGACTTCACCCTCATAATAGCGCAGAAGTCCATTCCAGCCGTCCTGCGCCAGCGTATTGATCAAGTATTGGCTGGCACCTGGATCATTCAACTTGACCTGGTCTTCGAGCAGCATCGGACGAATGGCCTCAATCTTCGAAAGATAGCGCGACTTGCCCGTGTCGTACGGGCGGCCGCGAATGGTCACTTCTTCCGCCGAAATCTTGAGGTCGGCCAGACGCGATCCCTCCGACGGGTGGGTATCGAACAGGCTTCCGCGACGACGACGCTTGCGCCGGTAGGCTGCGCTTGCATCCATTTCGCCGATCAGCTGCTCCCAGACGTTCGCCATTTCGATCGGCGGATAGCCGGCTTCGGCAATCAGCCGAGCGCCCATCGCGTCCGCCTCGGCTTCCATCGCACGGCTGTAGGCGAACAGGGAAAGGAGGGTGCCTAGCTGGGCCAGCTGGACATAGTCACCCAGGTAAACGCCCGCTCCAGCACCAGCGACTCCGGCGGCCATTGCGCCGATCGCAAAGATATCGCTCTTTCGCTTCTGGTCCCGCCACGAACGGATCAAGTGGCGGCGCAGGAAGTGGCCGGATTCGTGCGCGATCACTCCGGCAAGCTGCGCCTCGTTCCGCATTCGCAGCAGAAGCCCGGTGAATACGACCGCGAAGCCCGACGGGAACATCATCGCGTTGAAGTCCGGGATGTGCGCCAGGTAGATGCGCATGTCCTTTGCTGCAGGGCCACCGACGTGGCCGATGATTTCCTGGAGATAGGAGGTGAGGCGAGGATCCTTGATCAGCAGGTTCGAGCCCGAAATCTCCTCCTCGGCGCGGTCCATCAGCTGCCACAGGCCGATCTCGTCCGTCTCGGTAGGCTTGAAGCCCGGGCCGATCAGCGGGACCATGTCCGCTGGCCGGGTTCGAGAATGCGCGATGCCCGTCGCGAGCGCCGCGGCGAGCGCGCCACCCCCTGCAAGAAGCGAACGGCGGCTAATTTCGGCGCAGCGCATGCACATCAGCGCCTCTCCGCTGACTGAGTCGGCACATCGCGGACTTCGCTACCCGGCTTCATTCGGCCGAGGAGCCGCTCCACCATCTGGTCAGCTCCCTGCCGTGAGCGGATGTCGCCAAAGCTGACTCCAGGAAGCTGGCTTCCGGTCTGCAGGACGTTGAACCAAACCACCTCGCCCGTCCGCAGATCGACGAGAGAGGCATAGGCGAACTGGTTGCTTCCGCCGCTTGGGGCACAAAAACCGATGAAGCAGCCGGCAACTCCGAGCACCTGGAGCGCCGTTCGTCCGGTCGAGGCGATATTGTCCTCGGCATAGAGGAACAGCGCATAATCGTAGCCGGTGCGGCGTCCGAGCGAGACCGCATCCTCACCAAGCGTGTATTCCAGCCCTTTCCCGCGCTTCGTCGGCAGGGCGTATCCGGAATATTTGTGGAGAGCGATCGAGTTGCCGACCGCGTAGTGCAGGCGTTCGAGATCGGCGATCTCTTCCGCACTGACGTTGGGAAGCTCGTTGCGGCGAGCGAGAACGAGAACCTTCCCGCCATGGCCGGCCTGCTCGGTCCGAAGCGCTTCGATGATGTTGCCGCGTGCCTGCTCGGTCCAGTCCGCACGCGGCTGCGACATCCCGCCGGTCGTAAGCGAATTCACAGCGACGTCGGGGCGCATCACCAGCAGGCGATAATCGCCCTTCGGCGGAGTGAACTGCACGTCCGCATATTGCCGTGACTGAACGCACCCAGAAGCCGTCACGCTGAGTGCCAGCGCAATCGCCAACCCGACCTTCCGCATCCCAAACTCCCCCGGTGAACGCGTGGCGTCACCTTATGCGGAGGGTCTGCCTACCATTTCCTGAACGGCAGATGAAAGAATCGAAAAACTGTAACGAAATGAATGCTCTAGCAGCTTGCGCCCTCGATGCTGAGGCAAGTCCCGTCGGCACTCTTGGGATCGACCTTCAAGCCCAGTACCGAAGCAAGGGTCGGCATAATGTCGACCGTGTCGATCGACCTCTCGCTCGGTGAACGCGCCATGCCCGAGCGCCAGAAGAGAATCGGAACTCGGCGATCGTAATCCCAAGCGCTTCCGTGCGTCGCCGCGTACCGGCTCGTTTCCGAGATCGGAGTGATGTTCTTCTTCAGGATGACCAGAAAGTCGCCCGAGCGCCCGGGATAGTAACTCGCCCGGGCTCGCTGGATCAGCGACCACTTGTCCGGCGAACCAGTTGGCATCCTGGTCGCGGCGATCTGGTCGGCGGTGAAAACGGCTTCGACCTGCGGATGGGCGCGATAGGCGGACACGGCAGCCTCCAAAAGGCGCTTGCGGTCGGCTTCGGGCAAGGTCCGGTCGACGTAAACGTCACCGCCGGCCCCCTCGCCCAGCAAACCGAAACCCGGGATTCCGAGTCGCCGGGTAAGTTGCAGTCCAATCGCTCCGGCATTCAGATTTGCTTCGATTCGGGCCGCGTCTTGCACTCCCGCCAGCCGGGCGCGCTCAGGAATGTCGAGCCCCCCGTGGTCGGCAGTGAGCATGACCATGTAATCGATGCCGCGTGAATCGAGGACCGAGAGGAAATCGTTGAGATCGCGATCAAGGGACAGGAGTTGCAGGCACATCTCCTCGCCCTCAGTGCCGTAGGTGTGGCCGACATAATCGGTTGCAGAGAGGCTGACGGCCAGCACGTCCGGGTCGGACCGTTTGCCGAGCTGCATCTCGTCGACCAGCGCGGCGGCCAGGGCAAGCGTTGCGCCGTCGAGCTCCGGAGAAGCCCGGAAGGCGTTGGCATCCTCCGGATTGCGCGCGAATCGTCGGTCGCCAACGGTTCGCGAGCTGCCCTGAAGTTGGATCGGCTTGGCCTTGCTCTGGCAGAACGGTGGCGGTTCAAGCGGCGGACGGGCTTCAAGGATCGCAGTTTTCACGGCGGAATTGGCTCGGGTCGCGGCCTGCGGCACCGGTGCATTCAGATCGGTTGCGAACTTCGAGCCATCCCAGAACCAGCGCTGGTCGACATTGCGACCCGTCATCATCACCGCGGCCCGGTCCTTGCCGGCCACTGCGACGTTGCGGCTGCCGGGACGGACCTGCTTCAGCAGCTCGCCGAGCGTCGGAACCATGAGGTGGGTGGGCGAAACCACATAGCTTCCGAGCGTGCCTGACAAGGCGGAAGGATTGGGCGGCGGAAGGCGTTCGTCTTCGGCGCAATAGACCGACTTCTCCTCGCGAGCGATCGACTGGTCGATCCAGTTGTTCGCGATGATTCCGTTCCGTGCCGGGTGCGCGCCGGTCAGGATCGTCGAATGGCCCGGGCAAGTCTCGGTCGCAGCGTGAGACTGATAGCCGTTGTGGAATGCTGCGCCGCTCGCGATCCGAGCCAGGCCACCCGTGAACTGCGGACGATATTCGTCGAACAGATCTGCTGAGAACTGATCGACCGAGATTGCGACGATCAGCTTCGGTGCGGGCCGAGCTGCGGATGCGTGCGCCGGCGGCCGTGCAACCGAGGTCGAAGGAGTCGGTCCCGTAGCGCATCCGGCAAGAGCGCACGCAGCCGCAAGCAAAGCCAAAGACCTACGCATTCTCAGCCTCCCGCAATCGCAATCGCGCGGCTCTGCCAGCAAGTTGTGACAGTTGAAAGTCCGACTTAGCCGAGCTTCGCCCGGAGCCGCTCGTTCACCACCTGAGGGTTGGCCTTGCCCTGCATGGCTTTCATCGTCTGGCCGACGAAAAAGCCGAACAGCTGTTGCTTCCCACTCTTATACTCGGCGACCTTGTCGGCGTTCGAAGCGAGTATCTTGTCGATCTCTTCGTCGATCGCGCCAGTATCCGACGTCTGCTTCAGCCCTCGTTTCTCAACAATCTCCGAAGCACCCTCGCCGGTCTCGAGCATGATCTCGAGCACCTGCTTGGCAATCGTGCCGGAGATGGTCCCGTCAGCGACGAGGCCGAGGAGTTCGGCGGCCTGGGTCGGTGAGATCGGCAAGTCATCGATGCTCTTGCCGAGGCGATTGAGTGCACCGAACAGTTCGGCGACCACCCAGTTGGAGCCCTGTGTGGGCTGAGCTCCGGCATCCAGCAATGCATCGAACCAACGGGCAGTCTCAACCTCGGCGGTCAGAACGCTTGCGTTGTAAGGCGTTATGCCAAGGCCTTCGTAACGCTTGCGTTTGGCGTCCGGAAGTTCCGGAAGCGACGAACGGCAGGCCTCGATGAAGGCGTCGTCGAGTTCGAGCGGAAGCAAATCCGGATCGGGGAAGTAGCGGTAATCGTGCGCGTCTTCCTTCGATCGCAATGTCCGCGTCGTCCCGCGGTCGGGATCGAACAGCCGCGTTTCCTGCGCGACCGAACCGCCCCCTTCCAGAACTTCGACCTGGCGACGAGCCTCGTACTCGATCACCTGCATGACGAAGCGGACCGAGTTGACGTTCTTCGTCTCCGTCCGAGTCCCGAATTCGGCCCCGGGCTTGCGCACGCTGACGTTGACGTCGGCGCGCATGGAGCCTTCCTCCATGTTGCCATCGCACGAGCCGACGTAACGTAGGATTGCCCGCAACTTGCGAAGGTAGGCACCCGCCTCTGCCGGAGAGCGCATGTCAGGGCGAGAAACGATTTCCATCAGCGCCACGCCTGCGCGGTTGAGATCGACATAGGACATGGCCGGATGCTGGTCGTGCATCAGCTTGCCCGCGTCCTGTTCGACGTGGATGCGTTCAATGCCAACACGCTTTGCGCTGCTCTCGTCCTTCTCGTCGAGGAGGATTTCGACCTCGCCCTCGCCTACAAGCGGATGGAAGAGCTGGCTGATCTGGTAGCCCTGAGGAAGATCAGCGTAGAAATAGTTCTTGCGGTCGAAGCGGCTCCAGCGATTGATCCGGGCTTCCAGTGCCATGCCTGTCCGAACGGCCTGACGAATACACTCGCCGTTCGGCACCGGAAGCATGCCCGGCATCGCCGCGTCTATCAGCGAAACCTGGGTGTTCGGTTCCGCGCCGAACGCCGTCGCGGCGCCCGAGAAAAGCTTGGAGGCAGTCGCGGTGATCTGGGCGTGGACTTCGAGGCCGACGACGACTTCCCAGTCGCCCGTCTCGCCCTTGATCCGATAGTCTGAAGTGGAATCCATGGGCTTGCCCTTTACGGTGACGAAGGCGGCGTCAAGGGACGAACGTGGATTTCTGCGGGCGTCGCGAGCACCAGGGATCCCGGCGGGACATCGCGTACCACCAGGGCATTGGCGCCGATCCGAGAGCCATCACCGATCTTCACCCCTCCCAGTATTTTCGCCCCCGGCCCGATCGAAACATCGTTGCCGATCTCGGGGCAGCCGCCCTTCCCTTCGCCGATCGTAACTTGCTGAAAAATCTCGCAGTTGCAGCCAATCCGCGAGCCGGCGTTGACCACGATCCCGTTGGTATGCGGCATCTGCAGTCCGCCTCCGATCTGACATCGCAACGGGATACTGATTCCGCCAATCACCGACCAGAATCGCCAACGGATGGCAGCAAGGCGCCAACGAATGCCCGGTAGGATCCCGTTTTTGTCCCGGTTGGCCTGATAACTTCTGATCGCCCAAAGCAACGACTTGAAAGGAGCCCACTCGAAGCGCTCCCGTCTCTCGCGCGACCAATTGGGCAGATTGCTCGTGCTTACCACCACCTCTTTGGCTTCGCGGTGAAGCCCGCTCTCTCTTCGATCGCAAGTCCGGCGTTGAGCACACCCTGCTCGTCCAACTCACGTCCGATCAGGTGCAGGCCGAGCGGCAGGCCCATTTCATCCAGCCCGCCGGGGACTGACATCGCTGGAAGGCCGGCAAGGCTGGCAGGAACCGCAAACACGTCGTTCAGGTACATCGACAGTGGATCGGCGGTCTTGTCGCCGAGCCCGAACGCCGCGGACGGAGCCGTCGGAGTGAGGATCAGGTCGCATTTCTCGAAAGCGTTCTCGAAGTCCTGCTTGATCAAGGTCCGGACCTTCTGCGCCTTCGTGAAATATGCGTCGTAGAAGCCTGCCGACAACACATAAGTGCCGATCATGATTCGGCGGCGGACCTCCGCTCCAAAGCCGGCCGCACGCGTCGCGGCGTACATTGCATCGAGACCGCCCTCGCTGTCGGCACGGAGGCCGTAGCGGACGCCGTCGTAACGGGCGAGGTTCGAGGACGCCTCAGCCGGGGCGATGATGTAGTAGGTCGGCAATGCGTATTTGGTATGGGGAAGACTGATCTCGACGATCTCTGCCCCTGCATCGCGAAGCCATTCGATGCCGCGATCCCACAAGGCGTTGATATCCGCGGGCACTCCGTCGATACGATATTCCTTGGGAATCCCGACGCGCTTGCCCTTGAGATCGCTCGATAATCCGGCTTCCCAGTTCGGCACTGGAAGATCGAGCGACGTTGAGTCCTTCGGATCGAAACCAGCCATGGCCTCAAGCATGATCGAGCAATCGCGAACGGTTCGCGCCATCGGTCCGGCCTGGTCGAGCGAGCTCGCAAAGGAGACAATGCCCCAGCGCGAACAGCGGCCGTAGGTCGGC
Organism: Pseudomonadota bacterium; assembly: GCA_046731355.1. GTDB lineage: Bacteria > Pseudomonadota > Alphaproteobacteria > Sphingomonadales > Sphingomonadaceae > Sphingomicrobium. The sequence goes on along the minus strand of JBKPKZ010000165.1, from coordinate 20,104 downwards.
TTGATCCCGCAAATGCCGGTGAAGGCCGCCGGCTGGCGGATCGAGCCGCCAGTGTCGGTTCCGGTCGCTGCCGGAGCGATGCCGGCAGCAACCGCAGCAGACGATCCCCCCGACGAGCCACCCGGCGCGAGGGGCGCATTGCCGCCGTCCTTGCGCCGCCAGGGGGAAATCACTGGTCCGTAGGAGCTGGTCTCGTTGGAAGAGCCCATCGCGAACTCATCCATGTTGAGCTTGCCGAGCATTCCCGCCCCTGCCTTTCGCAGGTTGGCGGTCACAGTGCTCTCGTATGGCGGTTTGAAGTCCTTGAGGATCCGGCTGCCAGCGGTCGTGTTCACGCCCCTCGTTGCGAAGAGGTCCTTGATGCCGAGCGGGATGCCGGCAAGCGACGGAAGCTCTGCACTGCCACGGGCCCTGTCGGCGGCATCTGCTGCCGCGAGCGCATCCTCTGGCGTTTCAACGGTAAAAGCGTTGAGCGAGCGCGCACCTGCAACGGCTGAATTGTACTGGTCGGCGATCTCGCGAGCCTTGAACGTGCCCGACCGGAAGCCGTCACGAAGCTCCGCGATCGAAAGTGACGTCAGGTCGCTCATTCGATCACCTTCGGAACGGCGAAGAAGCCATGTTCGGCGACGGGCGCATTCGCGAGGATATCGTCCCGGCAATTGCCGTCAGTCACCTTGTCCTCGCGCAGGCGAAGCTTGTTCGGAATGACAGCGGTAAGCGGCTCGACACCATCGGTGTTCACCTCGCCGAGCTGCTCCACCCAGTTCAGGATATTGTTGAGTTCAGGCACCAAGCGCTCGAGCTCGTCATCGCTCATGGCAATTCGAGCGAGCTTCGCAATATGGCGCACCGTATCGGTGTCGACGGACATGGATTCCCTTGGTTTGAGGAGTCAGGGCGCGGCTAGCAGGGCAATGTTGCGCCTTCAAGCGCGGGCCAATAGAGCGCCCGGCCAATGTGCGCTCGCCGGTTCCTCATTTTCGTCTTCTTTCTCATCCTGCTTTTCGTCGCTGGAGCGTTCGCGATCTTCCAGTTCGGACAGCAGGTGCTGATCAAGCAGGCAACGCCTCGGGGTCATTTCCGGACGCCGGCGGCGAGCAGCGGTCCTGACTATTCAAACGCAGAGACCTGGATTGCCCGGGTCGACATCCCCGGCAATCCATCCCAGTGGCTGCCGTCTGGCACGGAACCTGCGGCATCGAACAGCGCGGCAGTCTTCTACATCCATCCGACCACCTACCTGGAGCGCGACCGTTGGAATGCTCCGCTCTCGGGCAACTCGACAAGTGACGGCCGGGACAGCCTCTTCGTTCAGAGCCAGGCCTCCGCGTTCTCAGCTGCGGGCGCGATCTGGGCGCCACGCTATCGGCAGGCGGCTTACGGCGCATTCCTGTTGAGAAGCGAGGACGCCCAGAAAGCGCTCGACCTCGCGTTTTCCGACGTATCCGCGGCCTTCGACGAGTTCGTGAGACGTAATCCGAAGGGACCGATCATCCTTGCCGGACACAGTCAGGGGGCGCTGCATTTGTCCAAACTCCTTGAGGAGCGCGCTGCACAGCTGAACGATCGGTTGGTCGCGGCTTATGTCGTCGGTTGGCCGCTGAGCGTGACCGCCGACCTTGCCCCCGCCGGATTGACCGCGTGTGGCGCCCCCGAGCAAACCGGCTGCGTGCTGTCCTGGCAGTCCTTCGCATCCCCCGCAAACCCGGACCTGATCATGGACGCATGGGAAGGTACGAAGGGCCCGACCGGCATAAAGCACGAGCGCAAAGACATGCTCTGCGTGAATCCCCTCACTGGGACGAAGGATGGCGCCGCGCCGCCTCAAGCGAATGCGGGCACTCTCGTTCCCGCCGCCGACCTGAAGTCCGCAAGCCTGGAAGCGGGACGCGTAGGAGCGCACTGTGCCAATGGACTGCTGATCCTTGACGGCGACATTCCCGCGCTTGGACCATTCGTCCTGCCGGGAAACAATTATCACGTGTACGATTATGCGCTGTTCTGGACCGCGATCCGTGAAGACGCAGTACGGAGGCTCCAGGCTTGGCACCGCTGATCACCAACAGCGCCGCCGAATTCTCAGATGCTGTTGGGCACGGCAGGCTTGCGGGTCTGGACGTGGGCACGAAGACGATCGGCTTGGCTGTCTGCGATGCCGGTTGGACGTTCGCGGGACCGTCTGAAACCATTCGTCGAACCAAGTTCACGGCAGACCTCGCCTTGCTTCGAAAATTCGTTGAACGCGAACGGGTCACCGGCCTTGTCCTCGGACTTCCACTTAACATGGACGGAAGCGATTCTCCCCGCACGCAATCGGTGCGCGCATTCGCTCGCAACCTCGCTCCGCTGAACCTTCCCGTCCTCCTCTGGGACGAGCGCTGGTCCACCCAGGCGGTCGAACGGGCGATGATCGAGGCTGACGTCAGCCGCTCCAAGCGCGCCGAGAAGGTCGATGCCCTAGCGGCTGCCCATATTCTGCAGGGCGCGATCGATGCGCTTGTCAGGACCACGGGCGAATGACCGCCGGGAGAACCATCCCTCGGCGTACGAAACCAAGAACCGAGATGGATGTCACACCCTTCGAAAGCGGCCAATTGGCAAAGCCCGCCATGACCGTTTAGGCGCAGGCCTCGTGAACCTCATTTCCATCGATTCGCTGAGCGATGCCCAGATCGAGCGCATCCTCGACCGGGGCCAGCGCTGGTTTGAGTACAACCGGTCGGATTCGCGGGGGGAGGACAAGAGCCTTCACAACAAGCTCGTCTTCAATCTCTTCTACGAGAACTCGACCCGCACCGCCATGTCGTTTGCGGCGGCCGCACACAGGCTCGGCGCGTCGCCGGTCTTTCTTCCAGTCGAGCAATCTTCGATCAAGAAGGGCGAGACCTTTGACGATACCGCTCGAACACTCAACGCAATGCGCCCTGACGTCATCGTCATCCGTCATCGGGAGAATGGCGCGCCCGCGCGAATGGCCGAGCTGACCGACTGCGCGGTCATCAACGCGGGGGACGGGACCAACGAGCACCCGACGCAGGCGCTGCTTGATGCGCTCGCTCTCAAGATCCGCTTTGGAAGCCTCGAGGGCCTCAAGGTCGCAGTCTGCGGCGACATCCGGCACAGCCGTGTCGCTCGCTCCAATGCCAAGTTGCTGCCGCGCCTCGGAGCCGAGGTGAGGCTCGCCGGCCCGCCGTCGCTAATGCCGAGCGATGCCCATTCACTGTCGATCGACGAAGCGATCGATGGTGCTGACGTGGTCATGATGCTCCGCGTCCAGCGCGAGCGGCTCGAAGAGGAGCTTGGCGACGGGCCCGGCGAATATCTGGAGCGCTACGGCCTGACCGTGGAGCGCCTCCGGAAGGCAGCATCCGGAGCAGTCGTCATGCACCCCGGGCCGATGAACAGAAACGTGGAGATCGCCGACGAAGTCGCCGACGATCCCGAACGTTCCCTGATCCTGCTTCAGGTCGAGGCCGGTGTGGCCACGCGAATGGCCTGCCTCGAGCTGGTTACCGGCGACTGATCAGCGCGCCGCGAATTGGACCGGCGAATCGCCGGCGGTCGAGCGCACGAAGCAATTGCCGCCCTTGCCACGCAGGGCCGAGCACCTCGACAGCGCTTCCGACTGGGTGTCGAAGCCGCGGACGGACAGGCGCCACACGGTGCCTTTCGGGCCGTCGAAGCGAGCGACCATCGGCGAATAGTTGCGGAGGCCCGGATATTTCTTCGAAAGCTGCGCCCAGGCAGCGGAGACACGGGCCTCGGAGCTGTAGGCGCCGAGCTGGACCACGGCCTTCGACTTGCCAGCGGCAAGCTGAGCGGCCGCCGGACGAACCGGGGCAGCGGCCTTCTTGGCCTTGGCCGGCTTCGCCTTCGGAGCGAAGTTGGAAGCCATGGCAGCGAACGCCGCCGGGGCCTCGGGCGACATGGCAGCGGCTGCAGCAATCACCTCGCGCTTCTCCTGGATTTCAGGAGCAGGCGGAGGAGGAGCTGCTTCGGCCACAGCCGGAACCGGTTGCGACACCGGGGTTGAGAAGAACGGCGCGTTCGGAACCGGAGCCGCTTCGGCGACCTGCACCGGCGCTGGCTGCGGATCCGCTTGCGCTACGCGCGTCGAGCTCTGTGGGTTCAACGCAAGGCGGATCGGCTGGCCGGGGTCTCCCGCCGCCGGCGTGACGCCGATCAGCGCTGCGACCTGGTCGTAGGAATGAACCGGCTTGGCGAGCGCCATCCATTGCTGAACACGGGCATCGACCAGGTCCGGAGTCAGGTCCTGAGCAGCGACAATCTTGGCATTCTGCCAGTCACCGCTAAGGCCAAGGGCGAGCGCAAGGTTCTGGCGAACGCGCGAGTCTGCGCCGTTTGCGCGGGCCGCGACATCCAGGATCTGGACCGCGTCGCTTGCGCGGCCGGCAAGGGCCAAAGCGAGGCCGTAATCGGCCGGATCGACCGTGTCCTGAGCGGCTTGAAGCAGCGCAATTGCTTCGTTGTTCTTGCCCTGGGCGATCTGCACGAGAGCGCGCTTCAGGATGATCGAAGGCTGGTCGGGAGCAAGCGAAAGAGCATCGCCGTAAGCTGCTTCAGCCGAGGCGAAGCGGCCCGCCCCGAAGTAAGCGTTGCCGAGAAGGCCCCGGATCGCCGCGTCCTGCGGGCTGGCTTCCGCCGCGCTCTCCGCGAGACCGACAGCCGAAGCATAATCACCTTCACTGAGCGCCATCTGGGCCCGAAGGCCATAGGCCAGGTTGGCCTTGGCGTTCGTGGCATGGCCACTCCGCGACATTGGAAATGCGCATCCCGCAAGCATTCCCGCCAAAGCGACGGCGGAGACTGCGGTTCCTAAACGAAGCGGTTTCATTTGCCTTACCCCTTGCAGTTGGCCTCGTCAGGCCAGTTGCTTACCCCTTGCGTTTGGCTCGATCGGCCATTGCTTCCAGCTCGGGCATCCCATCGAGAAAATGGTCGAGAGCGTCGGTAACGAGAAGCTGAGCGGAACGACCACTGACCGCACAGGCCAGGCGCAGCTTCAGATGACGCTCCGGATCGAGCCGGAGAGTGAACGCAGCTTTCCCCTTGCTGCCCGGGGCCGAACGCGGCCTCGAAGCACGACGAGTGACCGGAGCCGGAACCGAGGGCACCACGTACATGGGAGCCTTGGCTTCGACTGGCTGCACCGGCAACTCATCGGATTCATCGAAGAGCTCAGCGGTCTCATCGACCTCTTCGCCTTCGTCGGAAGCGTCTTCCGGCTCCTTGAACCGGTCTTCGATTTCGGCCTGCTGCGTATGAACAGGCGAGTTGACCGGCGTCAGGCCGGCATGGCCATGGAGAGCGGGATGCTCGGCGATTGGTTCGCCGAATGCGTCATGCTCGGCGTCACGCGGAGCTTCGGCAGGCTTCGGAGCCTCGAACCCCATGTCGTTCCAGCCGAGATCTTCGAGATTTCCGCCGATCTGGCCGAAACCCTGGGGACGCATCGCCGGGCGAGCGCCACCCTTGCGGGCCAACAGTCCGGACGAGAGAGAAGCGAAAGGCTTCGGTTCCGATTTCACTTACTTCGCCTCCTTACTGGCCGACCACACGACGGCCGAAGCCGCCAACCGGGCGAGGCGTTGACTGGGCCGCCGGGGCTCCAGGGGCCGCAAATACCGTGCGGCGGAAATTCTTTTCGAGGCGATCCGAGATGTAATCCCAAAGCTCGACAACTTCCCGAGCGGAACGTCCGTTCGGATCGACCTCCATCACCGTTCGGCCGTCGATCATCGAGGCCGCGAAATCGGTGCGGTGGTGAAGAGTGACGGGGGCGACGGTGCCATGCTGCGAGAGCGCGACCGCTGCCTCGTACGTGATCTTGGCTTTCGGAGTTGCCGCATTGACCACGAAGATCAACGGCTTGCCGGCGCGATCGCACAGATCGACCGTCGCACCAACGGCACGAAGGTCATGCGGGCTCGGACGCGTCGGGATGACGATTAGCTCGGCGACCGCGATGACGCTCTGGATCGCCATGGTGATTGCCGGAGGGGTATCGATGACCGCAAGCCGGAAGCCCTGCTGGCGAAGGACTTCAAGGTCCGAGGCAAGGCGCGCGACGGTGGTCTGCGCGAATGCAGGCATTTCTGCTTCGCGTTCGTTCCACCAGTCTGCAAGGCTGCCTTGCGGGTCGATGTCGATGAGGCAGACTGGACCTGCCCCCGACAGCTGCGCCTGCACCGCGAGATGACCGGACAAGGTCGTCTTGCCCGACCCGCCCTTCTGCGATGCCATAGCCAGAACGCGCATGCTTTTCCCCTCGCCGAAGCTCTCAATTCAGCGTCGGGAGTGACACCCAAGGCTCTAAAATCTGGTTAACATGCTCAAGACACTGTTGCAGTTGAACGGCACAGGCTTACGGTTCTTGGACAACGGAGTCGGGGCCCGATGCAAGCAAGGCACTGGAGTGCAGCCTTAATCTGCGCGTCATTGGCGTGGGCCGCGCCCGCGGACGCCCAGAATGTCAAAGCCGGCATCGATGCGTGGCAGCGCGGCGACTATGCCAGCGCGGTCGCGATCTGGCGGCCACTTGCTGAAGCCGGTGACCCGGACGCCTCCTTCAACATGGGGCAGGCATATCGTCTCGGTCGCGGAGTGCTCGTCGACATGAGCGCCGCGCAAACCTGGCTCGAGCGCGCGGCGCAGAAGGAGCACATCGATGCCCAGGCGACGCTTGGGCTATTGCTCTTCCAGAACGGCAACCAGGCGGATGGCCTGAAGTGGCTGAAGCTCGCTGCTGAAAAAGGGGATGCGCGGGCGTTGCTCGTCTATGGAACCGCGCTCTTCAACGGTGACGGCGTGGCTCAGGACCCGGTGCTTGGCTACGCCTATGTGAGTCGCTCCGCGGCGCAGGGGCTGGAGCCCGCCAAGAACACGCTTGCGCAGATGGACGACATCATGCCGCTCGAACAGCGGAAGAAGGGTGTCGCGATGGCGGTTCAGAAAGCCAAAACGCAGGTCGCGCAAACGACCAACCCGAAGCCGACCGCACCGGCCCCGAAGCCAAAGGCGGCCCCGAAGTCACCCGCTCCCCAGTCGTCCTTCTCCCCAATGGCGACCGGCCCATGGCGAATCCAGCTCGGTGCCTTCTCACAGCGCGCGTCGGCGGAGGCGCTGTTCAGGCGCTTGTCGGGAAGTCTCGGAGGAAAGCAATCCTATCTGGTGCCTGCAGGCGCTGTCACCCGGCTCCAAGTCGGACCCTATCCAAGCAAGGCGGCAGCATCGGCTGCCTGCGGCTCGCTTTCAGCGAAGGGGCAGGACTGCTTCCCGGTCGTCGCGAAATAGAATCAACCACTGACCCAATCGCGGCGGCGAATCCCCTGCGCCCACAGCAAGGCGTCGAGACCATGGTGGTCGAGACGAGCGTCGGCCACTTCGGCAAGTGCTGGCTTCGGATGATAGGCGACGCCCAGCCCCGCCTCCTGGATCATCAGCCGATCATTGGCCCCGTCGCCAATTGCGAGCACTTGGTCCTGCGATAGACCCAGCTCCTCGCGAGCTTCGACCAGCGCGTCCAGTTTCGCCTGGGCATCCACAATCGGGTCTTCGACAGACCCGCTGAGCTGCTTCCCATCGAACAGCAGTCGATTCGCGCGAACAGCGTGAAAGCCGAGCAGCTTGGCGATCGGATCAGCGAAGGAAACAAAGCCGCCGGTCACAAGTATCGAGCGCGCCCCTCCCAGCCGCATCGTCTTGACCAGTGTCGCGGCGCCCGGGTTCGGAACGACGCGTTCCGCAAGGCAGCGGCTGATGGCATCCTCGTCCAGGCCCGACAGCATGGCCACCCGTTCACGAAGCGCTGCCTTGAAGTCGAGCTTACCCTGCATTGCACGCTCGGTGATCTCGGCAATTTCGCGCTTCAGGCCCGCGAAGTCGGCGAGCTCGTCGAGGCATTCCTGCCCGACGATCGTCGAATCCATGTCTGCGACGAGCAGGCGCTTGAAGCGATTCTCCTCGGGCTGAACGAAAACATCGACCCGCTCGAGACCTTCGAGCGCCCAACGGACCGCCTGACGGTCGCCGGAGACTCGCAGATCGACCGCATCCCCCTCGTCAATCCAGGCCGAGAACGCCGCTTTGGGATCGATTTCTCGAAGCGACCCGAGAGCGCGGTCGATCAGCCTGTCATCAAGCCGTCCGGCTGCTATCAGCGTCGCAATGGCCATATGGGTCGAGAAACCTCCTGTTGCCCTAATTGCTGGGCCGACCGCGAGCGGCAAGTCGGCGTTGGCGCTTCGCCTTGCAGAGCAGGTTGGCGGGGTGATCGTCAACGCCGACAGCGCGCAAATCTATCGCGACCTGCCGGTCCTGAGCGCCGCACCGGGGCCAGATGAGCTAAGCCGGGCCGAGCACCGGCTCTACGGCGTCCTCGATGGTGCCCAGCCCTGCTCCGCCCCCGACTGGGCGGAAATGGCGAAGCGCGAGATCGCTGATATCCATTCCGCCGGGAGGCTGCCGATCCTGGTCGGAGGCACCGGGCTGTATTTGCGCACCCTTTTCGAAGGAATTGCCAACGTCCCGCCAATCGACCCTTCGGTCAGGAAAAAGGTGCGGGAAGCGCCGGTGGAAGAAAACCGGAGGTCGCTTCAGAAGCTCGACCCCGAGGCGGCAGCCCGTTTGAAGCCTGCCGATACGACCCGCGTCGCCCGCGCTCTGGAAGTCATGCTTTCGACCGGAAAGGCGCTCGCCGAGTGGCAGGCTGAACGAGAGGGTGGAATCGCCGATGACATCGAGCTGAGGCCCGTCGTTCTGCTTCCGCCTCGCGAATGGCTCTACCCCCGCTGCGATGAGCGGTTTGCGCAGATGGTGAAAAACGGCGCCACCATCGAGCTGCAGGCGCTACTTGATCGGCACCTCGACCCTGCCCTGCCGGTCATGCGCGCGATCGGTGTCCGAGAGATTGCGGGCTGGCTCAGTGGTGACGTCGCTCGAGAAGTAGCGATTGCGGCGGGCCAGCAGGCGACGAGGCGCTACGCGAAGCGGCAATACACCTGGTTCGCTCATCAACCTCCGGACAGCTGGACGCGATTTCGCGAGCCACTCGTAGAGGGCTCAATCGCGGCCGCGCTGGCACTGCTCGGTGCGAAGCCGTAAGCGGCAACCGTGGAATTGCTCCGAGACGCCGACATCGACATTGCACCGCTCGCGGGCAAGCGCGTTGCCATCCTCGGCTTCGGCAACCAGGGCCGCGCTCAGGCGCTGAATCTCAAGGACAGCGGCATCGATGTCGTCGTAGGCCTCCGCGGGGCATCCGGAAGCGCTCGGGCAGCAGAGGAAGCGGGCCTGACGACCGCGCTGGTCGAGGAAGCGGCGGCTTCTGCCGACCTCGTCATGTTTCTCGCGCCCGACGAAGCGCTTGCAAACATCTACAAGGAGGTCGAGGCCCGGATCCGCTACGGCGCCGCGATCGGCTTCAGCCATGGGCTTACGGTCCATTTCAGGCAAATTTCGCCCCGCCACGATCTCGATGTCTTGCTCGTCGCTCCGAAAGGCCCTGGAACCGCACTTCGGTCACTCTACGAAGAGGGCAAAGGCATGGTCGCGCTCTGGGCGGTCGCACAGGATGCCAGTGGCTACGCCCGCAACCTCTCTCTTGCCTATGGCAAGGCCATCGGCTGCGCCCGCGCCGGCCTGATCGCATCCTCGTTCGCGGAAGAATGCGAAGCGGACCTTTTCAATGAAGGCGCTGTGGTTTGGGGCGCAGTGCCTGAAGTCTTGACTGCAGGATTCGAGATTTTGGTCGAGGCGGGAGTTTCGCCCGAGGTCGCGTACCTGGAGTGCGTCGGCGAACTGAAGCTCATCGCCGAGCTGATCGAAGCACGCGGAATTGCGGGGATGCGCGAAGCCATCTCGAACACTGCGGAGCTGGGCGCTGTACTAGGCGGGCCGCGTGTCATCGACGAGCATGTGAAAGAGAACATGCGAGCCGTACTCAACGAGGTTCGAAGCGGCCGTTTCGCGGAGGCGCTCCGTCAGGAGGCTCTTGGCGGATATCCGAAGCTCGAGAATGCGCGCGACGAGGCTCGCAAGCGCTCGATCGAACGGGTATTTCGCGAACTCAGCAATCTCGACGAGGCTTAGCCTACTTCTTCGGGGATATCCGTGATCCGCGCTCCGACAGAAGCGCGCTCGGTGTAGACTCGCTGCAGCCGACGGTGAGCCTCGGCAGCTTCATGGTCTCTCGCGGAAAGGGTGAGTTCAAGCTCCTCGGCCGCGCGTTGAGCGAAATAGGCGCGATCGCCAGTGACACTGGTGGACTCATCCATGATCCGTCTCCCTCCGGACGTTTTGGACGATAGCAGGCGAAGACGTAGATGTCGCGCAGAAATGGCGAATTTCAGCGCCTTCCGAACAGCTTCTCCATCTCCGCATGGCCAAGCTTCACCCACGTTGGTCGCCCATGGTTGCACTGGCCGGAGCGTGGGGTGACCTCCATCTCCCGGAGGAGCGCATTCATCTCAGCGACCGACAGTATCCGCCCCGCCCTCACCGATCCGTGACAAGCGATCGTCGCGGCCACGTGATCCAGCTTCTCCTGGAGCGAGAAGGCGCTTCCGAATTCCGCAAGTTCGGCGGCTAGGTCGGTCAGCAGTTCTCGAATATCTGTCTTGCCGAGCGCCGCGGGCGTTGCTCGGACGAGGATGGACGACGAACCGAATCGCTCGATCTCCAGCCCTAGTCCCGCAAGTTCGTCAGCGGCGGTCTCCAGTCGGTCGCAGTCGGGCTCTTCCAGCTCTACGACCTCGGGCATAAGCAAGGGCTGACGCGCGATCGAACCGCCTTCACGCGCCGCACGCATGCGCTCCAGCACCAGGCGCTCGTGCGCCGCGTGCTGATCGACGATTACCAGCCCGTCTTCGGCCTCGGCAATGATGTATGTCGCCGAGACCTGCCCGCGCGCCACGCCGAGCGGATATTGCGGCACTTCGGCGACCGCCACTTCGGCGCGCGCGGCGGGCGGTGGATGATCGAAGAGAGCCCTCGCCTCCGCGAGCACCATCGTCGCTCCAGCTGGGCCCCATTGCGGTGGCGCGGCTGCAAACGTCGGAACTTGGTTAGGCCGCTCGTCGAAGGACGCGCTCGTGGTCCAGAGCACCGGCGCTGCCGCCTGCTCCCGGGTCGCGCTCTTCTGGCTCGCTTCGTCGAGAGCTGCGCGAATGCCTCCGACGATCATCCCCCGAACGGCAGTTGGATCGCGAAACCTGACCTCCGTCTTCGCCGGGTGGACGTTCACGTCCACATCCTCGAGTGGCACCGACAGGAAGAGGGCCGCGATGGGATAACGGTCCCGGGCAATGAGATCGCGATAGGCACCGCGAAGTGCTCCGACGAGAAGGCGATCCTTCACCGGGCGCGCATTCACGAACAAATACTGCTGGTCGGCCATGCCGCGATTGAAGGTGGGCAGGCTGACCACCCCGGTCAGGCCCATCCCGTTTCGCTCGCACTCGATGCCAATCCCGTTGCGGTCGAGCTCGGCGCTGAGGAGCTCGGCTACTCGCCGCGGGGGTGTGGTCGGCTGGAGCGAAAGAACGCGCCTCCCATCATGCTCAAGCACGAACGCAACGTCGCTACGCGCCATGGCCAGGCGCTTCACCGCGTCCAGGCAGGCGGCATACTCCGCTCGCGAGCTTCTCAAAAACTTGCGTCTTGCTGGCACCTTATCAAACAGAGCTTCGATTCGAACGCAGGTTCCGGGCGGCACGGAAGCAGGCCCTTCGCCGACGTCCACTCCGTGGTCGATCACGATCCGCCAGCCCTCCCCGCCCTGGATGCGGCTTTCGAGGGTGAACCGTGAGACGCTGGCGATCGACGGCAGGGCCTCACCTCGGAATCCGAAACTGGTCACCCTGTCGAGAACGTCGTCGGGCAGCTTCGAAGTCGCGTGCCGCTCCAACGCGAGCCGCATTTCGTCGGGCGCCATGCCGCATCCGTCGTCGACCACTTCGACCATCTCGAGCCCGCCCGCCGTCAGCCTGATTCGGATCGTTGCGGACCCGGCATCCAAAGCGTTCTCAACAAGCTCCTTGAGGGCACTCGCAGGTCGCTCTACGACCTCGCCAGCGGCGATGCGATTCACGAGCTCTGAAGGCAGCCTTCTTATTGACATGTTAAGCATTCCTAGCCGATTACCATGCGGCCAGCGAAGCGCTGATTTGTCAGAAAAATTCAGTTTGCATTCAATGGGATGAGTTTAATCGCCGGTAAATCAGGGGAAGCCGGTTCCACTGAACTGACCGAGCAATAGGCGAGAGACGGGGAAGAATGTTCTGGACGCGCTGGTTCAAATGGATGTCGCACGACATGGCGATCGATCTTGGGACCGCCAATACGCTGGTCTACGTACGCGGTCGCGGCATCGTTCTGAACGAGCCGTCCGTCGTTGCGATCGAGACCATCAACGGTGTCAAGAAGGTCAAGGCGGTCGGTGAGGACGCCAAGCTGATGATGGGCAAGACGCCCGATCAGATCGAGGCGATCCGCCCCCTCCGCGACGGCGTCATCGCAGACATCGATGTTGCCGAGCAGATGATAAAGCACTTCATCCACAAGGTGCACGGCGGCAAGATGCGCGCCTGGCGCTTCCCGGAGATCGTGATCTGCGTTCCGTCGGGATCGACCTCGGTCGAGCGCCGCGCAATCCGCGACGCCGCGTCCAACGCCGGCGCCAGTGCCGTTTACCTGATCGAGGAGCCGATGGCAGCAGCGATTGGTGCTGACATGCCGGTAACCGCTCCGATCGGATCGATGGTCGTCGACATTGGCGGCGGAACGACCGAAGTCGCGGTCCTCTCGCTCCGCGGCCTCGCCTACACCACCTCGGTGCGTGTCGGCGGCGACAAGATGGACGAGGCGATCAGCTCCTACGTCCGCCGCAACCACAATCTCTTGATTGGCGAAGCCACTGCCGAGCGGATCAAGAAGGAAGTCGGGATCGCCAAGCCGCCCACGGATGGAATCGGCAAGACCGTCCACATCAAGGGGCGCGACCTCGTCAACGGCGTTCCCAAGGAAATCTCGATCAACCAGGGCCAGATCGCCGAGGCACTGTCCGAGCCTGTCGGAACCATCGTCGAGGGCGTCCGCATCGCATTGGAGAACACGGCTCCGGAGCTTGCGGCCGACATTTGCGACCAGGGCATCGTACTGACCGGCGGCGGTGCGCTCCTTCAGGGACTGGATGAAGTGCTCCGCGACGAAACCGGCCTTCCGGTCACGGTCGCCGAGGATCCGCTGACCTGCGTTGCTCTTGGCACTGGCCGGGCGCTCGAGGAAGAGCAGTTCCGCGGCGTCCTGCAAACCGCTTAAGGGAGCGCTGAAGGGTGGCGACCGCCCGCCCAGGCTGGTCGCGGCGCGCACAGTATGGGCTGTTCTTCAGTTTTCTGGCCGCTATCGCCGGGCTTCTCATAGGCCTGATTCTGCTTGCTTTGTCGCTTGTTGCACCGAAGAGCTACGCCTCCGTCAGAGGTGTGGCGCTGGATGCAACCGCGCCGGTGACGTCAGGCCTTCGGGCAGTGACGGCGACGGTCGGCGGCGTTTTCACCGGCGCCGGCAATTACTGGGACGCGGCGCGCCAGAATGGACAGCTCAAGCATGAACGCCAGTTGATGCTTCAGCGGATCGTCGAGGCGAAAGCCATTTCGCTCGAGAATCGCGAGTTGAAGGCGGCTCTCCAGCTTCGTGAGCGCACTCGGACACCGGTCGCCAATGGACGCATCGTCGGGTCCTCGTTCAACAGCCCCCGGCGCTACGCCATCTTTTCCGCCGGCACTGCTGACGGTGTGCGCGTTGGAATGCCTGTCCGCTCCGCGCAGGGCCTCATCGGTCGCGTCGTGGACGCAGGAGCGCTCGCGTCTCGAATTCTGCTCGTCACCGACCGCGCGAGCATCATTCCGGCAAGGATACTCCGCGGCGGCCAGCCGGTGATCAGCCAGGGTCGCGGAGATGGCACGATCGATCTCAGACCCCTCGAAGTCGGGCGCAATCCGTTCAAGCCGGGCGATATCGTGATCACTTCCGGGACCGGCGGCCTCTATCCTCCACTTGTCCCGATTGCTCGCGTCGTCCGGCTCGACGACGACGGCGCCATTGCCTTGCCGATTGCCGATCCCGGCGCAACGAGCTTCGCACTTGCCGAGCCACCCTACGAACCCGAAGCCGTCGCCGAGGAGGTGGGCGGCGCGGCGGAGGCGCAGTAATGGTTCGCGCCGCTCTCGCTCCGAACCGGAATATTGGACAGGGGCCGGTGTCAGGGGCCCGCATGGTCCCTGCCTACACGGTCTTGGCTGCCAGCCTGTTTATCGCGCTTCCGATCGTGTCTGACAGCGGCTGGTTTCCCGATTTCGGGTTCCTCGTACTGATCGCCTGGCGTCTTCTTCGCTCAGACGTCTGGCCTAGCTGGTGGGCCGCACCGATGGGCTTTTTCAATGACCTCGTAACCGGTCACCCCGTCGGCTTCTCGATCGCGGTCTGGACCGCGGCGATGCTTGCTCTCGATCTTGCCGACCGCCGCACCATGTGGCGCGGCTACTGGCTCGAATGGGCGCTCGCGGCCTTGCTCCTCCTCGCCAACGAATCAGCCGAGTGGCGCGTTGCGCAGGTGATGGGCGCTTCGCTCCCTTATCTGACTACCGTATTGCCGCCTTTGCTGATCTCTATTCTTGCGTTCCCAATCGTCGCGTGGATTGTTTCCCGGATCGACCGGTGGAGGCTCGGACGATGAAGATGGAGCGGCGCTTTTCGTCGGTCCACCAGACCATCACCTTCTCGCGAAGGATGATGCTGCTCTCAGGCGGACAGGCGGCTGTCGGAGCACTGCTGCTTGGGCGCCTTGCCTGGCTATCGGTCAGGGAGAATCAGAAGTACCAACTGCTATCGGAGAGCAATCGCGTCCAGCTCATTCCGGTTCCACCGCGCCGGGGCTGGATTGTCGACCGGAACAAGGTTCCGATCGCCATCAACCGCTCGAGCTTCCGCATCGACCTGATTCCGCAGCAGCTTGAGACACCCGAAAAGACGCTGAAGACACTCGCCGAACTGATGCAGCTGACTCCGGACGACATGGACCGGATCCTGCGCGAGCTGAAGCAGGGACGCGGCTTTCAGGCTGTGCAGGTCGCCGAAAACGTCACCTTCGAGCAATACGCCGCCGTGACGGTTCGCCTTCCCGACCTGCCCGGCGTGCAGGCGACCCGGGGTTTCTCGCGTTATTATCCGAGTGGCCCCGCGGTCGCGCACCTCGTCGGTTACGTTGGTACGGCAAACGAAAAGGAATATGAGGCGGAAGACAAGAATCCGTTGCTGATCATTCCAGGCGTTAAAATCGGCAAGCAAGGTCTTGAAAAGTCACTAGAACCCTATCTTCGCGGCACTCCTGGTGGTCAACGCGTAGAGGTTACTGCACGCGGTAAGCTGGTCAAGGAATTGGACCCGAAGCCGGACCGCAGTGGGCAGACCGTCCAGCTGACCATCGATCAAGGATTGCAGGAATATGCGGCGCGGCGGATGGGCGACCAGTCCGGCGCTCTCGTCGCGATGGATGTCACCAGCGGCGATCTGCTTGCTTTCGTGTCGATGCCCGCCTTCGACCCGAACAGCTTCAGCGAGGGCATCGGGCGGACGGAATGGAGGATGTTGTCGGAGAACGACCACATCCCGTTGCTCAACAAGGTCGCGCAAGGACTCTATCCCTCAGGATCGACGATCAAACCCGCCATGGCCCTGGCATTCCTGAAACAGGGGATCGATCCTAAACGACGCGTCCATTGCGCGGGCGGCTACCAGATCGGAAACAGGTACTTCCGATGCGATGCCGTGCATGGATCGATGGATATGCACTCGGCGATCGAACGCAGCTGCAACACGTATTTCTGGGCGACGGGCCTGGTCGCAGATCCCGAACAGACGACCGAGATGGTCAACTATCTTGGCTACGGCCAGGAATTCGACCTGCCCATACCGTCTCAGCGGTTCGGGACGATGCCGAACCCGAAGTGGCTCGAGAAGAAATATCACCGAAAGTGGCAGGGCTACGACTCGGCGAATACGTCGATCGGACAGGGGTACGTCCTGGTGAACCCGCTGCAGCTGGCGGTGATGCCGGCGCGACTGGCGTCAGGAAAGCTGCTTCAACCGCGGCTGCTGATGAGTGGGCACGCAAAGCCTGCGGAGCCCGTCGGTGCCAGTCCGGAGCACCTGGAAATCATTCGCAACGCAATGGCGGCAGTGGTCAACGGCAGCGGAACCGCGGTAGCCTCGAAACTGCCGCTCGACGGGATCCAAATGGCGGGCAAGACGGGCACCGCCCAGGTCTTCCGGCTGGGTGAACGCGGACATCAATCGAATTGGGCGCTGCGCGACCATGCCTTGTTCATTGCCTTCGCACCGGCCGACAAGCCTCGCTACGCGATGGGGTGCATCATCGAGCATGGCGGATTCGGGGCGGCGTCGGCGGCGCCGATCGTCCGGGATTCCATGACCTATCTGTTCGACAAGCAGAAGGCTCTGGCTGCCCTTGCCCCTCTTGAGGAGCAATGGGGCGGGACGCTGGCAGAACGGAACGCCCGGCAGATCGCGGCCTTCAAGGCACCACGGACAGCGCTGTGATTTCCTCGGCCATCATTCCCCAGCCTCTCGCCCGCCTTCCGTGGCGATTGATCTTCGTGATCGTCGGAATCGCCGGGATCGGCTTCCTTACTCAGTATTCGGCAGCGGGTGGATCGTTCCGGCCCTGGGCTCTGAAGCAGGGCATCACGGTCCTGTTCTTCCTCTCTCTCGCGGTCGCAATGTCGACCATTCGCGAGAATACAATCAAGCAACTGGCATTTCCGGCCTACACGGCCATTCTCGTCATGCTGATCATTGTCGAGGCGGTCGGCTTCGTCGGCAAGGGTGCCCAGCGCTGGATCGATCTCGGTTTCATTCGACTGCAGCCGAGCGAGTTCATGAAACCGGCGATCGTCATCGTGCTGGCGCGGTTCTACGAACTGCTGCCGGCAGGCGACATCCGCAAATGGCGGGCAATCTGGCCGGCGGTGACTTTGATCGGAGTGCCCTGGGCATTGATCCTGATTCAACCCGATCTTGGCACCGCCACCATGGTCCTTCTCGGCGGTGTTTCAGTGATGTTCATTGCCGGCGTGCCTCTTCGTGTCTTCCTGATCCCGGCAGGGGTACTCGGGGCGGCCATCCCGATCGTCTACCAATTCATGCACGGCTATCAGCGCAAGCGGATCGATATCTTCCTGAATCCGGAGAGCGATCCCCTCGGCGCCGGCTACCACATCACCCAGTCCAAGATCGCGATCGGCTCCGGCGGCATCTTCGGCAAGGGCTTCCTCCACGGAAGCCAGAGCCACCTCGACTACCTCCCGGAAGGCCACACCGATTTCGCCTTTGCCACCTGGGTCGAGGAATGGGGCCTGCTAGGCGGCGCATTGCTCATCTTGTGCTTCGGGGTAGTGATCATGTGGGGGCTGAAAGTGTCCTCGAATGCAAAGTCGCGCTTTGCCCAGTTGACGGCCGCGGGCCTGACAGCCACGATTTTCTTCTA
This sequence comes from Pseudomonadota bacterium, assembly GCA_046731355.1. GTDB lineage: Bacteria > Pseudomonadota > Alphaproteobacteria > Sphingomonadales > Sphingomonadaceae > Sphingomicrobium. The sequence continues at coordinate 2,520 of JBKPKZ010000165.1, read as the reverse complement.
TTCATCAATCAACCTGATGATGGTGATGGGCCTAGCGCCCGTCGTCGGCATCCCACTTCCTCTGGTCAGTTTCGGCGGATCAGCCGTCATGACGGTCATGATCTGCCTTGGAATCCTGATGTCGCTCGAGCGTCAGCAGCGGACGACATCACGACTTCTGTAGGCTGGATTGACATCCACCGGTTGCGCACCAGGTTTCACCGTGCTACCGGCCCCGCCGCTCAGGGCGTGTTTTGACCGCCGGAGCATCCGCCGAATGGCAGTGGACGCATAGCTCAGTTGGTAGAGCAGCTGACTCTTAATCAGCGGGTCCTAGGTTCGAGCCCTAGTGCGTCCACCATTCCTTCCAGATTATCTTGAGAGCACTGCGAAGCGATTCCTCGCATCCTGCAAGTAGCTCAGCGTCGCCTCGCGCTCGCGGGCGCTGCGAAAGTCCGTCCGGCTCCGCGCATCTGCAATCACGCGATCCAGCCAAGCAGTGAAATAGGAAGCATCGGCAGCAGCTGATGGCGGGCCGCCCGGAACGTCGAGATAGATCGGGCTCGTTGTTGCATAGGGATAGAGATCCAGGACCTGCGGGTCGGAACCGTCGTTCCATGCGCGAAGAACGAGCCAGCCGCCCGAATCGACCTGCAACGCACCAGCGGCGTCCAGCTTCCGCCGATCGCCGGTCAGCCGGAAGGCCTTCACGACCTTTCCATTCTGAACGAGCTCGAGATGGTCGACCGCCACCGGCGACCTCAGCGCAATCCGAAACTCGACCATTCCTGCACCCCGTCGATTGAGCGTGCCGCCCGGATGCTGGCCACCCAGCTCAAGGCCAAGCAACGGGCCGTTGCTCGCGAATGTCCGTCCCGCCTTGAGTGCCTCTTTCAGTGCCGCGGGGCTGAGTTCTCCGCCAGTGTCGAGGAACACTCGGTTCATTCCTACCGGTCCGCGCAGTGATGCATAGTTGGCCATCGCGTCCGTGCCAGCCCCGGCGGGAAGTCTGAAACCGAGATTAAGCAGCCGGTACCAGACCTCCGCAGTCGACTTGTGGTCGGCGAATCCAACGATTTCGATGTAGTCGACCTTGCCATTGATCACGTCCGCGGGAAGCTCGTTCGAGAGCGATTTTTCTTTCGCAGGGTCGATGACCCAATCGAACGGATGGACGTAACCGACGAGAGCGCCTTGGGCATGGGCCATGTCCGCCACCTTTCCGTTGAACGGATAGGGGCTGGCGAGCGCCGTACTCTGGTAGGCCGAGAAATCCGGTGTCAGCACGTGGTCGGACAGGTGGAGAAGGCCGAGATGGCCCCAATAGCTCGTGTGGAATTCCTGCGAATGCATGACTAGTGTCGAGGCGGTGCTCGCCGGGTCCCTGCCTACCGGATAACCGATGTCCGGAACCCGCTCCTCCTTGTTGACGATGAGATTGTAGACCGCGTCGAGATCTTCCGCCTGGGCCTGTCGCGCCAGGTTCGCAGGCGTGTTCCGATAGGCCCCGCCGTAGTTCATGTGGACGTGGAGGTCGGCGCTCCGCCACTTGCCGAATGAAGCCGGAAGGTCATTCGGCTCCAGCTTCACGGGCATCAGCTCGTCCGCGCCGGCAGACAGCCTTACCGTCCGGCGCCATGGCTGATATCGAAAGCCGCGCTGAACCCAGATCGTCGTGTCTCCGGACGGCGCTTCGAGAGTGCAGCGAGACTGGCAATGGAAATAGTAGGTCTCGCTCGACTGCAACTTGCGGTCGAAGCCATCGTCGGCATGCATCCAGGCGGAGGCGGGAGCGGCAGCTCGACCGTCACTGCCAACCACTGCGACCCGAGCAGGCACTGCGCGTCCTTCATCGTCGCGGATGTCGAGCGTCAACCGTGCCGGGGGTGTCCTGTATCGTCGTGTTGTTGCAACGACCGGCGTGGTTGCTCCTCCAATGAGATCTCGAACAGCCAGACTTGTGTTGCCGCCTTCATTGCTAACGTAGGCGACCCGCTCGCCATCGGGAGACCAACGGGCGCCGGAGCGATCGAACTCGCCGAATGTCAGTGGAAGCGGAGCAGCTCCGCCAGGAGTCGTCAGCCAGAGCTGCCTCCACTGTCTGCCGTGATAGCTTGCGAAGAGCACCTGCTTGCCATCCGGCGAGGGCTCCGGATGCGCGCTCCAGCTGGTCTCTTCGCTGAGCACCTTCCTTCGGTCTCTCGGGTTGTCGACGGCGACGGACCAGATGTCGCCCGTGCCCCATGCGACCTCGTTGTTTGTAACGTAGAGAATATGCGCTCCGTCCGGCGTCCAGGACGGGTTCAGCGCATGATCGTAGGTCGAATAATAATAGCGGGTAATCTTGCTCTGCCGCTGGCCGAGCAACGGCCGAGCGTCGCTCAGACCGTCAGGCCCGATGTCCGCGATGAACAGGTTGAAATGGCCAGTCCCAAGCGTTGAGACCCAGACGATCCGCTTGCCGTCTGGCGAGATCCTCGGTTCCACGTTGACCGAATTGCCCGACGTCAGCTGCCGTTCGCGACCACTGCTCAAGTCCAA
>JBKPKZ010000164.1:0-1640 GCA_046731355.1 Pseudomonadota bacterium | reverse complement strand
GTCACCTCCGACCAGAAGGAATTCGGTCGCGCCTTCATCGATATCGTGTCGCCCTCGGCGCTGTTCGACGGCCTCTGGCACGTCGGCGAGAAGCATCAGGTGTGGATGAGCCACGGCGACCGGGTCGAGAGCCTCGCGCCGGGGTTCGAGGTGGTCGCAAGCTCCGAAGGCGCGCCGTTTGCGATCGCGACCAACGAAGAAGCGAAGCGCTACAGCCTCATGTTCCATCCGGAGGTCGTTCACACGCCCGACGGCGGCAAGCTGCTCGCCAATTTCGTGCGACATGTATGCGGCTGCTCTGGCGACTGGACGATGGCCGGGTTCCGCGATGCGAAGATCGCCGACATCCGCGAGCAGGTCGGCAAGGGCCGGGTCATTTGCGGCCTGTCGGGCGGAGTCGATAGCGCGGTCGCTGCCGTTCTCATCCACGAAGCGATCGGCGAGCAGCTCACCTGCGTGTTCGTCGATCACGGCCTGATGCGGGCCGGGGAGGCGGAGCAGGTCGTCTCGCTGTTTCGCAACAGCTACAACATCCCGCTCGTCCACGTGGACGCCAGCCGCGACTTTCTCGGCGGCCTCGACGGCGTCAGCGATCCCGAGCAGAAGCGCAAGTTCATCGGCGCCGAGTTCATCAACGTGTTCGAGGCCGAGGCGAAGAAGATCGGCGGCGCCGACTTCCTGGCGCAGGGCACGCTTTATCCGGACGTCATCGAAAGCATCAGCTTCACCGGCGGCCCGTCGGTCACCATCAAGAGCCACCACAATGTCGGCGGCTTGCCCGAGCGGATGAACATGAAACTCGTCGAGCCGCTTCGCGAGCTGTTCAAGGACGAGGTGCGCGCGCTTGGCCGCGAACTCGGCCTTCCCGACGCCTTCGTCGGTCGCCACCCGTTTCCCGGCCCGGGCCTCGCCATCCGAATTCCGGGCGAGGTGACCAAGGAGAAGTGCGATATCCTCCGCAAGGCCGACACGATCTACCTCGAAGAGATCCGCAACGCTGGTCTCTATGACGCGATCTGGCAGGCTTTCGCGGTGCTTCTTCCGGTTCGCACGGTCGGCGTCATGGGCGATTTCAGGACCTACGATTACGTCTGCGCGCTTCGTGCGGTGACCAGCGTCGATGGAATGACCGCCGATATCTACCCCTTCGACGCCGCCTTCCTCAGCCGGGTCGCAACCCGAATCGTCAACGAGGTGCAGGGCATCAACCGGGTCGTCTACGACTATACGTCGAAGCCGCCGGGGACGATCGAGTGGGAATAGAGTGAGCCCTGCCGGGAAAGGCATCGGCTTTCTTCTCGCGGCGCTGCTTTGGGTGGCGCCCGCGACTGGCGCAATGGCCGCTTCTCCGCCTGAAACGGAGCTGAACCTCGGTGCCGACGACGTCATCCCGACCGGCAACGACTGGATCGCATTGCCATCGATCCGGGCGAGCGACGCCGCGGTCATGGATTTCAACGTCATCTCGATGCGCTACCGCGGGCTGATCGAGTTTGCGGGCGCACCCGGGCAACCGTTGATGAAGCCGTTCCTCGGCGTGAACGGCGTGAAGTCGCCGCTCGGCAATCTTCGCTGGACCCTCCGTGACTACTGGCTGCCGACGGGGACGATGGAAGCCGGCGGCCTGAGGACTCGGATCT
>JBKPKZ010000163.1:0-5744 GCA_046731355.1 Pseudomonadota bacterium | reverse complement strand
TCACGCCGATGACCCGGGCAGTGCCGGAAGCGCTGATCGCGCCATAGCCGCGATTGTTCAGCCGGTTCTGGACCGCCGCGACGCACTGTTTCGAGGCAAGCTGCGCCTGGGCTCCGACCGCGCTGTCAGTGTTAATCTGGGCTGCCGTCGGTGTCGCCGCCGCGAGCGCGGCGAGTCCGAACCCTCCGGCGAGAATCTTGGTCATGGTGAGCATAGCCACTCTCCTTGTCTCCTCGAAAATTGGCCCCGATGCCCCCACAACGCCCCAGCTCGTCGATGTCGTCGCCGCCCGTCCCGGAGGGTGCCCCAACGGTCGTTTGACCTCCCGAATGTTCACTTGAGGGAAATGTCGCTTCCGAAACGACCATAAAAAATGCGCCGGAGACTTTCGTCCCCGGCGCGTCTTTTGCCCACCGAAGTGGGAATCAGGGCTTAATAGCCGCGCCAGTCGGCGGTGCGACGATTGATATCGATATCGCGAATTCGGCCGTCGTAGCGGACTTCGCAGTTGAAGCTGAGATCCGCTCCGGCGTTATAGCCGTAGGTTCCGTAGCCGCGCTGGCCGTAGCCCTGGTACCCGTTGTAACCCGAGCTGGCGACGCCGTAGACCTTGAGGCCGTACGACTTCTGGGTGACCCGGGTGATGCCCTGAACTCGGCCGCCGGCATTGTAGCCGTTATAACCGTTGTAACCGTAGCGCCCCTGGTACGGCATGTTGCCGTAGCCATAGTAGCCCTGATTGCCGTTCAGGCGAGCTTCGACCGCGCGTGCGCACTGGTCGACCGCTCCGCTCTGGTTCGAATATTGGTTGTATCCGTAGTTTCCGTAAGGATAGCGGCCGTAGCCGAGGATCTGGCCGAGCACCTGACCCACGACGTTGCCGTTGTTGTAGCCATACCCATAGGGATTGGCCGGATAGGACGGATAATATTGTGCGGCGGCCGGAACCGCGGCGCCAAACGCTGCAAGACCGATTCCGCCAGCGAGTATTCGCGTAAGAGCTTTCATGCCACTCTCTCCTCAACAAGCCCGCTTGCACGGCAGAACGCTTCGCAAGCTTGAGGGTGTCCTAGATTCCGCCCACTGCATGCGTACTGAATGCGTCGTTTGCTGCGGTTCAGCTTGATTAACGGCCGTGCCCGCAATCGAGATGCAGGTAGGTCGGGTCGAAGTCCGAAAAGCTGGCCAGGCGGTCAAGATCATGGACGAACAGCCGGCCGCGATGGTGGTCGACGAAGCCCATTTCGCGAAGCTGTTGAAGAGTCCGGTTGACGTGTACTCCGGTCAGGCCGAGCGCATCGGCGAGTATCTCCTGGGTGAGCGGCATCTCGCAGCTATTGCCTTCGACCAGCCCTGCAGCTTTCGCTCTTGTGTAAATCTCGCAGAACATGTGGGCCATGCCGCCGCTCGCGGTCAGCCGGGAATTGCGCGTCAGCCATTCGCGATAGAGCGAGGACTGGCTCATGCTCGAACGCCAGACGAGCTTCTGAACGCCCGGCCGTTCACGCATCAGCCCGTGGAGTTCGGAATGCGGGATCATCGCGACCTCGCTCGGAATGGCGGCTCCCAGATTGCTGTCGAGATAATCGAGGTGCAGCGATTCAAGCGACGGAGCGTCGCCCGGAAGATAGAAGGACTGGATCTGCCGCGAGCCGTCCCGCCTGCTGACATGCCGCTGCAAGAAACCGGTTACAACAACGACCGAAAAGCAGGGAGGCGTTCCGGCCTTGGATACGTCCTCGTGGCGCTTGAGCGTCTTGAGCTCGCCGGGAAGGCGGGTCACCGCTTCGCAATCGTCGTCGGCGAGGTCGCCGAACCGCGAGAGGTGGTTCAACAGAGACTGGCCAATCACGCGCGCGTCATTCTTGAACGCACGCAAACACAACGAGACTCACGACACCCGCCCGCGGCTTATTTTCCCGAAAGGGCGCGACTTAAGCGGGTGCATCCAGGAAACGCACTAACAAATGCTAGGACTTTACGCGTCAAGATGAGGCGATTGCCCGTTTTGGCCAGCATGCGCGTAACGCCGTTCGGCGAGACATGCCCACGACAGCACAGTCGAAGCGCCTTCGCGCACTCCTAGTACGGCTTCATTCGGAGCGTCGATCTCCCTAACATGGATTAGGGCCGGGCATGATACAGCAGTTTAGATTCCATCTCCCAAAGAAGGCCGACGAAAGTGGTAGCAACTCTCGCCCTTCGTCTCGAGGCATTCACGCGGCTCTCGTCCGACGACAAGTCCGCGATCGCGAAGGTCAGCAACACCTCACGCGTCATAGCACCGCGCCGCGACCTCATCCGCGAGGGCGAAAATCCGAAATTTGCCCACCTTATGCTCGACGGCTGGGCCTGCCGTTACAAGGCGCTTCCCGACGGCCGCCGGCAGATCGTCGCCTTCTTCATCCCCGGCGACTTCTGCGACCTCAATGTCTACGTTCTTCGGCAAATGGACCACAGCGTCGGCGCGATCACTCGCCTGTCGGTGGCGGATATCAGCCGCGAGGACATGGACCGTCTGACTGCGAGGTATCCGCGGGTTGCCCAGGCGCTTTGGTGGGAGACTTTGGTCAATGCCGCCATCCAGCGGGAATGGACCCTCAATGTCGGGCAGCGAACCGCTTACGAGAGGATCGCGCACCTGTTGACGGAGCTTTTCCTGCGCTTGCGCACTGTGAAGATGACCAACGGGACCAGTTGCGACTTTCCGCTGACGCAGAACGACCTTGCCGACGCGACTGGACTGACGGCAGTGCATGTTAACCGTACTGTACAGGAATTGCGGCGGGACGGACTGATCGAATTGGAACGCCGGCGGTTGACGATACTGGATATGCAACGACTGATGGAGGCAGCGATGTTCAATGCGAACTACCTGCACCTTGACCATGAAGGACGACATCTCGACGCCAACCAGTGACGGCACCACCGACACTCGCACGCCCCACTCGCGCGAGAAGTGGCGCGCGGGTCAAAGTGGACTGGACTTGCCGCCCACCGTGTCTCACCAAGGTCTCGGGCACGAATTGCTGCCGAGGTCGCTTCCCTACGAACCCGGCACTCAGACCAGCATCGAGTTCAAGAGGGATGGTATGCGTTTTTCGATGAACATGCCGGTTGGCCCGGACATGTTGGCAGATCCAGTCGAATGATCGAGGCCCATCTGAAGAAGCTTCGCGTCCGCGACGATATCAGCGGCGAGGAAGAGGAAGCGATCCGAAGCGCAATGCTGGAGGTTCGCGACGTTGCGGCGGACGCACCCGTCATCCGCCACGGCCGCGACTTGCACGAAAGCATTCTCCTGCTCGACGGCTGGATGGCCCGGACGACCGCGATGGCCAGCGGCCACCAGCAGATCAGCGAGCTCCAGTTCTGCGGCGACTTCGTCGACCTGCACGGCTTCACTCTAAAACGCCTCGATCACAATGTGATGGCGATCACCGACTGCCGTTATGCGGTGTTTCCGCACAATCGGCTTCGCCACATGCTGGAGAAGCATCCGCACCTGACGCGCGTCTACTGGCTGATGACCAATATCGATGCGGCGATCCATCGCGAGTGGACGGTGTCGCTGGGCCGCCGGCCGGCGCCGAGCAGGATGGCGCATCTGTTCTGCGAGATTCTAGAGCGGCTTCGAATCGTCGGCCAGACCACCGGCGACAGCTACAAATTCCCGCTGACCCAGCAGGAATTGGGCGATTGCCTCGGGCTCACTTCGGTCCACGTGAACCGAACCCTCCAGAGCCTTCGGCGGCAAAAGCTGATCGAGGTCGAGAAGGGACGAGTGAACATCCTCGATCTTGCCGGGCTGCAAGCGCTCGGCGAGTTCGAGGACGATTATCTCTACCTCGACAAGCGCGCCCGCTGAGCTAGAGCTGAAGCCCGGTGTAGCGGGCGAAGAAGGCCAGCACGTCCGACGCTTCCTCGATGATCTTGTCGGTCGGCTTGCCTGACCCATGGCCCGCGCGGGTCTCGATTCGGATCACATGCGGCTCGCCATTCGGGTCGGCCGCCTGAAGTGCCGAAATGTACTTGAAGCTGTGCCCCGGAACGACGCGGTCGTCGGTGTCCGCCGTCGTCACGAGCATCGGCGGGTAGTGAATGCCGGTCTTGATGTTATGGTAGGGCGAATAAGCCAGCAGCGTCCGGAAATCCGCTTCCTTGTTGGGATAGCCGTAGTCGTCGACCCAGTAGCGGCCCGCGGTGAAGCGGTCGAAGCGCAGCATGTCCATGACTCCGACGGCGGCATCGGCCGCGTCGAACAGGTCGGGCCGCTGGTTCACGACGGCGCCGATCAGGAGGCCGCCGTTGGAGCCGCCCTGGATCGCAAGGCCCTTGGGTGAAGCGATGCCGTTCGCTTTTAGATATTCGCCAGCCGCGATGAAATCGTCGAACACGTTCTGCTTGTTGGCGAGGCGCCCTGCATCGTGCCACGCCTTGCCATATTCGCCGCCGCCGCGAAGGTTGGCGAGCGCGTAGACCCCGCCCTTCTCCAGCCAGGCGAGACGAGTTGCCGAGAAGCTCGGCGTCAGCGAAACGTTGAACCCGCCATAGCCGTACAGCAGGGTCGGCGCCGGGCCCGACGTTCCCTTCTTGCGGACGATGAACATCGGCACACGCGTCGCGTCCTTCGAATTGTAGAAGACCTGTTCGACCGAATAGTCGTCCGGGTTGAACGCGACCTTCGGCGCCGCCCAGGTCGATGCCTCGCCGGTCTTCGCGTCGTAACGGTAGATGGTCGTCGGGCGGTTGAAGCTCGTGAACGCGAAGAAGGTCTCCGGATCGTCCATTTCGCCCGTGAAGCCGCTGGCCGTGCCGATCCCCGGAAGCTCGACTTTCGTCAGCGCCTTGCCCTGAAGATTGTGGACTCTGACCTCCGACTTCGCGTCCGCAAGGTAGGAGGCAATCAGCTTGCCGCCGACGATCGATGCGCCGTCGAGAGTCGCTTCCTGCTCGGGAACGAGCGTCGTCACCGGATTGCCCGGCCGGGCGACGTCCATCGCGACGACCTTCAGCTTCGGCGCGTCCTTGTTGGTGATAAAGAAGAAGCGCGAGCCTTCGTTACCGATGAAGCTCCAATTATTCTCGAGACCGGTTATCAATGCCTTCGGCCTGGCGCCTCGGGCGCGAAGATCGATGGCGTGGATCTCGTAGCGGTCGTCGGTGCCCTCGGCCGTTGTGATCACAAGCCAGCGGCCATCCTCGCTGACGCTCGCATAATGGCCGTAGGTCGGCTTGTCGGGCGTCGCGTAGACCAGCCGGTCGTCGGCCTGCGGCGTTCCGAGCTTGTGGAAATAAACCTTGGAATTGAGGTTCGTGGACTGGAACTCCTGACCCGGCGCGGGCTCGGGGAAGCGCGTGTAGAAGAAGCCCGATCCGTCCTTGGCCCAGTCGCCCGCGGAGGTCTTCACCCACTTGACCTCGTCGCTCGTGAGCTGCCCGGTCGCGACGTCGATCACCTTCAGCGTCCGCCAGTCCGATCCTCCGTCCTGGATCGAATAAAGGAGATGCTTGCCGTCCTCGCTCGGCGTCCATTCTGCGAGCGCAGTGGCTCCATCCTTGGACCAGCCGTTGGGATCGACGAGCACCCGGCCTTCGCCGTCGGGGCTGTCCCGGACGAACAGGACCGACTGATTCTGAAGGCCCGTATTGTGGGAATAGAAGTAGCGCCCGCCCTTCTTCACCGGCACTCCGAAGCGCTCGTAATCGTAGAGCTGCTTGATCCGGGCCTCGAGTCCCTCGCG
>JBKPKZ010000162.1:0-5871 GCA_046731355.1 Pseudomonadota bacterium | reverse complement strand
CGCTGTCGCGGATGACCCTGAACGCGCCGCCGTGGACGACGGTATATTTCGGGAACAGGTAATCCGTCTTCCGCCGGATCAGGGTTTCGAGGGAAATGTAACGCGCTTCCTTGCCGGGGATCCGGATGAAGCGCGGAACGGCGGTCGGAAGCATGATGAGCTCGCGGATCGACGCGGCGCGTCCCCGGCGAAGCTCGAAGATCAGGCTGAAACCCTTGTTCGGGATGAACGGGAATGGGTGGGCGGGGTCGATCGCCTGCGGAGTGAGGAGCGGGAAGATCTGCTCCCGGAAATGCTGGTCGAGCCAGGTTTCCGCCTCGTCGTCGAGCTTTTCGTAGCCGATCGTGATCACTCCGACCTTCGCGAGCGATTCCTGAAGCTGGGAGAGGACCGCGAGCTGGCTTCCGACCAGCCTGTCGGTCTCGAGGTCCAGTGCCTCCAGCTGCTGCGCAGTCGTCAGTCCATCGACCGACGGCTCCTCGATCCCAAGCGTCTGGTGGGCCTTCAGGCCGGCGACCCTGACCATGAAGAATTCGTCGAGGTTGTTGGCCGAGATGGACAGGAACCGAAGCCGCTCGAGCAGCGGGTGGTTCGGATTGCACGCCTCTTCGAGGACCCGCCGGTTGAAGGCCAGCCAGCTCAGCTCCCGGTTGAAATATCGCTGTTCCTCGACCGCAGCATTCGTCTCTGCATCGGACTCCGGGATCGGCCGTGGGACGGCCTCGAGCAAAGGCGCGGGCGCCTGAGAGTCTTCGACGGTAGCCATAGTCTTTGCACGTCTAGCTGGCATGGGCCCGCTCAGTAGCAGGCGGGAACGCTGTCGCCGAGTTGAAACAGAAGGACATTACATCCTCATGACGCTACGGTGATATCGAGCAAAATCACCAGGGGACCCGGGTTGGCCAACGAAAATTCGAAAAACGGCAAGGCGAGCAAGAAGGCGAAGGGCGTATCGGCCCCAAGGCCGACACCCGCGCCTCGCGCTTCCAAGGCTCCTAAGGCCGTCTCGTCCGCAAAAGCAGCAAAGCCTGCCAAAGCCGCGAAGACGGCCAGGGTCGCCAAGGTGCAAAAGGTCGTGAAGACCGCGAAGATCGCCACCGCCGCCAAGGTGCAAAAGGCGGTGAAGGGCGCGAAGAAGATCGCCAAGAACCCGATGGCGACCGAAGTCGTCGCTGCGACCCTGGTGGCCGCGGCAGCGGCTCTCCGCGATCCGAAGAAGGCGAGGTCGCTCGCTCTCGAAGCGGCCGACGATCTCAAGAAGGCCGCCAGGTCCGGTGTCGACGGCGGCGCCCTCTGGCAGCTCGCCCTAGACGTCGCCCGCCGGAGCATCGACCAGATCGGCAATGAGGTCGGTGGCGGAAAGAAAGCGAAGAAGAAAGCGAAGAAGGCCGCCAGGAAGAAGTGAGTCCGGCTCCGAAGCAGCTCTATCTCGAAGACCTTCACGTCGGTCAGCTGTTCTCGAGCAAGCCGCACCTCATTGACGGCGAGCAGATCAAGAGCTTCGCCGCCGAGTTCGATCCGCAACCCTTTCACTTGAGCGAGGAAGGCGCCGAGGGAACCCTGTTCGGATCGCTCGCCGCCAGCGGCTGGCACACCGCGGCGCTGACGATGCGGATGCTGGTCGAGAGCGTCCCGCTTGCCGATGGGCTCGTCGGAGCCGAGCTTCAGCTGAGCTGGCCCAAGCCGACGCGCCCCGGAATGACCCTTCGGGTCTTCAGCGAGATCGTCGACATCAAGCCGTCGCGTTCGAGGCCGAACATGGCCATCGTCACCATGCACAACGAAACCCGCGACGAGGACGGCGAGGCGGTTCAGGTCTTCAGCGTGAAGATGCCGGTGTTCAAGCGGCCCGGTTGAGGCCGAGGCGCGAAAGCGGGCTGCCGATCAATCCCCCGACCATGGCCGCCTGGATCCATGTCGCGGGCCAAAGCCTGGAGAGTGGGCCGACGATGCCGTCGCGAAGGATCGGCAAGATCCTGCTGTCGGACTGATAGACGGGCGTAAAGAGAGCGGTCAGCCACTGGTAGAGGAGGACGTGCATACGCCGCATCGAAATGGCATGGTCGAGTGCTTGATCGAGGGTTTCGGCCCGTTCCAGAGCGGAACTGAGCGACCAGGCGTCCAGCAGCGCCATGTTGGCGCCCTGTCCAAGCTGCGGGCTCGCCGAATGCCAGGCGTCGCCGATGTGGATCAACGCCCGCTCCACGGGATGTTTCAGGGTCCGGTGCGAATAGCGGGCGAAGGTGAGCTGCTCCTGATTTTCGATCTGATCGAGCAGCGGAGCGGTTTGCGGCCATAAGGAGAGGACCTCGTCCTTCCAGCGATCGAGGCCGTTCGAACGCCAGCCGTCAAGCCGATCGCATCGAAGCGACCAGAAGAACGCGGCCTTCGCCGCGGCGCTTCTTCCCACCCCGATCGGGAGCACTCCGACCATGACGCTCGAACGGCGATAGCGTTGCTGCAAGGCATTCCGGTCGAAACCGGCGCCCTCGGGCCAGTCGAGCGTCGACCACAAGGCGCCGTAATCGAGGTCCCGCCCGCAAGGCTCGGCAAGCGCGCTTCGAGCGCCGAGGGCGTCGACGACGAGGTCGTACTCGTCGCTCTCCGACCCATCGGCGAAGCGGAGCTTGCGGCGATCGCCCTCGAGCCGGCTTCCGTCGATCGTCACTCCGGTTCGAACCCTTATGCCGGCGGCGTTCACGGCGTCGTAAAGCCCATTGAACAGGGTCGAGCGGTGGATTCCGATCCCGAACTGCTTCGGCCTGCCGAGCGCTCGATAGTGGACGTCGAGAACGACCCTGTCGCCGGCGGTTCCGAACAGTCGATCGATCCTCGCGCCTTCGCTCATGACAAGGCCGGAAAGACCAAGCTCGGCAAGGACCGCCATTCCCGTCGGCTGCATCATCAACCCGGAACCGATCGGCTTCGGGGTCTCGAAACGCTCGAACAAGGAAACGTCGTGGCCCTGCCGCCCAAGCAGGAGCGCGGCGGCCAGTCCGCATGGCCCGCACCCCGCCACCGCCACGTTCAACCGCCGCATTGCCGCCAGCTAGCAAGCCATTTCGAAATTCCGCAATGGACAGCAATGCTGTGTTAGTGTTATAACACAGCGACAAAGGAGAATGCTTGTGCTCGAAGACCCACGTGCAAAGCGGACTGCGATCGCCGCCGCCATCGGCGCGGTCGTGGCCATTCCGCTTCCCTTCATCGGACCGATCCTGGGCGCCATCGTCGGTGGCGGAATCGGCTATTTCACGGCTCCTCAAAGGTAGTCCGCGAACTCCTTCAGGAGGCGCCGGTACAGGTCGCGCTTGAAGGGGACGATGAGGTCCGGGAGCTCGTCCGGCTCGATCCATTTCCACGCATTGAACTCGGGATGCTTGGTGGCGATGTTCACATCGCCGTCGTCGCCGAGGAAGCGCGCCAGATACCAGTCCTGGAGTTGCCCCTTCCACTTGCCGCCCCACAGCCGGTGGCGGATTTCCTCGGGCAAATCGTATTTCAGCCGCTCCGGGCATTCGGCGATCCGCTCGACGAGCCTCGGCGGAATGCCGGTCTCTTCCTCCAGCTCGCGCTTGGCGGTCGCCCAGGGCTTCTCGCCCTTGTCGATCCCGCCCTGGGGCATCTGCCAGGCCTCGTCGGTATTATCGATGCGCCGCCCGACAAACACCTTGCCGTCCCTGTTCAGGAGCATCACGCCGACTCCGCGGCGGTAGTTCTTGTCGTCGTCGCTCATGCAAAGGCCCATAACCCAAAGCTTCGGAAGAAGGAGAGGGCATAAAGCGATAGAAAGGTGGCGAAACAGGCGTCGGAGTCCTAAAGAGGCGCCAAGACGAAAACTCTTGGCGTTTGTAAGGACTCGCACGTGGCGACTGCCACCCATCTGATCACCGAGGAAGAAGCATCCTCGCACCCAAGCGCCGAAGCCGTCGTCGTCCGTTTCGCGGGCGACAGCGGCGACGGCATGCAGCTCACCGGCGGACAATTCACCCTCTCGACGGCGCTCGCGGGCAACGACCTCTCGACCTTCCCGGACTTCCCGGCCGAAATCCGGGCGCCGCAGGGCACGACGTTCGGAGTCAGCGCCTTCCAGATCAATTTCGGCTCGACGTCGATCGAGACCGCGGGCGACCAGCCGGACGTCCTGATCGCGATGAACCCGGCGGCGCTGAAGGTGAACGTCGACCAGCTCCGCCAGGGCGGGCTGATCATCGCCGACGAGGGCGAGTTCACCCAGCGCAACCTCGCCAAGGCTGGCTACGAACAGAACCCGCTGGAGGACGGCAGCCTCGCCAGATGGCAGCTCGTCCACTTCAACATCTCGCAGCTGACCCTCGATGCAGTGAAGCCGTTCGGGCTCGGCAACAAGGAGGCGCTCCGCTGCAAGAACATGTGGACTCTGGGGCTCGCGCTCTGGATGTTCGACCGCGACCGCCAGCCGATCGTCGACTGGCTCAACACCAAGTTCGCCAAGGCGCCGGAGCTGGCCGAGGCCAATGTCGCGGCCTTGAACGCCGGCCACGCCTATGGCGAGACGGTCGAGATCGGCGGCGTCCACCGGCGCCACCTAGATCCCGCGCCCGCCGAGCCCGGCCTCTACCGTACAGTCACCGGCGCTGAATCGCTGGCGCTTGGCCTCGTCGCGGGGGCCAAGCTGGCGGGACTGAAGATGTTCTTCGGCGGCTACCCGATCACGCCTGCGTCGGCGCTTCTGCATCACCTGTCGCGCCTGAAGGAATATGGCATCACGACCTTCCAGGCGGAGGACGAGATTGCGGCCATCTGCTCGGCCATCGGCGCGAGCTATGCCGGCCAGCTCGGCATCACTTCATCGTCGGGCCCCGGCATCGCTCTCAAGACCGAGGCGCTGGGCCTGGCAATCATGACCGAGCTGCCGCTCGTTGTCGTCAACTCGCAGCGCGGCGGACCTTCGACCGGCCTTCCGACCAAGACCGAGCAATCAGACCTCTACCAGGCGGTCTACGGCCGAAACGCGGACGCTCCGCTGCCGGTGATCGCGGCGCGCTCACCCGCCGACGCGTTCGAATGCGCGATCGAGGCGGTGCGGATCGCCACACGCTACATGACTCCGGTCATGTTGCTCACCGACGGCTACATCGCCAATGCGGCAGAGCCGTGGAAGGTGCCCGAAATGAGCGGCTACGAGCCGTTCCCGGTCAGCTTCTTCGACAAGCCGCCGGCGGAAGACGAAAGCGTCATGCCGTTCGCCCGCAACGGCGACCTCGCGCGTCCGTGGATCAAGCCGGGCACCGAGGGCCTCGAGCACCGCATCGGCGGTATCGAGAAGCAGCCCGGAACCGGCAACATCGACTATTCGCCGGGCGCGCACCAGGAAATGACCGAGACCCGCGCCGCCAAGGTCAACAAGGTCGCCGAGAGCATTCCCGACCAGGATGTCTGCATCGGCAAGGCAGGCGCGAAGCTGGCCGTGGTCGGCTGGGGCTCGACCTTCGGCCCGATCCACCAGGCGGTCCGGCGCTCGCTGAACAAGGGCCTCGACGTCGCCCACGTCCACGTCCGCCACATCTGGCCGATGCCGTCGAACATGGGCGAGCTTCTGAAGAGCTTTGACAAGATCATCGTTCCGGAAATGAACACCGGTCAGCTCAAGACCGTGCTCCGCGACCAGTTCCTCGTCGACGCCAAGCCTCTCAACAAGGTCAGCGGTCATCCCTTCCGAATTGCCGAGATCGAACAGGCGATCGAAAGGGCGTTGGCGTGAAGACGATCAATCCCTGGCCGATGATCATCATGCTGATCGTCGTCTGCCTGATGATTTACTGGATCATGTTCTGATGAATGAAATGGCCAAAGTCACCACCGCCAAGGACTGGGCGAGCGACCAGGAGG
>JBKPKZ010000161.1:0-25512 GCA_046731355.1 Pseudomonadota bacterium | reverse complement strand
GGGCGGCGATCACGTTGAGCGCTCGGTCGGCCCCCACGTTCTGCGGCTCGTCGACGTCGAGAGCGATCGGCCACACCGCCTTCCCTTCTCCCGCAATCAAAGGCTCGACGTTGAAATACTTTGTGGCGAGGACTTCCAAATTGTGATTGGCGCGCGGGACCACCGATCCGATGATTGCCGCCGTTACGTCGGACTTCGAATAGCCTTCCAGCTCGAGCAGTTGATGAAGCCAGACGGCATATTCGTCGCCCGTCCGCCGCGGATCGGTCGCGATCCGCCAGCGCGTCTTGATCTCGCGCCCGTCGACGAGCGCGAAGACGACATTCGTATTGCCCGCGTCGATGGCTAGCAGCATGGTTGCGCACTAGCCGCACCGGCTGTTGTTCACAACTTGACGGTGGATCGAGATGAGCTTGCCCGACGACGCGCCCTACCACGCCCACATCTATTTCTCGCCCGAGCAACGCAATGCAGCGGAGGACCTTAGGAGCCGGTTCGAGGCCCACCCGAACATCCTGTTCGTGGGAAGGATGACCGACGGGAAAGTCGGTCCGCACCCCATCCCTCAGTACGAAGTGCATTTCCTGAAGAGCGAGCTGAAGCCGATTCAGGAGATTCTCCGCGCTTCGGGTCTGTGCGCCCTCGTCCATCCACTAACGCTCGACGACCTCGCCGATCACACCAGTCTTGGCGAATGGATCAATGGCGAGCCCTTGAACCTCGACCTGACCACGCTCGACCCACCGGGAATCAATCAGGGAATTCGACGCTTCGGGAAAAGCGACTTCTAGAGCTCGACGTCGCCTGCGCGGATGATGTCGATACGGCCATTCCGGCGCAGGCGAAGTGCGCCGTCAGGCTCGATCCCGTCGAACGTGCCGCTGACTTTCTCTTCGGCATTCGAGTGGACCGTCAGCCGGGTCCCGACCGGATGCGCGCGGGCAAGCCATGCCCGGGCGAAGGCCTCCGGATCCGAGCTGCGCCAGAGCGAAAGCATCCGGGCGAAGCTTCCTGCGAGCAAGGGTGCAAAGGCCTGCGGCAGCAGGACACCGTTGAGCGCCGCGGCGTCGCGTCCTTCGAGCTTCGGTGCGGATGACAGGTTGAGCCCGAACCCAACGACAACTCTGTCTCCGCTCCGTTCGAGGAGAATACCCGCGAGCTTCGCGGTGCCGAACATCAGGTCGTTCGGCCATTTCAGCATCAGTGGCTGGTTCGGAACAGCGACGTCGACGGCCTCGATGAGCGCGAGCCCGGCGACGAGGGAAATTGACTGCGGAGCTGGATCACCTTTGGCCAGCGCAACCATCGTGCTGCCAAAGAAATTGCCGGCTTCGCTGACCCACTCGCGGCCCTGGCGGCCACGGCCCGCATCCTGAACCATTGCCACGAGCCAGTCGCCTTCGATGGCGGCTCGGTCGTTCAGGAGGTCGGCGTTTGTCGAGCCAGTGCGCTCGACGATCCGTATGCGGGTCAGAAGATGGATCCAGCGGCGCGATCGGTAAGGGCATTGAGCGGGCCGATCAGCAGATAGCCCAAGGGAGATACGGCGACCGCGGCGAGGAAGATGAGCGCACCCTGCACAGGCTGGTGCATCCGGGCAAATGCCGGCGCCGGATCATCCATGTACATGACCTTCACGATGCGAAGGTAATAATAGGCTCCGATCACGGTCCCGACGATGGCCGCGACCGCGAGGGCAACCAAGCCCGAGTTCACCGCCGCTTGAAAGACGAGCAGCTTCGGCCAGAAGCCGAACAGCGGCGGAATTCCGGCAAGGCTGAACATGAAAATGGCAATCGCCGCCGCATAGGCCGGACGCGTCTGGGACAGGCCGGACAGGGAAGCGATGTCCTCGATAGGCTCACCTTTCTCATTTCGCATCCAGAGCACGCAGAGGAATGCGCCGAGGGTCATGACGACGTAGACTGCCATGTAGAAAAGGACCGAAGACGCGCCCTGAGGTGTTCCTGCCGCAAGTCCGACGAGAGCAAACCCGACGTTGTTGATCGACGAATAGGCCAGCAGGCGCTTGATGTTGGTCTGGCCGTAGGCCGCCACTGCACC
The DNA here is from genome assembly GCA_046731355.1 of Pseudomonadota bacterium. Taxonomy (GTDB): domain Bacteria; phylum Pseudomonadota; class Alphaproteobacteria; order Sphingomonadales; family Sphingomonadaceae; genus Sphingomicrobium. The sequence continues at coordinate 23,448 of JBKPKZ010000161.1, read as the reverse complement.
GAGGAAGATCGAAGCAAGCGAGGCGAAGACCACGATTTGCCGCCAAGCCTCGGTCGCCGGAGCGAGGGCATCGAGGCAGATACGGGTGCCCAGCAGGACAGCGGCAACCTTCGGAGCCGTAGCGAAGAAGGCCGTCACCGGCGTCGGAGCACCTTCGTAGACGTCCGGTGTCCACATGTGGAACGGGACTGCCGAAATCTTGAAGGCCATGCCGGCCAGAACGAATACCAGGCCGAACAGAAGGCCGAGGGAAGAGGCCCCGTCACGAGCGAACGTCGCTGCAATCCCGTTGAAGTTCATCGTTCCGGTGAACCCGTAAAGAAGCGAGATTCCGTAGAGCAGAATCCCGCTCGCGAGTGCGCCCAACACGAAATATTTGAGGCCCGCCTCGGCGGAACGCTCGTCCGTGCGGCGGTAGGAAGCCAGAACGTAGGACGCGAGGCTTTGAAGCTCGAGGCCGACGTAAAGCGTGACCAGGCTGCTTGCGGAAACCATCACGGCTCCGCCGAGCGCGCTGAACAGGATCAGTACCGAATATTCCGCGCTGTGCTCGGTATCGCGCTCGAACCAGCCGTGCGCCGCTATAATTGCAACCGCGGAGGTGATGAAGATGATCGCCTTGCCGAACGAGCCGAACAGGTCCGCTGTAATCAGGCCGCCGAACACTCCACCGGCGTGGGTCGGCGCTCCCATCAGCGCAATGGTCGCGACGATCAGCACCGCGACCGAAGCCCAGCTGGTGAGGCCGCCGCTCCGGCGTCCACCGAAAGCGGCGACCATCATGAGGACGATGCCGCCGATCGTCAGGATCAGCTCGGGCAAGATGGGTGCGAATTGGTTCATTGGTGTGCTGCCTCGGGCGCTTGGTGCTCAGCCGCCGGCTGAGGCTTGCCCGTTGTGAGGTTCATGTCTCCGGCAGGAGCGGCACGGTCGACGCGCTCGAGAATCCTGCTCACGTCGGCTCGGAAGGGGCGGATGAAGCTTTCCGGGTAAATGCCCATCCAGAAGACGCCCGCGGCGATCGGGGCAAGCAGCCACCATTCGCGAACCGACAGGTCGACCATCGCCGCCGCTTCCTTCGTCCGCGCCTCCCCGAACGCGATCCGCCAGTAGAGCAGAAGCATGTAGGCCGCGCCGAGGATGATGCCGGAGGTTGCCACGATCGCGGCCCAACTCGAAATCTTGTAGGTCCCAACCAGGCTCAGGAATTCGCCGACGAAGTTGCTGGTGCCCGGAAGTCCGACGCTGGCCATGGTGAAGACCATGAACAGCAGCGCGTAGCCAGGCATGTTGTTCGACAGGCCGCCGTAGCTTGCGATCTCGCGGGTGTGCAGACGGTCGTAAACCACGCCGACGCAAAGGAAGAGGGCGCCCGACACGAGGCCGTGGCCGAGCATGACCATCATCGCGCCTTCGATGCCTTGCTGGTTGAACGCGAACAGGCCGAAGGTCACGAACGCCATGTGAGCGACCGACGAATAAGCGATCAGCTTCTTCATGTCGCTCTGAACCAAGGCGACGAGGCTGGTGTAGACCACCGCGATACCGGAGAGGACGAAGACGAAAGGCACGAAGTAGGCCGACCCTTCCGGAAACATCGGCAGCGAGAAGCGGATGAAACCGTAGCCGCCCATCTTCAGAAGCACGCCGGCCAGGATGACCGAGCCCGCGGTCGGCGCCTGCACGTGCGCATCGGGCAACCAGGTGTGGACTGGCCACATCGGCATCTTGACCGCGAAGCTGGCGAAGAAGGCTAGCCAGAGCCACTTCTGAGCGTCGACCGGGAAGTCGTAGGCCATCAGCTCCGGGATCGACGTCGTCTTCGCCTGGAGCACCATGTAGATCATGGCGATGAGCATCAGGACCGAACCGAACAGGGTGTAGAGGAAGAATTTGTAGCTGGCCTTGATGCGCTCCGCGCCGCCCCAGATCCCGATGATCAGATACATCGGAATGAGGCCGCCTTCGAAGAAGACGTAGAACAGGAACAGGTCCTGCGCCGCGAATACGCCGAGCATCAGCGCTTCCATCAGCAGGAAAGCCGCCATGTACTCGGGCACCCGTTTGTCGATCGCGCGCCAGCTCGCCCCGATGCAGATCGGCATCAGGAACACCGACAGCATGATCAGCACCAAAGCGATGCCGTCGATGCCAAGGTCCCAGTTGATGCCCGCGGCGAGCGGAACATGCTCGACGAACTGCCACTGCGCGCCCGACGGATCGAACGCCGCCCAAAGATAGGACCCGAGCGCGAGGTCGATCAAAGTCGCGACGAGCGCAATCCAGCGTGCCCCATTCGCGTTGACGAACAGGCACAGGCCGCCCGCGATCAGCGGAATGGCGACGAGAAAGGTCAGCAAGGGGAGACTTGTCACTTCTGAGCCCACCAGATCGCCCAGCTTGCCGCGCCGACCAGGCCGAGAAGCATCACGAGTGCATAAGAATATAGGTAACCCGACTGGAGCCGAGCGGTGATCTTGTTGCCGACGCCGACTGCATAGGCCGCGCCGTGGGGGCCGAAGCGATCGATCGTGCCCTCGTCACCGCGCTTCCAGAACAGGCGGCCCAACCACAGGGCCGGACGGACGAACAGGAAGTCGTACAGCTCGTCGAAATACCATTTGTTCTTCACGAACCCGTAGATCCCGCCGAACTGCTTGACGAAGCCCGCCGCGTCCTGCGGGTTGCGGATGTAGTTGTTGTAGGCGATCGCAAGGCCGATCAGCATCACGACCGTCGCGCTGTATTTCACCCAGATCGGAACCGCGTGCGTCGCGTGAGCGAGATGCTCGTTGAACGCGATGCTTCCGTTCCAAAATTCCGGCGATTGCAGGAAGTAGTGGCTGAAGGTGAAGCCGGCGGCCAATGCGCCCAAGGCCAGCAGGCAAATGGGTACGAGCATCGTCAGCGGGCTCTCGTGCGGGTGGTAGCCCCCCGTCCCTTCCGGCGGCAGATCATCGTCGTTGGAACTGTCGCCGTGCTCGGCGTCCGGATGGTCCGCGTGGTCGCCGTGGATGGCGTGCTGGATATGCTCCGAAGCGCCCCATCGCGGTTTGCCCCAGAAGGTCAGGAACATCAGGCGCCACGAGTAGAAGCTGGTGAGCAGCGCAGCGATTGCGCCTGCCCAGAAGGCGATCACGCCATGGACCGAGCCGCTCGCATAGGCGCTCTCCAGGATCGCATCCTTGGAATGGTAGCCGGCGAAGCCGACACCAGCGATTCCGACACCCGTGATCGCCAGTGTGCCGATGAGCATCACCCAGAAGGTGACCGGGATTTCCTTGCGCAGGCCACCATAGAAACGCATGTCCTGCTCGTGGTGCATCGCGTGGATGACCGAGCCCGCGCCAAGGAATAGAAGCGCCTTGAAGAAGGCATGTGTGAAGAGGTGGAACATCGCCGCGCCGTACGCGCCGACGCCCGCCGCGAAGAACATGTACCCGAGCTGCGAACAAGTCGAATAGGCGATGACCCGCTTGATGTCGTTCTGTGCCGTGCCGACGGTGGCGGCGAAGAAGGCGGTGGCGGCACCAACGAAGGTCACGACCATCGTCGCGGTCGCGCTGGTTTCAAACATCGGCGATAGTCGGCAGACCATGAATACACCGGCGGTAACCATCGTCGCGGCGTGAATCAGGGCGCTTACCGGGGTGGGACCCTCCATCGCGTCCGGAAGCCAGGTGTGGAGGCCGAGCTGCGCCGATTTGCCCATCGCTCCGACGAACAGCAGCAGGCAGAGAAGAGTCATCGTATCGACATGCATGCCGGCGAAGCCGACCGTCGAACCCGCCATCGACGGCGCGGCCGCGAGGATCGCCGGAATCGACAGGGTGCCGAAAACCCAAAACGTTCCGAAAATGCCGAGCGAGAATCCGAAGTCGCCGACGCGGTTGACGACGAACGCCTTCAGTGCCGCCGCGTTTGCGGACGGCTTATGGTACCAGAAGCCGATCAGTAGGTAGGACGCTAGGCCAACCCCTTCCCAGCCGAAGAACATCTGGACGAGGTTGTTGGCGGTGACCAGCATCAACATGGCAAAACTGAACAGCGACAGATAAGCAAAGAAGCGAGGCTGAGACGGATCCTCGGCCATGTAGCCCCAGCTGTAGAGATGAACGAGCGACGAGACCGTCGTCACCACCACCAGCATTACCGCCGTCAGCGCGTCGACGCGAAGCTCCCATGAGACGTGCAGGTCGCCGGAATCTATCCACGACAGGACCTGGACCACCTGCTCGTGCGAAGCGCCGGTCAGGTATCCGATAAAGATTGGCCAGCTAAGAGCCGCGCCGATGAACAGCGAGCCGGTCGTGAGGACCTTCGCCGGCGTCTGACCGATCCAGCGGCCGAACAAGCCCGCGACGATCGCGGCAACCATCGGCAGGAAGACGATGAAGAGTATTGGGTGCATCAGCCGTGCATCCGGTTGACGTCGTCGACCGCGATCGAGCCGCGGCGGCGGAAGAAGATGACGAGGATGGCGAGGCCGATGGCGGCTTCGGCGGCGGCGACGGTCAGCACGAACATCGCCATGACCTGCCCGACGAGGTCGCCGAGGTAGGCCGAGAAGGTGACCAGGTTGATGTTCACCGCGAGCAGGATGAGCTCGATCGCCATCAGGATGAGGATGACGTTGCGGCGATTGAGGAAGATGCCGAGAACGCCCAGCACGAACAGGATCGCGGCAACGGTCAGGAAATGGGCAAGTGTGATCACAGCTTCATGCCCTCGCCGACGGTTGGATTTTCAAGCTTGATGGCCTCTTCTGGACGGCGATCGACCTGCTTCGAGACCTTCTGGCCGCGGACGTCGCCGCGGCTGCGATGAGTCAGCACGATTGCCCCGATCATCGCCACGAGAAGGATCAGGCCGGCGATCTCGAACGGATAGAGGAAACGGGTGTAAAGCACTTGGCCGAGGCTCACGATGTTCGGCTGGGTCACCTCGCGAGTGGCCGCCCCGCCGAGGATCGGGCCTGCCTTCCAGGCGCTCACCGCAAGAACGATCTCCATCAGCAGGATGACCGCGATGATGATTCCGAACGGAAGATTCTTGGTGAAGCCCGAGCGAAGCGCCGCAAAGTCGATGTCGAGCATCATGACGACGAACAGGAACAGCACCGCGACCGCGCCGACGTAAACGATCACCAGGAGCATCGCGATGAACTCGGCGCCGACGAGCAGCATCAGACCCGCCGCGTTGAAGAACGCGAGGATCAGCCAGAGGACGCTGTGCACCGGATTGCGTGCAAAGATCACGCACACCGCCGAGGCGAGCATGACCGTTGCGAAGAGGTAAAAGGAAAGGAGTGCGATCAAGTCTTGGACCCTGTTGCGGCGCGCTTATCGGTAGGGGGCATCGGCGGCAAGATTGGCGGCAATCGCCCGTTCCCACCGGTCGCCGTTGGCGAGCAGTTTCGCCTTGTCGTAGAGCAATTCCTCGCGCGTCTCGGTCGCGAATTCGAGGTTCGGCCCTTCGACGATGGCATCCACCGGGCAGGCCTCCTGGCACAGGCCGCAGTAGATGCACTTCACCATGTCGATGTCGTAGCGCGTGGTGCGGCGGCTGCCGTCCTCGCGCGGTTCGGCCTCGATGGTGATCGCAAGCGCCGGGCAAATCGCCTCGCACAGCTTGCACGCGATGCAGCGTTCTTCGCCGTTGGGATAGCGGCGCAACGCGTGCTCACCGCGGAAACGCGGGCTCTGCGGCGCTTTTTCGTACGGGTAGTTGATGGTCGCCTTGGGCTTGAAGAAATACTTCAAGGTCAGCCAGTGCGCCTTCACGAACTCCCAGAGGGTGAAAGCCTTGATCGTGCGCGAAATCATGCCGCGCCTCCGTAGCGGGAGAACATGAGCCATCCAGAAATGATGACGACGAAAAGGATGCTGAGCGGAAGGAAGATCTTCCAGCCCAGCCGCATGAGCTGGTCGTAGCGATACCTCGGCACCGTCGCCTTCACCCAGCTGAAGACGAAGAAGAAGAAGCCCATCTTGGCAAAGAGCCAGAGGATGCCGGGGATCCAATAAAGCGGCGCCCAGTTCACCGGCGGCAGCCAGCCACCCCAGAACAGGATGGCGTTGAGCGCGCACATCAGGATGACATTGCCGTACTCGCCGAGCCAGAAGAGCGCGAAGGCCATCGAACTATATTCGGTCTGGTGACCGGCAACGAGCTCGCTCTCCGCCTCGACGAGGTCGAACGGCGTTCGGAAGGTCTCGGCCATCGAGCTGATCAGGAACACGATCGCCATCGGGAACAGCAAGGGATTGAAGCCGTAACCATTGAGCAGGCCGAAGAGCTTGTGGCCCTTCTGCGCCATGACGATGTCGGTCAGGTTGAAGCTGTTGGCGTAGAGCACCACGCAGATCAGCACGAAGCCGATCGACACCTCGTAGCTGACCATCTGGGCGGCCGCTCGAAGCGCCGAGAAGAAGGGATATTTCGAGTTGGACGCCCAGCCGGCAACGATCACTCCGTAGACACCCAGCGAGCTGGCCGCGAGGACGTAGAGCAGGCCGACGTTGATGTTGGCCAGTACGACTCCGTCGTCGAACGGGATCACCGCCCAGACGATGAGGGCGGTCGTGAACGTTACGATCGGAGCGATTAGGAACAATCCGCGGTTCGCTCCCGAGGGGATGATCGTCTCCTTGAGGAAGACCTTCAGGCCGTCCGCGAAGCTCTGCAGCAGTCCCCACGGACCGACCACGTTCGGACCACGGCGAAGCGCGATCGCCGCCCAGATCTTGCGGTCCGCATAGATGATCATCGCCACTGCGAGCATCAGCGGCAGTGCGATCACCAGGATGCCGATGATCGTCGCGATGAGCCACGACCACTCGTAGCTGATCCCCCAGGATTGGAACCAGGCTGTCACTCGGCGGCCTCCTGCACGGAACGGCCGTGGACCAGCTCTTCCGAGCATGAATGCATGGTCGGACTGGAGCGGGTGATCGCGTTGGTCAGGTAGAAGTCGCGGACCGCGTAACCGACTTTGCCTTCGGCCTTTGTGTCCAGCTTCGGCAGCGACCAGTCGAACGTGATGAGCCCGTCGGTCCCAAGCTGCGGATATTCCTCAACCATCTTCGAGCGAAGCTGGTCGAAGCGGTCGAAGGGCAACGGCGAACCGATGAGGTCGGAAACTGCGCGGAAGATCGTCCAGTCCTCACGCGCCTCGCCCGGAGCGAAGGCCGCGCGCTCACTGCGCTGAACGCGTCCTTCCGTGTTCACGTAGGTTCCGTGCTTCTCGGCATAGGTCGCGCCCGGGAGCACCAGGTCGGCCTGCCGAGCGCCATTGTCGCCGTGGTGACCGATGTAAACCTTGAAGCTGCCAGCGAAGCGCTTCGGATCGACCTCGTCTGCACCAAGCAGAAGGACGATCTCGGGCTCGGCATTTTCGAGATCGGCAATGCCACCCTTCTGCGCATAGCCGAGGATCAGGCCCGCCATGCGCGAGGCGCTGGTGTGGAGCACGTTGAAGCCGTTCCAGCCGTCGCGAACGAGGTTGAGCGGCTTGATCAACGCAAGCGTTGCGCCAAGTGCGTTGGCCGCCAGTGCGCCAGCACCGACGATGACCGCCGGACGCTCAGCGCCGGCGAAAGCCTCCGCCACGTCTTTCGGAAGCTTGCCCAGGAGCTTTAGGTCGTTCGGGATCCAGCTGACCCGCATTCCAAGATCGACTTCCGGCCCAAGACCGAACACCTTGGCGCCCTTGCGCTGGGCCTTGCGGAGCCGAGTATTGACAAGCGGCGCCTCCCAACGCGGGTTCGAGCCGACGAGAAGAACGACATCCGCGTCCTCAATTCGAGCGATGGTCGAGTTGAAATTGACTGCCGAGAGGCTCGAGACGTCATAGGTCAGGCCCGTTTGACGGCCCTCCAGAAGCGACGACCCCTGCGCCTGAAGCAGTTTCTTCGCGGCATACATCGTCTCGGCGTCGAGCAGGTCACCTGCGATCGCCGCGACGCTCGAGCCCGACTTCTTCAGCTTCTTAGCGAACAGGTCGAGCGCCTCGCCCCAGCTGGCTTCGCGAAGCTTGCCTTTCTCGCGAATCCAAGGTCGGTCGAGGCGATTGCGGACGAGCGCATCGACGTGGTGGCGCGTCTTGTCGCTGATCCACTCCTCGTTCACGTCGTCATTGACGCGTGGAAGGATACGCATGACTTGGCGCTGGCGGACGTCGAAACGGATGTTCGATCCGACCGCGTCCATGACATCGATGCCCGGCACCCGCCTGAGCTCCCACGAACGGCTTTCGAACGACTGGGGCCGCTGCAAGAGCGCGCCGACCGGGCAGACATCGGCGAGGTTGCCCGCCATCTCGGTGGTAACCGCCCTTTCGAGGTAGGACGTGATCTGGCTGTCCTCGCCACGATACAGCATTCCGAGCTCGGGAACGCCCGCAACCTCCTCGGAAAAGCGGATGCAGCGCGTGCACTGGATGCAACGGGTCATCGCGGTCTTGATGACCGGGCCCATGTACTTGTCGTCGACCGCGCGCTTGTTCTCCTCGAACCTGGAGAACGGACGGCCATAGGCCATCGCCTGATCCTGGAGGTCGCACTCGCCGCCCTGGTCGCAGATCGGACAGTCGAGCGGGTGGTTGATGAGCAGGAACTCCATCACGCCTTCGCGCGCCTTCTTTACCATCGGCGTATCGGTGCGGATCGTCTGCCCCTCGGCGGCGGGCAATGCACAGCTCGCCTGCGGCTTGGGTGGCCCAGGAGCGACTTCAACGAGGCACATGCGGCAGTTGCCGGCGATCGACAGCCGCTCGTGGTAGCAAAAGCGCGGGATCTCCTTGCCGGCGAGCTCGCACGCCTGCAGGACGGTCGCGCCCTGCGGGACTTCGATCTCTGCGCCGTCGACGGTGACCTTGGGCATTACTTTTTCGCAGCCTCCACTGCTGGTGTGGCAACTGGCGCAGGCGTCGGCGCATTGAGGCGCTGATAAAGCGCTTCCGACAAGGCTGCGCGTAGCGCCTGGCGACTGGCCTGGAGCTTGGTTCCGGCGCGAAGGCAGGCACCCAGGTTCGGTCCAAGCGCAGTGAATGCCGCGCTTTCTTCCTTGCTGGTCGGAACCGACCGGGCCAGCGCCAGAATTCCCGCCGGATTGGTGTCAGCGATGCAGGCGCCCATCTCGTCGACCGTGACGTGCCGGCCCGTGACCGCGAACCAGTTGCGCTGGTAAATCTGCTGAATCGGCAACGGCTGCAGTGCCTGAACACCGTTGCTGTCCCGCTTGAAGGCCGCTTCCGCGAGCATTCCGCGGAGGATGTCGGGCGGAATCAGCGCGACGCGCATGCCGACGAGGTCGTTGCTGGCATCGTCGCCGAAACAGGTCACTTCGCCCATCATCTTGTTGATTGCAGCATTGGCCGCCTCGGCGCTCCGCGCCTGCAACGCCTGCCGAGCCAGGACACCCTTCCGATTGTAGATGCACTCGGCCATCCGCTTGGCGCCGACTGCCTGGTCCTTGCTGTTCAGTGCGACGCTGCCGGCGTCTCTCGCCTTCGGGGGCGCGAGACGCGTTCCCGTCTCCGCGTCCTGAGCGAATGCCGGTACGGCGGCCATCCCAAGGGCAAGTGCGACCAGGACGAAACTGCGCTTCGTCATTCGTTTCCCCCCGCGTCCTTTTCGTGACGAGTCTCGATTGTCGTCACGCGAGGCCCCGAGCGCGACGCAGCAAGAGCCGCGATGATCGCGGCCGCGACTGCGACAATCACGATGACCGTCGTCGTGCTCACTCGGCTGCTTCCAGCATTCCACGGGCGGTGCGCTCGGCAATGCGGCGCTCAAGCTCGGGACGGAAGTGGCGGATCAGGCCCTGGATCGGCCATGCGGCCGCATCGCCGAGCGCGCAGATGGTGTGACCCTCGACCTGCTTGGTGACGTCGAGCAGCTTGTCGATGGTCGCGACGTCGGTGTCGCCCGTCCGAAGCCGCTCCATGATGCGCCACATCCAGCCGGTGCCTTCACGGCACGGAGTGCACTGGCCGCAGCTCTCGTGCTTGTAGAAGTAGGAAATGCGGCTGATCGCCCTGACAATGTCGGTAGACTTGTCCATGACGATGACCGCCGCGGTACCGAGGCCGGAGCCGAGGGCCTTCAGCCCGTCGAAGTCCATCGGCGCATCCATGATCTCGGCCGCCGGGACCAGCGGAACCGACGATCCACCAGGGATCACGGCAAGCAAATTGTCCCATCCGCCGCGAATTCCGCCGGCATGACGGTCGATGAGCTCGCGGAAGCTTATCGACATCGTGTCCTCGACCACGCACGGGCAGTTCACATGGCCCGAGATCTGGAAGAGCTTGGTGCCCTCGTTCTTCTCGCGACCGAAGCTCTTGAACCAGGAAGCTCCGCGCCGGAGGATCGTCGGGACGACCGCGATGCTCTCGACATTGTTGACGGTGGTCGGGCAGCCATAGAGGCCCGCGCCCGCCGGGAACGGCGGCTTCAGGCGCGGCTTGCCCTGCTTTCCCTCGAGGCTCTCGAGCATCGCCGTCTCTTCGCCGCAGATGTACGCACCCGCGCCTCGGTGAACGAAGAGGTCGAAGTCGTAGCCTGAACCCGCCGCGTTCTTGCCGAGCAGGCCTGCCTCATATGCTTCGGCAACAGCCTTGCGTAACACCTCTGTTTCAAAGATGAATTCGCCGCGAATGTAGATGTAACCGGCGCGGGCACGCATGGCGAAGCCGGCGATCAGCGCGCCTTCAATCAGCTTGTGCGGATCGTGGCGGATGATTTCGCGGTCCTTGCACGATCCGGGCTCGGATTCGTCCGCGTTGATGACGAGGAAGTTCGGCTTACCGGGCTTCGGCTCCTTGGGCATGAAGCTCCACTTCATTCCGGTCGGGAAGCCTGCGCCACCCCGTCCACGAAGGCCCGATTCCTTGACTTCGTCGATGATCGCGTCCTGGCCACGCTTCATCAATTTCGCTGTATCGTCCCAGTCGCCGCGGGCACGAGCCGCCTTCAGCCACGGCTCCTGGAAGCCGTAGAGGTTGGTGAAGATACGGTCCTTGTCGGAGATCGGGGTGACGCTACCCATTGCGCGGCCCCTCCAGCAGCTTCATCCCGCCGTAAACGACGAGGCCGGCAAGCGCGATGCCGATCGCCAGTCCGATGATCCCCTTGAGGATCTTCCACGCGACGATGATGATGACGATCGCTAGGACGACCTTGAGGACGTCTTTCATCATGCGCCCTCCCCGGCCGTCGCGCTGTTCCACTGCGGCCGATAATCGTAATTGCGCTCTGCCATCTTCTTGAGCGTGGTCGGGCCACCTTCGGGGCAGCTCGTCTTGCGTTCGACCTGAGGGCCGACCTTGGGGTGCTCGCCGCGAGCGAGCGCGTCGAGCACCGCGCCCATGCTCTCTTCGGTCAGGTCCTCGTAATTGTCGTCGTTGATCTGGACCATGGGCGCGTTGGCGCAGGCTCCGAGGCACTCGACCTCGGTCAGCGTGAACAGTCCGTCCTCGGTGGTGTGCCCCTTTCGAAGCCCGCGAAGCTCGCAGGCCTTGAACACGTCGTCGGAGCCGCGAAGCAGGCACGGGGTCGTTCCGCACACCTGCACGTGGAAACGCCCGACCGGAGCCAGGTTGAACATGGTGTAGAAGGTCGCGACCTCGAGCACATGGATCGGAGCCATGTCTAACTCGCGGGCTACGAACTCCATGACTGGAAGCGGCAGCCAGCCTTGAGTGTTGGTCTCCGCGCCGACCTGGCGCTGGGCAAGGTCAAGGAACGGGATTGAGGCCGACATCTGCCGCCCGTCCGGATAGCGCGCGACGATCTCCTTCGCCTTGCGCGCATTCTCGTCCGTCCACTGGAATCCACCCCAGCGTGCCCGGATCTCGGGATCGTCGATGATTCCGCCCTGACCGGCCATCAGCGGTCAACCTCCCCAAACACGATATCGATTGCGGACAGCACGGCCGTCACGTCGGCGAGCATGTGGCCCTTCATCATGAAATCCATCGCCTGAAGGTGCGAGAAGCCGGTAGGGCGGATCTTGCATCGATACGGACGGTTCGTGCCATCGGCGACGAGATAGACGCCAAACTCGCCTTTCGGGCTCTCGGTCGCGACGTAAACCTCGCCAGCGGGCACGTGATAGCCCTCGGTGTAGAGCTTGAAGTGATGGATCAGCGCTTCCATCGACGTCTTCATCTCCGAACGGCTCGGCGGGAAGACCTTTTGATCCTCCGATCCGACCGGGCCTTTCGGCATTTCCTTGAGGCACTGGCGCATGATTCGCGCCGACTGCCGGACCTCCTCGACGCGGACCATGAAGCGGTCGTAGCAGTCGCTGGCAGTCCCGACGGGAATGTCGAACTCCATCCGGTCGTAGACCTCGTAGGGCTGCGAGCGACGGATGTCCCAGGGGATGCCCGCAGCTCGGATCATCGGCCCGGAGAAGCCCCAGGCAATTGCGTCTTCCTTGTTGACCACTCCGATGTCGACGTTGCGTTGCTTGAAGATGCGGTTGTCGGCAACCAGGCTGATGGCGTCCTCGAACAGCTTCAGTCGATTATCGAGCCAGTCGCCGAGGTCGACGAGCATCTTTTCCGGAAGATCGTAACGAACGCCGCCGGCGCGGAAGTAATTGGCGTGCATGCGCGCTCCGGACGCCCGTTCGTAGAACTGGAGCGTATCCTCGCGCACTTCGAACAGCCACAGGTTCGGCGTCATCGCGCCGACATCCATGATGTGGCTGCCAAGGTTCAGCATGTGGTTGGAGATGCGGGTGAGCTCCGCCATCAACACGCGGATGTATTGCGCTCGGAGTGGCACCTCGAGACCGAGCAATTTCTCGATCGCCAGCACGAAGCTGTGCTCCATGCACATCGGCGAGCAATAGTCGAGCCGGTCGAAGTACGGCAGCGCCTGGGCGTAGGTCTTGTACTCGATCAACTTTTCGGTGCCGCGGTGAAGCAGGCCGATGTGCGGATCGACGCGCTCGACGATTTCGCCGTCGAGCTCCATGATCAGCCGGAGCACACCGTGCGCCGCAGGGTGCTGCGGACCGAAGTTGATCGTGTAGTTGCTGACGGCGTCGTCGCCGGCAGTTCCGCTGCCGACGTTAACCTCGACAGTGCGAGTGCGCGTATCTGTCATGCCGCACCCTTGGGCTTGCCGGGCGCGCGCGGTTTCTTGCTCACTTCGCTTTCAGCCTTCTTCGCGCGCGGTTTGCGGGCTTCCTTGGTGGCTGCCTGGTCCGCGGGCTTACCGGCACCGGTGTCGGCAGGCTTCTCGGTCGTCTTCGGCGTGGCCGGGGCGGCCGCCTGCACTGGCGTGGCCGCCTTTTCGTCACCCGGAAGGACGTAATCTGAACCCTGCCACGGCATCAGGAAGTCGAAGCTTCGGAAGTCCTGAGGCAAGTCGACCGGTTCATAGACCACGCGCTTCTCGGCTTCCGAATAGCGAAGCTCGACATGACCGGTCAGCGGAAAGTCCTTGCGGAGCGGGAAACCTTCGAATCCGTAATCGGTGATGATCCGGCGAAGGTCCGGATGACCCGAGAAAAGTACTCCGTAAAGGTCGTACACTTCGCGCTCTAGCCAGTTCGCCACAGGCCAGATGCCGGTGGCGCTCGGCACGGGCGATACCTCGTCGGTCAGCACCTTCAAGCGGATGCGCCGGTTCTTGGTCAGCGACAGTAGCTGGTAATTGACCTCGAACCGCTCGCGACGCTCCGGATAATCGCAGCCCGCGATCTCCATCAACTGCTGATATTCGAGGCCCGGTGTGTCCCGCATCGTGCGCAGCGCGTCGGCGAGGGTCTCACGGCGGACCGTAAGCGTGATCTCGCCAACATGATCCTTGGTCTCGAGCAGCATGGGCCCGAGCGCCTTGGTCGCGGCGTCGATTACCCCCTCGTCCGATGCGGTCTTGGGGACATGTGGAGCAAGCTTCACGGCCATCAGCGTTCGATCGTCCCCTCTCGGCGGATCTTCCGCTGAAGCTGGAGGATTCCGTAGAGCAGGGCTTCCGCGGTGGGGGGGCAACCCGGGACGTAGATATCGACCGGAACGATGCGGTCGCAGCCGCGAACAACCGAATAGCTATAGTGGTAATAGCCGCCGCCGTTGGCGCAACTGCCCATGGAGATCACGTAGCGCGGCTCGGACATCTGGTCGTAGACCCGTCGAAGCGCCGGAGCCATCTTGTTGCAGAGCGTTCCGGCGACGATCATCACGTCCGACTGGCGCGGGCTCGCGCGCGGCGCAGCACCGAACCTCTCGAGGTCGTAGCGCGGCATGTTCACGTGGATCATCTCGACCGCGCAGCAGGCGAGACCGAAGGTCATCCACCACAGCGAGCCGGTGCGAGCCCAGTTGAACAGGTCCTCGGTCGTGGTGACGAGGAAGCCCTTCTCGTCGAGGTTCCGCTGAAGCTCTTCGAAGTGCTTCCGGTCGACTTCGCCAGGGACGAGACCTGCGAGGCGCGCGAGCTCTTCCTCGCTCGGCATCGGATCATGCCGCGGATCGAGCATCACTCCCATTCGAGAGCCCCTTTCTTCCACGCATAAGCAAGGCCGAGGGCAAGCTCCGCGAGGAAGATCATCATCGCGATCCAGCCCGACAGCCTGGTGAAGTCGAGGCTGACCGCCCAGGGGAACAGGAAGGCCGCTTCGAGGTCGAACACGATGAACAGGATCGCGACGAGATAGAAGCGGACGTCGAACTGGGCGCGGGCATCCTCGAACGCGGGGAAGCCGCACTCATATTCCGCGAGCTTCGCGGGATCGGGCTGGTGCACGCCGGTGAAGCGCGAGACGATCATCGGAAGCACGACGAACGCCCCCGACAGCGCCAAAGCGATGCCGAGGAAGAGCAGGATCGGAAGGTATCCGGCAGCAACGCTGGACAAGGGAAACTCCGGGGGTTCGTGAACTTGGCGGCGCTTTAGGACAGCGGGTTTCGGGCCGCAACCATCTGGAACACTAACTTTGTCCTGGTTTTCACTGGATTCCGGAGGATCGAAGGCGAGAATGGACGCCGGGCCGGTCCGAGCCGCCCCGTTCGCCGCCCCCTCCCAGCCCCAATTGCCGACCAAAACGACCATGTCTCCCTCGACAGCGAGCTGCGTCGGATCAACCAGAGGCCCTGCGTGGACGGAGCGATCGCTGCTGCGGCGGCGATCAGCCCGAGGATCACCGAAGCGCGCCCGCGATCAGCTTCTGGAGACGGCTGTGAATCGAGCCCGACGCGGCGATATATTCGCGCCGTTCGAAGATTCGGTCCTGCCCGCGATAGTCGCTGACAAATCCGCCTGCTTCACGCACCAGCAGAACCCCGGCTGCCGAATCCCACGGATCGAGGCCATTCTCCCAAAATCCGTCCATTCGCCCAGCAGCGACCCACGCCAGGTCAAGGGCAGCGGAGCCGAAGCGGCGAACCCCGGCGACATTCGGACCGACGGCATTGTAGATCTTCGCCCACTCCGGAGCTTCACCCCTGCCAAAGTGGGGAATGCCCGTCCCAATCACGCAGTCTGCCAAGTCGCGGCGCGCGGATGCACGAAGGCGGCGATCCTGGAGCCAGGCGCCTCTACCCTTTTCTGCCCAGAAGCTCTCGTCGGTCAGCGGCTGGTAGACGAGGCCGTGAGTGATCTCTGGCCGACCGTCCGGACGTTTCTCCTCGACCGCGATCGAGATGGAGAAATGGGGGACGCCGTGCAGGAAGTTGGTCGTCCCATCGAGCGGATCGACCAACCAGCGCGGCTTGGACGGATTGCCTTCCACCGAGCCGGATTCCTCGGCGAGGATTGCCCAGTCGGGCCGGGCATTGCGAAGTTCCTCGAGGATCGTCTGCTCAGCGCGCTTGTCGGCCATGGAGACGAAGTCCGCCGGCCCCTTGCGGCTGACCTGCAGCTGTTCGACTTCCCCGAAGTCGCGGCGAAGGCGCGGCGCCGCCTTGCGGACGGCGCGGTCCATGACGGTGATTAGGCCGGAGTGCGCTACCAACGATCGTCTGCTTTAATCGGCGCGGCGAACATATTCGCGACTGTAAGTGTCGACGACGATGCGGGTTCCGCTCGCAATATGCGGTGGGACCATGACTCGAACGCCATTGTCGAGGACCGCGGGCTTGTAGCTCGACGAAGCCGTCTGGCCCTTCACCACCGCGTCGGCTTCGACGATCGTCGCTTCGATCTGGTCAGGAAGCTGAACGCTGATCGGGCGCTCGTTGTAGAGCTCCATGACCACATCCATGCCGTCCTGAAGGAAGGCCGCCGGGTCGCCGATCAAATCCTCGGCAAGCGAAACCTGCTCGTAATTCTCCTTGTCCATGAACACGAGCATGTCGCCGTCATGGTAGAGGAACTGGAAGTCCTTGGTGTCGAGGCGGACGCGTTCGACGGTCTCGGCCGAGCGGAAACGGACGTTGGTCTTGCGGCCGTCGATGAGGTTCTTCATCTCGACCTGCATATAGGCGCCGCCCTTGCCCGGCTGCGTATGCTGGATCTTCACGGCGCGCCAAATGCCGCCCTCATATTCGATGATGTTACCCGGACGGATGTCCACGCCGCTGATCTTCATGGGATCGCCTACCTGCCAGAACTGAATGAAAGAGCCGCCGCGGCGTCAAATCCACGGATTGGTGGCGCCCTTAGCCCCTGGTCCTTTTCCCGGCAAGAAGCGGGTACGGATTGATCGGTGTGCCCTGCCACCACTTCTCCCCGGCGCTCATCTGGTTGATCGCGAAGTGGAGATGCGGTCCCTCGGCGCTGGCATTTCCGGTGTGACCGACGCGGCCGATGACCTGGCCGCGCTTGACCTGCTGCCCTTCGGCGAGGCCCGGCGCGTAGGCCTCAAGGTGCGCATAATAGTAAGTCCAGCGCTGGTCAGGCGAACGAACGTAGATCGTGTTCCCGCCACCGCCATCCGAATAGAAAAGTTTCTCCACCGTCCCATCGGTCGCGGCGATTACCGGCGTCCCCTCGCTCGCCATGATATCGATTGCGTCGTGGACACGAGCCCCTCCCGCTCGCGCCTGCGTGAAGGTATCGGTGAGCTGTTCCGCCTTGATGCCCTCGACGGGAATTGCGAGCCCCGCCGGACCAACCTCGACGCCTTCGGCAATCGCAACGGGCGGCCCCGACGCGGGATCGACCACGGTGATGTCGCCCGCGGGTTTGACCTTGCGTTCGTCGGCAGTCGCCAGGGCGCCAGTGTTATAGGCGAAAATCCAGAAGGCGCTGGTCAGGATCGCGGTGACAATTGCGGTGGAGATGACCCTGAACATCGCCCCTGCCGCCTAGGCCACGAACTTCGCCCGGAAGCCCGGCTTCATGATCAGCGACAGGCGCATGACGTCCCAGTTGGTCATTCTAAGGCAGCCATGGCTCTGCGTCTTGCCGATGAGCTTCGGCTCCGGCGTTCCGTGAATGCCGTAATGCTCCTTCGTCAGGTCCAGCCATGCAACTCCGACCATACCGTTCGGCCCCGGCGGCAGCTTGCGTTCCGCTTTGTCATCGGAGACATCCCAGAAGAGGTCCGGCTGGTAGTTGAACGGCGGCAGGAACGAATAGGTCGTCGCCTTCCAATTCCCCAGCGGAAGCGGATCGTGGCTCGATCCGGTCGTCACCGGGAACTGGGCGATCAACTTGCCGGTCGGCTTGGAACCCGAAGGAAACTCGCCTTCATAGACCTTGAGCGTTCCCTCGCTCTTGTCGACGACGACATAGTCTCCGCGAGGCTGGCTCGCCTCGACGTTCAACGCGGCCAGCAGCGGCTCCTGCTTCGAATTCGTTCCTGAATAGTCCCGCGACGACGGAACGACGTTCGGAAGCGTGAGGGTCTGCCCGACCCCGATCAGCTTCTCCGGACCATTGAGGGCAACGATGGTCTCAGGTGTCGTGTGATAGCGCTCGGCGAGCTTCTCCAACATGTTCCGGTAGCCGAGGAAATCGAGCTTCTCCTGGTCCTCGGGTTCCTTGGGCATGGGATAGGTGAAGCGGCCGCCAACGTCGTCCTCCGTGAGATTCACCTCGACCGTTCCCGGCCTTCCGTCACGGTCGAGCGCCTGCTTTGTTTGCTCGTCGAGCCTGCCGGTGGCCGTCAGGCCTTTTGCCTGCTGGAAGCCCCGGATCGCTTTTGCCTGGGATGAACCGGCCTGCCCATCGATCGGTCCCGGCGAGAAGCCGGCCTCATCAAGTAGGACCTGAACCCGAAGAAGGTCCTGGTTGACCTTCGAAACCGGGCTTGCGGATGCGGTGGCGCCCTTGGCGGGTTCCTCATCAGCGACCGAGGACTGGGCGAATGCGGCGCCGGCAAGAAATGCTGCCGCGGCCGCGGTGGCGAATAGACTGTGGTGAGGCACGCAACTCTCCGAATTTTTACAAGGTTCGGGAGATGCAACGACGGAGGCTACAACTGTTTCCAAGGAAAGGCCGATCGAGATCCGGATCGGCCCCGGACAAAATAATCCCGGGCGAAGCAGGTGCCTCGCCCGGGATCCCCTTTTTAGATTGTTACTGAGCCTTAGCCGCGCTCTGGCGCCGGCGGCGGCGGCGGAGGCGGAGGCGGCGGAGCCGGGCAGACCTCGGTCGCCAGGATCACCGTGCCATCCGGGCAGGTCTGCGTCGCCGGCGGCGGCGGCGGAGGCGGCGGCGGAGGCGGAGGAGGCGGAGGCGGTGGAGCCGCTTCGGCACCACCGAAGTTGAAGATCAGGCTCGCCAGAAGGCTGTGCGAACGGAACTTCGATTCGAAGTCGGTGAATGCAACCGCATTCGTGGTGACAACGACCGGAACCGTCGAACCGGTCGGGACCAACGTTTCCGGGTTACCGGCAAGGGCAAAGCCCGTGTCGTCCGACAGGTCGAGATTGCCGGTCCGGAAGTAGCGATACTTCAGGCCGATATCGATGTTCGGACTGATCGCGTAGCGAGCCGCGAGAATGCCCTGCCATGCCCAGGCGCTATCGCTTTCGCCAAGCATCTTGACTCGCGCTCGACCGAAACCGACGCCGGCAGAGAAGGACAGGCCATTGTCGTCACCGAAGTCGACAAGGGCGTTGATCATGCCAGACAGGACCTTGCCGCTGCTGTCGTCGATGTCGAGGTCGGTATCGAGCAACGGCCCGAGCGGGTCGACCGGATCAGGAAGGACGTCGCGGTCCGGCCGGTTCAAGGCGGTGTTGATGGCGGCGAGGTCAGAGGAATCGATCTCGAGATCGTTCAGCTTCGCGCGCTTGTATCCGATCTCACCTTCGAGACGGAACATGCCGAAGTCGTAACCGGCGATCGCATCAATGTCGTAGCCGGTCTTATAGTCGAGGCCGAAGGTGTTATCGAAGGCCGTGTCAGCCGGACCGACGACGACCGGCGTCGCGGGCGCCTGCGTCGTCGTATAATCGACGAACAGGTCGGCATCCTGATCCTTCGGGAACATGATGCCGCCTTCGATTCCGACGTAGCCGGAACCGTCGCGGGCTGCGGCCGGCGACGCAATTGCGGCGACCGCGGCAGCGGCGAGTAGATATCTGCGCATGGAAGTACCCCTTGCTTGATTGTCGGCGCCGTAACTGGCCACCATCCGAGATGGTTTCACTCCAGCAATGTTGCAGGGGAATTACGCGCGGAGCTGGTGCTTTTGGGTCACAGTTTTTCCTGAAAACGGCGGAAAACCGCCATTCCTGGTAATTCCGCGCTAAGATTTCGTACCAGTTTTCAGAAGCAAGCCACTGAAATCACGGATAGACCTGCGAGGGTCTTCAGTTCCCCAGACGGCCTGGCAAACGGCCAGGAAGTCGGCTCCCGCCTCGACCAGTGGCGCGGCGTTTTGCGGTGTGATCCCGCCAATCGCGACGCAGGGAACTTCGAACACGCTCGACCACCAGCTGAGGATGGCTGGATCCGGACGATAGGGCGAAGGCTTGGTCGTGGTGGGATAGAAAGCGCCGAATGCGACATAGTCGGCTCCCGCTTCCCCGGCGTCCATCGCGAGATGGCGGCTGTCGTGACAGGTGACGCCGATCTGGGCGGCCGGTCCGAGGAGCGCCCTCGCCTCGCGCACGTCGCCGTCCTGCTGGCCGAGGTGCACCCCATCCGCTCCGATCCGCTTCGCCAGGCTCACGCTGTCATTGACGATGAATGCCACATCTGCGTCGGCGCAGATGCGCTGCAACGGCTCGGCTAGACGCGCCAACTCGTGCTCGGGCACGTCTTTTACCCGCAGCTGGAATGCAGCGACCGCTACATTGTCGGCGACGGACCGAAGCCGATCGGGAAACGTCCCGTCGACTTCCTGCGGCGAGATCAGATAGAGGCGGCAGGGTTCCGCCCGCTTCGGCGGCGGAAACTCTGCCGGATCGAAATCGTCGTCCAAGGCTATGCAGCGACCTTTTCGGTCGAAGCTTCGTAGATCTCGTCGATCGCTTCGCCAAGGTCGCGGTCGAAGGCAGCTTCGCTCGTGTCATGCCGAAGGTCTTCGAGCAGGGCGCGCGAGAAGCTGGCGATCATGCCCGGGTTCTTGGCCAGCTCGCGGCAAGCGTCGGTGCGGGAGAAGCCGCCCGAAAGCGCCACGACGCGAAGCACACGCGGATGATTGACCAAGGCGTCAAACGTTCCAGGGTTCGCCGGGATCGACAACTTGAGCATGACCTCGGCTCCTTCCGGAAGGCGGTCGAGCTGCTTGAGGATTTCGTCGCGGAGGATCCCGTCGGCCTGCGCACGCTCGGCGCTCTTGATGTTCACTTCCGGCTCGATGATCGGCACGAGGCCGTGGCTCAGAACCTGCTTTCCGACCTCGAACTGCTGGGCGACGACGGCCGCTATGCCCTCCGGATTGGCGAGGTGGATGACCGACCGCTCCTTGGTGCCGAAAATGCCCTTGGCGACCGCTCGCTCGAGGAGGGAATCGAGATCCGGATTGGGCTTCATCAGCTGAACGCCGTTCGCTTCGTCCGCCAGGCCCTTGTCGATCTTCAGAAAGGGAACGACGCCCTTGCTCCAAAGGTAGGCGGGAACCGGCTGGCCATTCGCCTCGCCGTCCATGGTCCGTTCGAACAGGATCGCGCCGAGTACCTTGTCACCGTTGAACACCGGCGAGGAGATGATCCGAACGCGCATCTTGTGGACGAGGCCGTACATCTCGTCGTCCGACGACCATTCGTCGCCCTTGTAGCCATAGCCTTTGAGCGCGCCCGGCGTGGATCCGCCGCTCTGGTCCAGCGCCGCGATGAACCCGTTCGCGTTCTTTACCTTGGTCAGCATTTCCTGGTTCGGCATGGTCATCCCCATTCTTGTCATTAGCGCCGCGCTAGGACTGCGCGGATGTTCATTGCAACGGAAATTCGATGGCCCTCGCCTTGCCAGGGCTCGACGCTGTGCAACAGCCAGGCGGGGAAAAGAACCATCATCCCGTTCTTCGGTTCGATCTCGGTCCGAACATCGGGGCCCATGTCCTTGAACCGCAGAGCAGGGGCATGCATCCGAAGCGCGGGCATTCGCGGGTCGTGGAGGACAAGTTGTCCGCCTTCGCCTTCCCCTGCTCGGACGTAATAGACCGCCGACCAAAATGTGCCGCCGTGGATGTGGGGCATGTTGAAGCCGCCGCTCTCACTGACGTTTGCCCAGACATCCACATTCCATTGCGGGCCGCTCTCGGGCCGAAATCCCGTATTTGCGCTTGCGAGCCTGGTCGCGTGCTCGAGGATGCGACGACCAGGTTCGCCAGACCAGCGCGGGAAATCACGCTTCGACTGCCAGCCGCCGCGGTTCGAGAGCTTCAGTCCGGGATCGAGCTTGCGCTGCTCCAGGATTGCGCTTTCGAGGTCGCGGTTGAGTTGCTCCGAACCCCCGACCTCATCGACGATGACGGGCGTCGGGAACAGCCGCAACACCTCTGCGGTCATTGCTCCGCCGATTGTTCGAGCGCTGCCACGCCCGGGAGCGTACGCCCTTCCATCCATTCGAGGAAAGCCCCGCCTGCCGTAGAGACAAAGGTGAAGTCCCTTGCAACTCCGGCGTGGTTCAGAGCGGCGACCGTATCCCCGCCACCAGCGACCGAGATCAGGCTACCTTCCTTTGTCAGCGCAGCGGCGGTTTTCGCCAATGCGACGGTCGCTGCATCGAACGGCGGTGTCTCGAATGCCCCGAGCGGGCCGTTCCAGACGAGCGTTCGGCAGGTCTTCAGGACGTCGGCGAGCGCCTCGACCGCGGCCGGTCCAACGTCGAGGATCATCTCGTCGGCCTGGACCTCGTGCACGTTCACCGTGCGCATGGACGGCGGATTCGGGGCGAATTCCTTCGCGACCACGACGTCGTAAGGAAGGTGGATCGTGCATCCCGCTTCGTCGGCACGTTCGAAAATCGCGTTCGCCTCGCCGGTCAGCTCGTGCTCGCACAGCGACTTGCCGACATCGACTCCCCGCGCGGCGAGGAAGGTGTTGGCCATGCCGCCGCCGATGATCAGGTGATCGACCTTGCCGACGAGGTGACCGAGCACGGCGAGCTTGGTCGAGACCTTGGCGCCGCCCACGACGGCAGCGACTGGACGCTCCGGCGAACCCAGCGCCTGGGCCAGCGCCTTCAATTCGGCTTCCATCGCCCTTCCGGCAAAGCTTGGCAGGAGATGGGCGATACCCTCGGTCGAGGCATGTGCACGGTGGGCTGCTGAGAAGGCGTCGTCGACGTAATAGTCGCCGAGCGCGGCCATTCCCTTGGCGAGATCAGGATCGTTCTTCTCTTCACCCGCGTGAAAGCGCGTGTTTTCGAGAATGCCGACATTGCCGGGCAGCATGGTCTGGATCGCCCGCTCGGCCTCCGGCCCCTGGCAGTCCTCAACGAAGCGGACTGAGCGGCCCGTCAGCTCCCACAGCGGCTTAACCAGCAGAGCGGTGGACATGTCTGGACGCTTCGCACCCTTCGGGCGCCCGAAGTGCGACAGAAGGAGGACGATCGCCCCACGATCCGAAAGCTCGGCAATGGTCGGAACCACGGCTCGCAACCGCGTGTCGTCGCTAACCGCGCCATCCTGCATCGGCACGTTGAGATCCACGCGTACCAGGACGCGCTTGCCGGTCAGATCTTCCGGCAGGTCGTCGAGGGTCTTGAAGCTCGCCATGCCCAGCGTCAGCCGAGCTTGGCCATCGCTGCGGCGGTGTCGACCATCCGGTTCGAGAAGCCCCATTCATTGTCATACCAGCTGACGACGCGGACGAGTTTACCCTCGAGGACAGCCGTTTCGAGGCTGTCAACGGTCGAGCTCTGCGGCGTGTGGACGATGTCGATCGATACGATCGGGTCGGCGGTGTAGACGAGAATGCCCTTGAGGCGATCACTCTCTGACGCGGCCTTGAGCACGCCGTTGACTTCCTCGACCGTCGTGTCGCGCTTGGGAACGAAGGTCAGGTCCACGAGGCTTCCGTCCGGGGTCGGAACGCGAACGGCAGAGCCGTCGAGCTTGCCCTTCAGCTCCGGAAGGACCTCGCCGACG
>JBKPKZ010000160.1:0-23362 GCA_046731355.1 Pseudomonadota bacterium | reverse complement strand
AGGCCGGCATAGATAAGCGCCATGCCGAGATACATGGGATTGCGGGTCCACCGATAAGGACCGGTCGTTGCGATGAGGGTCGTTGGCTGCGACGGCGGAACGTTGGTGCCCAGCCGCCGGAACAGCCCCGCCGCCGCAAATATTATCGCCGCGCCTACAACGAACAGCAGTGCGCCCGTTGCGACCAGCAACCGCCAGTCGATGCCTAAGGAGCGCAGGGTGACGAACCGCTCCGCCGCCAGCCCCAACAGCAGCGCCCCCAGATAGACAAAGGGCGGAGGGAAGCGCACACCCGCGCTGTCCGGTTCGACGGCCATGCTCATCCGCCAGTCTCTGCTCTCAAACCAGCATCGACTGCTGGGCGAAGATACCCGCCATCGCGCCTTGCCATGATGCCGTGGTGACCGAGGGCATGAGGGGATTGGCGAGGTCTCCGGCGGCGTAGATGCCAGGCATGCTGGTTTCACGGCGCTCATCGACCTTGAGGGCGATGCCGTCCGGCCTATCGACCGTCGCGAGGCCCAGTGATTCATGCAGGCTTGCGGACGGCTGGTTGCGCGGAAGGGCGAATAGGATGTCCACCGCAACCTTGGATCCGTTGTCGAGCACGACGATGGCGCCATGGCTTCCGTGATGGCCGATTTCGGTGATCCGGCCATCGACGACAGCTATCTTGCGACGCGCCAGATCCTCCCGGATCTCGGGCGAAATGTCGTGACCATCGGCCATGACCGTCAGCTTGTCGGTCCAATCGTGGAACAGTCTCGTTTGATTGTGCGACTGCGGGCCCGACCAGACGAGGCCCCAATGCTGGCCGGCGACTTCAAAGCCGTCGCAATAGGGGCAGGGAACAATGGACCTGCCCCAGCCTTCGGCGAAGCCCGGAACATCAGGCATCTGGTCTACGACGCCATAGGTCAGGATCAGGCGGCGCGCCCCAAGGCTTTCGCCGTCGCCGGTGAGGACGGAAAAATCGTCGATGGCGCCGGACACGCTGTCGGCGCGGGCATTAACCAGCCTGATCGTGGGATAGCGCGCCAACTGCTGCCGCGCCTCGGCTAGGATGTCCAGCGGTGGCTTGTGATCGTGGCCGAGCAGGCCATGCGAATGGCCGGCGAAACGGTTGCGCGGCAGGCCGGTATCAAGGACGGTGACCTTGCGGCGGGCACGACCGAGCTGCAGGGCACCGGCGAGACCGGCAAAGCTGCCGCCGATGATGATGACGTCATCCATGGTGATTGGCTCCGTTTGTGGATGTGACGAATGACATAAACAGTCACATGTTGTCAATCGCGCGTTTTGCGGCTAAGGGCCCTTGCATGAGTAAGCAGAGTATCACCAAGTCCGCGCCTGCGCGCGGCCCCGCCGAGCATAGCGTTCGCGATCAGATCGTCGAAGCGGCTCACGAATATTTTGCGCACTATGGGTATGCGAAAACCACGGTATCCGACCTGGCGCGCGAGATCGGCTTTTCCAAAGCCTATATCTACCGCTTTTTCGAATCCAAGCAGGCGATTGGCGAAGCGATCGTCGGCGAGTGTCTCGACGAGATCTTGGCCAAGACTCGTGAAGCCGTGGAATCCGGCCGGGATGCGAACGATAAACTTCGGAAATTCGCCAAATCCGTGACGTCTGCGACCATGGACGTCGCGTTCAACGACCGCAAGATCTACGAGGTCGCTATGCACGCATCGGCTGAGAATTGGGCACCGGTGCAGGCGTATGTCGAGCGCCTCCAGGCTGTGCTTGAGGACATTCTGAAGGAGGGCCGGGAAAGCGGCCAGTTCGAGCGGAAGACGCCGATCGATGAGACGTGCAGGGCAATCTATTATGCACTGTTGCTGTTCATGGACCCTGTATACCTGCAGCGCAGCATCGACCTACTGCCGGATGGCCAGACAGAAGTCATAAATCTGATACTGCGCAGTCTCGCCCCCTAACCGGGCGATAAAATGTGACTAGTTGACAAAATAGTCACTCGTCGCCATTAAGCTTCCGACTCACTTGGAGGAAGCTCATGAAACTCACCGGTCGCACCATCCTCATAACCGGCGGTTCTGCCGGCATCGGCCTGGCCCTGGCCCTGAAGTTCCTCGAGCTCGGCAATGAGGTCATCGTTACCGGCCGCCGCCAGTCGGTGCTCGACGCGGTGAAAGCGCAGCATCCGAGGCTCCACACTATCCAGAGCGACGTCGCCGATCCCGATCAGATCGCCGGGCTCGCGGTGCAGGTGAAGTGGGACTTCCCGAAGCTCGACGTGCTGATCAACAACGCCGGCGTCGGCGTCGCCAAGAATCTTGCGAGCTCGGCCGGCGATCTCGGCGACCTGATGTCCGAGGTAGACATCAATGTCGGCGGCGTGATCCGCACGACCTCCGCCCTGATTGACATTCTGACGGCCAACCGGGGCACGGTGATCAACGTCTCGTCTGCTCTCGCCTTCGTTCCGGTCCCGGCGATGCCAATCTACAGCGCGACAAAGGCGGCGGTCCATTCATACACCCAGTCGCTTCGCTTCCAACTGGAGGATAGCGGTGTGGAGGTCATCGAACTGATGCCCCCAGCCGTGCAAACCAACATGACGAGCGAGTTCGACGAAGCCGGTATCAGCACGATCACGACGAACGAGCTGGTGAAGCAGACGTTCGCGGCGTTGCGGGCCGGCAAGACGGAAATTCGACCCGGCCAGTCCAACCTGTTGGCATTCATGCGCCGCGTCGCTCCCAATCTGATCAACCGTCAGCTGTGGAAGGCGTCGAAGCCTTTGGTGCCGGCCGCGGCTGCCTGAGCTCCGCCGGCTAGGAGGAAATCAAGTGTCCATTGCCACTTTCGTGCGCACCGCCGGTGCGATTGCCATCATGGCTGGCTTGCTCGCCGCATGCGGGCAGGCGGATGCCGACCCTCGCACGGCGCCGCCATTGGTGCAGGTCGCGAGTGCCGGAGCGGGCGAGGGCACGGACAACGAGTTTACCGGCGTTGTCGGCGCGCGCGTGCAGAGCGACCTCGGCTTCCGCGTTGCCGGCAAGGTGGTGGCTCGGCTGGTCGACGCCGGCCAGGTCGTCCGCCGCGGGCAACCGCTGATGCGGATCGATGCCACCGACTACGGGCTGGCGGCGCAGGCAGCAGCTGGGACGGTGGCTGCCGCACGAGCACGGGCGGTCCAGACCAGCGCCGATGAGCGGCGCTATAGCGATCTGCGTGCGAAGGGCTGGGTCACCGCCTCGGCCTACGACCAAAGGAAAGCCGCAGCCGTTGCCGCCCGCGCTGACCTTGCGGCGGCCGAAGCGCAGGCGCGCGTGAGCCGCAACGACGCCAGTTACACGGTGCTTGTCGCAGATGCCGATGGCACCGTCACCGAGACCCTGGCGGAACCGGGACAGGTCGTCAGCGCCGGCCAGACGGTCGTGCGCCTGGCGAGATCGGGCCCGCGCGAGGCCATAGTTGCGCTGCCGGAGACACTTCGCCCCGCACTGGGAACGATCGTGCATGCACGAACTTACAGCGGCCTCGTCGGCAATGCTCAGTTGCGGCAACTAAGCGATGCCGCCGATCCCGCAACGCGGACTTTCGAGGCGCGGTTCGTCCTGACTGGCGCTCCGGCAAATGCTCCGCTGGGGTCGACCGTAACCGTCGGGCTCAGAGCACCTGGCCGCTCTGCCGCCATGACGGTCCCGCTTGCCGCGATTTACGACAGCGGCAGAGGGCCCGGAGTCTGGATCATCGACGGCCGAGTCGGCCCCAAGGTCAGCTGGCGGCCGGTGAAGCTTGCGTCGATCAGTGAAGAGGCCGCAGTCGTGGCCTCCGGATTGCGGCCCGGCGAGCGTTTCGTTGCCCTCGGCGCACACATGCTTCGCCAGGGGCAGGCGGTGCGGATCGCGGGAGCAAGCCGTTGAGCGACGGTCCCGTCCCTGAAAGCAGGTTCAACCTGTCGGCATTGGCGGTGCGGGAACGGGCGATCACGCTCTTCTTTATCATCGCCATTACTCTGGCCGGCATCGTCGCCTTCCTCAACCTGGGCCGCGCCGAAGACCCCAGCTTCACCATCAAGCAAATGACCGTAGTGACCGCCTGGCCTGGTGCGACGGCGCAGGAGATGCAGGACCAGGTCGCCGAGCCGCTCGAAAAGCGCCTCCAGGAGCTGCGCTGGTATGATCGCACCGAGACATTCACGCGGCCCGGCCTCGCCTTCACGACGCTCAACCTGCTCGACACCACGCCTCCCTCCCAGGTCCAGTCCGAGTTTTACCAGGCGCGCAAGAAGATGGAGGACGAGGCTCCGAAGTTGCCCCGCGGGGTCCTGGGGCCGTTCGTGAATGACGAATATGGGGATGTTACCTTCGCCCTCTACGCCCTCAAGGCGAAAGGCGTCCCCCAGCGGCAGCTGGCGCGGGAGGCGGAGGCCCTGCGCCAGCGGTTGCTGCATGTGCCCGGTGTCAAGAAAATCAACATCGTCGGCGAACGACCCCAGCGCATCTTCGTCGAGTTTTCGCAGGACCGGCTGGCGACCCTGGGCATCGCACCGCGCGCGATATTGTCCGCGCTGGCCCAGCAGAACCTGGTCACCCCGGCCGGTTCGATCGAGGCGAACGGGCCGCAGGTGCAAGTGCGGATCGACGGCGCATTCGACGACCTGGAGAAAATCCGCGCTCTGCCGATTATCGCCAATGGCCAGACGTTGCGCCTTGCTGACATCGCCGAGGTCCGGCGCGGCTATGAGGACCCGGCCACCTTCCTGATCCGAAGCCAGGGCGAACCGGCCCTGCTGCTGGGCGTCGTCATGCGCGAAGGCTGGAACGGCCTCGACCTTGGCGAGTCACTGGAGACCGAAGTTCAGGCCATCTCCTCGGAGCTGCCGCTGGGAATGTCCCTGACGCCGGTAACCGACCAGGCGGTCAACATCAGCCAGGCGGTCGACCAGTTCATGGAAACATTCCTGGAGGCGCTGGCGATCGTCATCTTCGTCAGCCTCATCGCCCTCGGTTGGCGGGTTGGCATTGTTGTTGCGGCGGCGGTTCCGCTGACGCTGGCGATCGTGCTGGTCATCATGTGGGCGACCGACCGGGTGCTGGACCGTATTACACTGGGTTCGCTGGTCCTCGCGCTCGGGCTGCTCGTCGACGACGCGATCATCGCCGTCGAGATGATGGTCGTGAAGATGGAGGAGGGGTTCGACCGAGTCAGGGCGGCCGCCTATGCCTGGAGCCACACGGCGGCGCCGATGTTGGCAGGCACGCTGGTGACCGTCATCGGCCTGATGCCGGTCGGCTTCGCCAAGTCCAGCGCCGGTGAATATGCCGGCAACATCTTCTGGGTCGTCGGCTTCGCGCTGATCGCGTCCTGGGTCGTGGCCGTGGTCTTCACCCCCTACATCGGCGTCAAGCTGGTGCCGGAGATCAAGCCGATCGAGGGCGGTCACGACGCCATCTATCAGACGCCGCGCTACGAGAAGCTGCGCAGCTGGATCCGCTGGGCCGTGGAGCGCAAGAAGCAGGTCGCGCTGGCGACGCTGGCGGCATTCTTGGTCGCCGTCATGGGCATGGCGCTGGTTAAGCAACAGTTCTTCCCCACCTCCGACCGGCCGGAGGTGCTGGTCGAGGTCCAGATGCCCAAGGGCACGGCGATCGAGCAGACCAGCGCGGCGACAGAGCAGGTCGAGGCGTGGCTGCGCAAGCAGCCGGAGGCGAAGATCGTCACCGCCTATGTCGGCCAAGGGGCGCCACGCTTCTTCATGTCGCTTGCGCCTGAGCTGCCCGATCCGTCGTTCGCCAAGATCGTCGTCCGCACGGGTTCGGAAGAGGAGCGGGATGCACTGAAGGAGCATTTGCGCAGTGCCGTGGCCAACGGCCTCGCACCCACGGCGCGGGTGCGGGCGACGCAGCTGCTCTTCGGACCGCCTTCGCCCTTCCCGGTCGCGTTCCGCGTCAGCGGCCCCGATGTCACCAGGGTGCGCGCCATCGCCGAAAAGGTTCGTGCAATCATGGTCGACGACCCGATGATGCGCACAGTCAATACCGACTGGGGCGAGCGGGTGCCGGAGCTGCACCTGGTCCTCGATCAGGACCGGCTACGCGCCATGGGGCTGACATCTGCCGATGTCGGCGAACAACTTCAGTTCCTGCTGACCGGCGCGACCGTGTCGCAGGTTCGCGAGGACATTCGCACAGTGGATGTCGTCGCTCGCTCGTCCGGGCCGACGCGGCTCGATCCGGCACGTATCGCCGACTTCACGTTGACCGGTGCCAATGGCCAACGCGTTCCGCTCAGCCAGGTCGGCAAGCTCGAGACGCGCATGGTGGACCCGATCCTGCTGCGTCGGGACCGGGTGCCGACGATCACCGTCCGCGGCGACATCGCCAATGGCCTGCAGCCCCCCGATGTCTCGAATGCCATGTTCGAGAAGCTCCAGCCGGTCATCGCCACTCTGCCGGCCGGCTACCACATCACCATGGGCGGCTCGATCGAGGAGGCCGGCAAGGCCAACAGCGCGCTGGCCCCGATCTTCCCGATCATGATCCTGCTGATGATGATCGTCATCATTCTGCAAGTCCGGCGCTTCTCCGACATGGCGATCGTGCTGCTGACGGCGCCGCTCGGCCTGATCGGCGTTGTTCCGACCCTGCTGCTGACCGGCCAGCCGTTCGGCTTCAATGCGATCCTGGGGTTGATTGCCCTTGCCGGCATTTTGATGCGCAACACGCTGATCCTGATCGGTCAGATCCAGGATAACTTGCGACACGGCCTGACCCCATTCGACGCGCTGGTCGAGGCCACCGTGCAGCGGTCAAGGCCGGTGATACTGACGGCGCTCGCGGCGGTCCTTGCCTTCGTTCCACTAACGACCTCGGTGTTCTGGGGAGCGATGGCATTCACGCTGATCGGTGGCACGCTGGGCGGGACGATCCTGACGCTGGTCTTCCTGCCTGCGCTCTATGCCCTCTGGTATCGGATCAAGGCCGACGAGCAGACCCCGCCGGCCGCATCCTTAGCGCCATCAGCGCCAGGTCCGCACTCGCCCGATCTGCGGCCTGTGGTGGCTTAGGGCGCGAGAGCCTCATGCCCATCCCCCACATCCCGAACCGGCCCACGGCTTCATCCGGACAGCTACCCAACAGCTATCTGCTCCAGCGGATCGAGGGTCGTTGGATTTTGCGGATACTGCTCTGCCTCAGCAAGGGTGAACACCGCTTCTCGGACCTCAGGGAGGCAATTCCCCCCATCAGCGCGAGCGTGCTGACGGAGAGGATCCGCGGCCTGGAGCGCGCTGGCCTGGTTGAGCGGCGTTATCTGCCGCCACCCTTTGCCAGCCAGGTTTACGGACTGACGGCCTCTGCGGCCGGCTTGAGGTCAGCCCTGGATGCCCTCGCGAACTGGCAAGCTGATCACCGCGGTCTGGAAAAGGATCAATCCCGATGAAACTGAAAGAAGTAGCACGCCGGTTCTGGCGCAACATCGAGGCGTTCGGCTACGCACTCGATTACGACGAAAACACCGACATCAGATTGCGGGTTGAACGCCTGGAACGCTTGACGGCGCATCTCAAGAAACGCGCTTGATGGTCTCTCATAGCGGGGCTGCAATCCATACGGTCTCACCGCACCCCTTTTCTTCGATTTTGCACCTACAGTGTTCGACTGGTTCAATGTGAACTCGAACCGTTGTCGAATCGCGGTTTCATTGGGCAAATCGGATGATCTGCCTACGCAGACCTGCGAAAAATCAACAGGTTAGCTGGGGCTGCTCGTGTTGACATCGCAGGGGTCGCAAGTTCAATCCTTGCCACGCCCACCATTTTCCCCTTGAAATTGACCGTCTTGTCTCGAGGAACGCGATCCCTCGAAAGGGCGCCGGCTCACGCGGCGGCTTCCAGCCTCGTATTGACTATAGTACGATTAGTACTAAGATTTCAGGCAGATGAAGCGGGAGCTTTGCCGTGCGTGAACGCCAAGGGCCAATGCAGGGTCATGAGATCGGACCACTTCCACCGCAGGTCCTGAACCTCCCCCGCTGCGAGCGGGAACTCGCGATCATCGTCTACCTGGAGGGCGGGATGACCGCCAAGCTGCTCGAGGCGAGGCTTCCGCGGAAACTGTCGAACAGCGCCTTGCGCGCGATGCTTCAGCGGCTTTGCTGCAAGGGGATTCTCTGCAGGCACAAGCTCAACGGATCGCATGTCACGAGCGATCGGCGAATCCCCTACCTCTACACGCCGGCGATCACTCCCGAGATCGTCAGGGCACGGGCTCTCCAGCAGATCGCGCGGGATTATTTCGACGGCTCGCTGCTGCAGGTTGTCGAGGAAGCGGTCAGGGCCCTCCGGGAAAGCGGATCCGGGATCATGATCCAGGTGAACGCAGGCCGCTCGAGGGGACCCAGCGGACTGAACATCGCGGCCTGAACCGCCCCCGGGCGCTCTTCGCTAGCTCCAGGATCAGGCGGGCAAAATCTGTGTCGAACATGCCACAGGTCGGCAGAAAGTACGTATCGTACTAAAAATTGCCTTCTCTTTAATGGTCTGTTTCGCACTACAGGTACCGGAACGAGTAGGTTTCGGGGAACGGGGTTATGCGAAATTCCAAGTCTTTGGCCTTGTCTTCTGTTTCGGCAGCGGCGCTGTTTGGCTTGTCTCCCGCGGCGCCCGCGAACGCGCAGACTCCGGCGCTGACCCTGCCGGGGGGTGACCCGTGTCAGGCTCCCGCCGACCAGCGCGATCCCAACACCAATTGTCCTCCCGCCGACACCCCTGCCGGCGAAGCGATTTCGCAGGGCGCGGTCGCAACGACCTCTGAAGACCAGGGCGTCGTCGTCGTCGGTTCGCGCATCCGCCGCGACCGCTTCAACAGCGCCGACCCTGTCACCATCATCACCCGCGACGCTGCAGTCGACGCCGGCTTCAACTCTACGGCCGAAGTCCTTCAGAGCGTCGGCGTCACCGGCGGCACGGGGCAGATCACCGACACGTTCGGCGGTCTCGTCGTCGAGGGTGGTCCAGGCGTCAACACACTGGGACTTCGCGGCCTCGGTCCGACCCGCACCCTGATCCTCCTCAACGGCCGCCGCATCGCTCCGGCCGGTACGCGCGGGTCTGTCGGAGCGACCGACCTGAACGTGCTTCCGACGTCCATCTTGGACCGCATCGAGGTCCTGAACACCGGTGCATCGTCGATTTACGGTTCGGATGCCGTCGCCGGCGTCGTCAACATCGTGACGCTCAGCAAGTTCAACGGCCTCGCCGTCGAAGCAGACATCACCGCTCCCGAGGTCGGAGCGGGCACGTCCCAGCGCTACTCGCTCACTGCTGGCGCGTCCGGCGAGCGTTGGTCCGTCCTCGGGTCGATTGAGTTCTACGACCGTAACCGCATCACCCTCGGCGACCTTCCCTGGACCCGCTGCCCGCAGCAGCTCCGCCGCAGCCCGCTCGGCCTCAACGACACCGACAAGTGCTTTCCGATCGAAGAGGGCGGAGTGACGCTCAACACGATCGGCACGGGCTTCTATTTCCTCGACAATCCGGGTGCCGACCTTGCTCCCGGGTTCGAGGCCAATCCCCCGGGCTATTATCTCTATTGTAACCGGTGGCGGCCGAACGCGACGAATAACGCGGGCACTCTTCCGGGCTTCGAGTGCGTCGGCGGCCTGATCTACAGCTTCGATGCCGACCCCAATACGCCGGGCAATCAGCCCGCCGGGTTCGGAAGCAGCGTCAATCTCCGCGACACGTCCTCGCCTTCGCTGCTCCACACCGACGTGATTTCCCCGACACGCAACTACACCGGCTACCTGTCAGCGGCATACGACACCGGCTTCTTCGGCGACGGCCAGATCTACGGCGAGCTCCTGGTCACACGCCGCAAGTCGCAGCAGAACGGGCAACGGCAATTTACCCTGGACTATGCCCCGAACAGCCCGCTCGTCGCGGCCGGGCTCGGCTTCAATCCGCGGCCGGTCAGCGGTGCGATCCGGGTCCGCGTGTTCGCCGATTATGGCATCTACGATAATCACCAGACGCAGGACTTTGTGAAGCTCTCAGGCGGCTTCCGCGGCGACCTGCCGTTCCTGCAGTCGTGGCGTTACGACCTCTATGCGGCGAAGAGCTGGTCGGACGGCACTTACAGCACGGAAGTCATTCTCGCCGACAAGCTGGCGCAGAGCCTTGCAGTTACCGCCAACGGAGACGGAACTTTTCGTTGCACGGATCCGACCGGCGGTTGCGTCGCAGCGCCGATTCTAACTCCGGACGTAATTGCCGGGCGTTTCCGTCAGGTCGCTCCGGCCTGGTTCGACTACGTGACGACGGATGCCGTCGGCCACACTCAGTTCCGGGAATCGACCTTCAACGCGACGTTCGATGGACCTTTGTTCCGCCTGCCAGGCGGCAACGCCCAGGCGGTAGTCGGCTTCGAATATCGCAAGTCCAGCATCAACGACGTGCCTTCGGACGACAGCATCCGCGGCAATCTCTACAATTTCACGACGTCGCCGATCACGCGCGGCTCCGACCATGTTTGGGAGGCGTTCACCGAGCTCGAGTTCCCAATCCTGCGCAACGTTCCGTTTGCCGAGGAACTGACATTCAACGTCTCGGGCCGCTACACGGATTATCACTCCTACGGTTCGGACACGACCTACAAGATCGGCGGCATCTATTCCCCGACGCGCTGGCTTTCGTTCCGTGGAAGCTACGGAACATCTTATCGTGCTCCCGCTCTGTTCGAGCAGTTCCTCGGTTCCACGACCGGGTTCGCGGCAAACACCACCGACCCTTGCAACAACCTGTTCGACGTCACCAACCCGACTGTCATCGCGAATTGCACGGCCGACGGACTTCCTCCGAACTTCATTCAGAATAACGGGGTCACCGTCATCCAGCGGGGCGGCGCGGAATCCGGCCTCGAAGCGGAGACGTCGAAGAACCTGACCGTCGGCACCGTGCTTCAGCCGACCCTTGGTCCAGCGTTCGGAAATCTGTCGCTGGCGATCGACTACTTCCGGATCGAGGTGAACGACGGAGTCACGCTTCTCGCTGCCGGCGCGTTGATGAACGGGTGTTACGACGGGACCCACCCGGAATACTGCCAGTTCGTTGTCCGCGCTCCCTATACGGGTCCAGGCACCGGGGCTCTCTCGGTCACCCAGACCTACGTCAACATCGCGACCAACGTCGTTCGAGGGCTCGATTTCACGCTTCGGTATGATCGCGAGCTGGGGCCGGGCAAGCTCGACATCGGCGCTTCCGCGGTCCGCATCTTCGACCAGTTCTTTCAGCCCGATCCGGAAACTCCGGGCACGGACTTCGCCGGCTCAATCGGCAATCCGAAATGGGCCGGGACGGGACATGTCGGCTATGATTGGGGCCCGTGGTACGCGCGCTGGGGCGTCGAGTTTATCGGCAAGACCGACGACACGCCGTTCACCGAAAGCCTGGGCTTCGATCCCGCAGTCTATGACTTTTCGGTCAAGGACTATTGGCTGCACACTTTCTCGCTGCGGTTCGAACCGAACGACCGGTACAGCCTGACCGCCGGCATTCGGAACCTCTTCGACAAGAAGCCGCCAAAGATCACCGCCGAGGATCCGTTCGTGAACACGATCGCGAACATCCCGCTGCAGTCCGCCTGGGACTTCAGAGGCCGAACCTTCTTCATCAATGCTCAAGCGAAAATCTTCTGATCGTGCAGTGAACGACAAACCTAGGGGACCAAAAATGAAGATGAGCTTCCGTCAAAACCTGCTCGCGTCGACCTTGCTGGTTGGCACATCCGCGCTGACAACTCCGGCGCTTGCACAGGATACGCAAGCGGCCGATCCAGCCGCTTCGCAGCCCACCGGGCCGGTCGAAGCGGCTCCTCCTCCATCCGTCTCGTCGGAGGGCGAGGACGTCCAGGGCGGGCAGGATATCATTGTCACTGGTTCGCGCATTCCGCAGCCGAACCTCGAATCGGCGGCGCCGGTCACGGTCGTTTCCGACCAGGACGTGAAGCTGTCCGGCTCGACCAGGATCGAGGATGTTCTCAATCAGTTGCCGTCGGTCGGTGCCGCGCAGGCGTCTGGTGTTTCCAACGGCGCGAGCGGTACCGCCGATGTCGACCTTCGCTACCTCGGTGCGAAGCGATCGCTGGTTCTCGTCAACAGCCGCCGCCTCATGCCGGGCGACCCGAATACTGCCGGCGCCGGAAGCGGTGCAGCAGACTTGAACGTCATTCCAGCCGCGCTGATCAAGCGGGCGGAGGTCCTGACGGGGGGCGCATCGTCCGTATACGGTGCGGACGCGGTCGCAGGTGTCGTCAACTTCATCATGGATACCAATTTCGAAGGTATCCGCTTCGACGGCAACTGGAGCATCTGGCAGCACAACCAGGACAACCCCTTCGTTGGCAATTGTGTCACCGGTGCGGGCGGCCCATGCGCAGGACGGAGCCCCGGGGACGGCCTCAACATTGCCGACCTCATCAACGCGCCAAACCGTCGCCCCATTGCACCGGATGAATATCCGCTTCCGACCGGCAGCACGACCGATGGACGGTCGATCGACGGCACGATTACGATCGGGGCCGGTTTCGATGACGGTCGCGGTCATGCCGTAGCCTACTTCGGCTATCGCAACGTGAAGCCAGTGCTTCAGCGCGACCGCGACTATTCCGCCTGCGTTCTGCAGAACACGGCCGCGGGCAACCCGCAGTGCGGCGGCTCGGCTACGGCCAATCCGGGCACGGCAGTCATCTTCAGCGACGGGACATCGACGCTTGCCGCTCTCGGCCCCGGATCGATCGCTGTCGGCGGCGGCAACCTCTTCAACTTCGCGCCGCTGAACTACTATCAGCGGCCTGACGAGCGGTACATTGCCGGTGCATTCGCGGACTATGAGATCAGCCCGGCGATCAAGCCCTATCTCGAATTCATGTTCATGGATGACCGGACGCTGGCGCAGATCGCTCCATCGGGTGACTTCGGCAACACGCTCTCGATCAACTGTGACAACCCGCTGATGTCGGCACAACAGTTCAACGTGATCTGCGGCAATCCGGAGAACCTGATCGTCGGCTTCCTCGGCAACTTCCCGGTGGCCGAGGGCGCGCCCTTCAATGACGGCACGGGAGGCACGCCGGGACCGGGCGCTCCGCCGATCACCTTCTTCGACGCGCGCGGCAACACCTATAACAACGCCTTCTTCCAGCTGCTTCGCCGCAACACGGAAGGCGGGCCACGTATCTCCGACCTGCGCCACCAGAGCTGGCGCGGAGTACTCGGAACGCGCGGAGACCTATCGAACATCTTCTCGTACGACGCCTACTTCCAGTACGGCCGGACGAACTACACGCAGGTCTACAAAAACGAGTTCTCGATCACGCGGCTGCTGCGCGCCCTCAATGCTGTGAACGTCGACGCCAACGGCGTGGTCGTTCCAGTTGGGACGCCGGGTTCAAACATTGTTTGCCGCTCGGTGCTCGACCAGTCGGACCCGACCTGCATCCCGTACGATCCGTTCGGTGCGGGACCATCTGCTGCTGCGGTCAATTACCTGAACGTCTTCGGAGTGATCCAGGGCATCACCTCGGAGCAGATCGGCAACGTGAACTTCACGGGCTTGCTCGGCGACGCGGGCATCAAGACCCCTTGGGCCGAGGATGGCGTGGCGATCAACGCCGGTGTCGAGTATCGGCGTGAATCGCTCGAGCTCAATCCGGACACGTCGTTCCAGACGGGTGACCTGACGGGACAGGGCGCTCCGACGCTTCCGGTCAGCGGCAATTTCCGCGTCTGGGACGTGTTCGGCGAGGCGCAGATCCCGATCATCCAGAACCAGGGGATCGAGGAGTTCTCGATCAACCTCGGTTACCGGAAGTCGTGGTACGACGTTAGCAATGGCAACGGCTACGACACGGATACGTACAAGATCTCGGCGGAATTCGCTCCGATCCGTGACGTTCGGCTGCGCGGTTCGTACAACCGTGCTGTTCGCGCTCCGAACATCCAGGAGCTATTCGCTCCGCAGTTCGTCGGCCTCGACGGCGCCAACGATCCGTGCGCCAAGGTCATCACTGCGACCGACTTCGGTTGCCTCTACCAGGGCTTGGTCGTCGGCCAGTCGCCATCGGCAAATCCGGCTGGCCAGTACAATGGCAGGCTTGGCGGCAACCCCGATCTTCGTCCGGAGAAAGGCACGACCTGGACTGTAGGTGCGGTCCTGCAGCCGAGCTTCATCCCGAGGCTTGCGCTCACGGTCGACTGGTGGAACATCAAGCTCGAGAACGCGATCCAGGGCTACGGCGCCGACGCGATCATCAACACCTGCGTTGGTGACTCGACGGCGACGTTCGAATCCCCGGCTTGCGCCCTCATCCAGCGCGACCCGGCTGGGTCGATCTGGCTGACTCCGAACGGCTTCGTGATCGACACGCCGGTCAACACGGCGACGATCACGGAAGCGGGTCTCGACGTGAACGCGTCCTACTCGCACCCGCTGTTCAACCTCGGCAAGCTGGGGTGGAGCTTCGTCGGCACGTACATGGACAAGTACGACGTGGAGAACGGCCTGTCGCAACCCTATTCCTGTAAGGGCCGCTACGGATCGGTCTGCTCGGGCGGCGTGGTCGCCGCTTCGGCTCCGATCCCAACGTGGAGGCACAAGCTCCGCACGACCTGGACGTCGAACTTCGGCCTCGGCCTCTCGTTGCAGTGGCGCCATGTCGGCAAGGTCAAGGCGGAGACGCTGGACGAGAGCAACACCGTCCACAGCGACAATTTGTTCGAGCCGGGCCTGCACATCAAGGCACAGAACTATCTCGATCTTTCTGCGACCTACACGCTTTGGGACCGGGTCAATCTGCGGGCTGGTGTGAACAATCTGACCGACAATGATCCACCCTTGGTCACGGGGGGCAATGCTAACGTGGGTGGCACGAACCTCTGTCCGAATGGACCGTGCAACGGCAACACCTATCCGGGCACCTGGGACGCGCTCGGCCGCCTGCTCTGGGTCGGCGCGACGATCGACTTCCTGCCGCCGAAGCCGGCTCCGGCTCCGGTTGCACCGCCGCCGCCTCCGCCACCTCCGCCCCCGCCGCCGCCTGCGACGCAGACGTGCCCGGACGGATCGGTGATCCTGGCGACCGAGGCCTGCCCGGCTCCGCCGCCTCCGCCTCCGCCGCCGCCGCCGGCGCCAGAGCGCGGTTGAGGCAAACAAGCTCGGCCTAATGGGAGCATAAGCAGCTTTGGCCGGGGCCGGTGAGCACGTCACTGGCAAGGGCCCGCCGGAAACCCCTTTCCGGCGGGCTCGCCTTTTCAGAGCTGATGTGGGGTGGGAGGCGAGGCCCTAGGCGGCCTCGGATTTCCTCAGATAGATGTACATTCGGTCGAGCCAATCGATCCTTGCCCGAAGCGAGCGCACCGCATTGTCGTGGACGAATTCCTTGAACGGGACCTCGACCCCGCGGCCATATTCCTCAACGTCTTCGAGTTTGCGATGCAGATCCTCTTTCACGTCGAGAATCCATTGCGCTCGTTCTTCGGGGGTCAGCAGATCGAACGACTGCACTTTCGTCCGCAGCGGATCGTCCAGAAGCAGGTGCTCGGCGCGGATCTTCAGGATCCAGTCCTTCACCGCCTGCTTGCCGGCCGCCGTGCATCGAAGCTCCTCGGTGCCCCTGCGATCGCTGTCGATGCGCCGCTTGGAGATCAGCCCGGCCTGCTCGAGCCGGTTGATGAGCGGATAGATCTTGCCCTTGCTCGTGTTGAAATTGCTGACCGGCGAGTCCGAGTAGATCTTGATGATTTGGTACGAAGTGGTCGGTTGAATGCGAAGCACCAGCGAGAGCAGGGTGCCTTCGTTGTCGGTCAGGTCGTTCTTGCCGCTTGGCACGTCACTCGCTCATCATGGAGACTGCGTTGCCGGGGTGATAGAGATGGGCTTTGGCACCGGCAAGCGGCCCGCTTCGAAACTGTTCGATCAGCCCTATACACTAGTCCGAAACGCACTTACCAAATGCGCGTCGACGGGGAAGGCGTGAAATGACGGATTCAGATATTATCGAGAGCCGTGAGACGCGCTCGTTCCGACGCGAGGCGCTGGCGCTCACCGTTGCGATCTGGACGATCCATTATCTGATCCTCACCAGCCGCGACGCCGCCCTGGGGATGCCGGACCTTTTCAAGAGCGCGATGATCCGGATCGGCTGGACCTTGATGGGCATCGCCATCTGCTCGGTCGTCTATTTCATCCTGGAACGCTTCCGCGATTCCCGTTTCACTACCCAGTTGCTCATCGCCGGATTGATGGGCTTTCCGGCTGCGGTCCTGCATGTCCTGGGAACCTATTACACACGTATTCTGGTTTCTCCGGAGGCGTCGAGCGAAGGTCCGATGATCCGGGAATGGGTCGGGCTCGGAACCTACTGGCTTTGGGTCTACTTCGGATGGTCAGCCTGTATTCTCGCGCTTCGTTACAGCCTTCGGGTACGGCGTGAGCAGCGCCTTCGGGCCGAGGCTCAGGCTCTTGCGCATCAGGCGCAGATGCGGGCACTTCGTTATCAGCTCAATCCGCACTTCCTGTTCAACACGTTGAACTCGGTTGCAGCGCTGGTGCTCGACGGCAATTCGCGCCTCGCGGAACTGATGCTCCGGAAGCTGTCTGGATTTCTTCGCCAGGGATTGGCGGGCGATCCGCTCGACGACATCGCGCTGGACCAGGAGGTCGAGCACCAGCGGCTGTATCTTGATATCGAGCAGCTCCGCTTTCCCGACCGGCTTTCGGTCGAGGTCGACATTCCAGACGAGCTTCGGGGAGCACTGGTTCCCAGCTTCATCCTCCAGCCTATCGTGGAGAATTCGGTCAAATATGCCGTCGCTCCAAACACCGAGCGAACCACGATACGGATCGGCGCAAGCGAGGCGGACGGGATGTTGAAGCTCGTCGTGACCGACGACGGAAAGGCGAACGGTAAGAGCCAGCCGGGTACGGGCATCGGTCTCGACAATGTTCGTCAGCGGCTGGCGAGCCGGTTCGGTGACCGATTCGGTTTTGCGGGGGGACCGCAGCAGCCGCATGGATTCAGGGTGGACCTAGCAATGCCCTTGCGAAGGTCCGCCGCTTGACCCTGCGCATCGTCATCGCGGACGACGAGCCCTTGGCTCTTCGGCGCCTTCAAATCGCGCTGGACTCGATGTCGCAGGTGGAGATCGTCGGTTCGGCAACCGACGGAGAACAAGCGCTCGAGCTGATTAACGCACTTTCGCCGGACATCGTCCTCCTCGACATTCGAATGCCGGAATTGTCCGGACTACAGCTGGTGGAAGCGCTCGACCATCCTTCTCCGCCGGCTGTGATCTTCATTACTGCCTACGACAGCTTCGCCGTCGAGGCCTTCCGCGAGGGTGCGGTCGACTATCTGCTGAAGCCGCTGGACGAGGACCGGCTTCGGATCGCGATCGAGCGGGCGCAGCAGGCGCTCGAGACCCGCGACGCGAGCCAGCGCATCGCCGAGCTAAGAGATGCCTTGGTCGCTCTGCAGCTTGAAGAGGCCGCTCGCGACAAGCCCGCCTATGACGAATTCCTCTGGGTCAGCTCGCGCGGCCACGTGATCCGCGTCCCCGTGAACGACGTTCACTGGTTCGAGGCCGAGGGTGATTATGTCGTTATTCACTCCGACCGGAATCACCTCATTCACGACAGTTTGCGCGATCTGGAATCACGCCTCGATCCGCAGAGATTCCTTCGCGTTCACCGAAGCGCGATCGTCTGCATCCGTTCGGTGGTGGGGCTGGAGCGGTCCGATTTCGGCGCCGTGAGGCTCCGCCTGGTCGACGGAGCGGAGGTAGCCGTCAGCCGGTCCTACAAGAAGACGACCTTGGCCGCTCTCGGCGTCTGATCAGTAGAGCCCGGGCTTCAGCTGGAGCCCATTCGCTGTCGGCGTCGTCCGCCTGGTCGGCGAGCGCACCAGGCGGCTCTCATTCTCCTTGTGGTCCTCTCGGCCAAATCGGGTCCAAACCGATTTGCTTTCCATCCGGCTCATAAGGCGGCTCCACTGCGCGACTTCCCCAAGTCATCGCGCAGCCACCTTCCGCAACAAGCGCTGCGAAGGGCACCCCATTTTCGCTGACCGGCTCAAATCGCTCTGCGAGTGGAGCTGATAGGAAGAGACTATGGCTTGCCACCGGCTTACTCGCATCCATTTCACGCCCAATATTTTCTTCCTGAAAACAACAGTTTAATTCTGACGCGAGGTGGCGTGCCGATGCGCCGAGTCGCGGAACGGCGCGCTTTACCCCTCGTTGCCTGAGTGGCGTCATTCACATTCGCGCGGAAGGAGACGGGCCATGAGCGCAAACGGCCTCGAAGTGTTCGACAAGACACTCGAAACAACCCACGTCTGGCTGAAGGAGATCATGACCGATCTCGGGTCCGACAAGCAGGTCGCCTGGAAGGTGCTCTCGACCGTCCTGCATAAACTCCGCGACCGGCTGAGCATCAACCTGGCGGCCCATCTCGGCGCCCAGCTGCCGCTGCTGGTTCGGGGCGTCTATTACGATCAGTTCGAGCCTTCGAAGATGCCTTCGGAGTGCCGCAGCCGCGATGAGTTCGTAAAGGAAGTGACCGAGTGGTTGTCAGACGCCCGACCGGTCGATCCCGAGGACGCGATCCGGTCGGTGTTCCGGGTGATGTCGCGGCACATCTCGGAAGGTCAGATCGCCCACGTGAAGCAGGCTTTGTCCCGCCACGTTCGGCAGATGTGGGACGAAGCCGAAGCAACGACCACGGCTAAACCGGTTCCAGAAGAGCAATTCGCTCCCGTGATCTGAGCTATTTGCCGCGTTTCTCCTCTGGCTTCGAAGGAAGCGCCTTCCGCTGCTCAAGCAGCCACATCCATAGCGCCGGGTCGTTGTAGGCTGGCACCCAGGACCAGTGGTCCGTGTTCGGGTAGATGGTGAGGCGAGGAGCCGCGCCACATTTCTTCAGTGCATCGACCATTTCAAAATCGCCACGTGTGTCGACGGCGTCATCATGATCACCGTGAAAGGCCCAGACGGGAACGTCCTTGGCCTTGCATGCCTTGGTGGGATCTCCGAACGCGGCGACTGGTGCGAGCGCGGCGAAATGCTCGGGATGCGTGGTGCCCCAATCCCAAGTCGCAATGCCGCCGAGGCTAAGGCCCGTCAAATAGACTCGCGAAGGATCAACGCGAAGGGTCTTGAGCGCATGTTCGAGGATCGCTTCGAGCGGCGGGACGGGCCAGTACTGGCCGACCGTCGCCGACTGCTCCGGAAGCTGCGGCGAGATGACGATGAACGGGAAGGCCGGGTTCTTCTCCACCAGCATCGGCGGCCCATGCTTCTTAACGACGTTGATGTCGGTCCCGCGCTCCCCGGAGCCGTGGAGGAAGATCACCAGCGGCCAATGGTCGCTTCCGCTTTCGTTATAGCCCTTCGGAATGAAGAGCAGGTAGGGAAAGCCCCCCTCGGCAACCGGCGGCTGGACCGTTTGTCCTTCGACAGCCTGCGGCGGGGGAGGCGCCTTCCTGGCCTCCGCGGACACTGAGATTCCCAAGGCGAGGAGTGCAAGTGCAAGGGACAGACGCATTCGGCGGCTCCTGAACAGAACCGCCGCAAGGTTGCACAGCGATAAGCGAAAGACGATGCCTTAGAGGCAGGCCTCGAGATAGGGCTGGTCGAAGCCGAACTGCTTCGCCTTTTCAAGCGTGTACGGACGAAGGCCCATCGAGCGATATTCGCCGATGATTTTCCCTTCCGGAGTCTCGTCCATATACTCGAACTTGAACAGTTCCTGGGTGACGATCACGTCGCCTTCCATACCAATCACTTCGGTGATGTTGGTCGTACGGCGCGAACCATCGCGGAGACGCTTCACCTGCACGATCAGATCGACCGAGTCAGCGATCTGGCGCGAAATGGCCTCTTTCGGGATCTTGATGTCCGACATCATGACCATGTTTTCCATACGAGCCAGGCATTCGCGCGGGCTGTTGGAGTGGAGCGTTGCCATCGAGCCGTCGTGACCCGTGTTCATGGCAGCGAGAAGGTCGAAACACTCGCT
Source organism: Pseudomonadota bacterium (assembly GCA_046731355.1). Taxonomy (GTDB): domain Bacteria; phylum Pseudomonadota; class Alphaproteobacteria; order Sphingomonadales; family Sphingomonadaceae; genus Sphingomicrobium. The sequence continues at coordinate 3,318 of JBKPKZ010000160.1, read as the reverse complement.
GCCGCGAATCTCACCGAGGATGATGCGGTCAGGACGCATACGCAAAGCGTTGATTACGAGATCGCGAATGGTGATCGCGCCTTGCCCTTCGAGGTTGGCCGGACGGGTTTCCAGCGGCAGCCAGTGCGGCTGCTGGAGACGAAGCTCGGCGGCGTCTTCGATGGTGATCACACGCTCGCCCGGGTCGATCATCTTCGACAGGGCGTTGAGCATGGTCGTCTTACCGGAACCGGTACCGCCCGAGATAACGACGTTCATTCGCGATGCGCCGGCGATCTTCAGTACCGTCGCCATCTTCTCCGACATCGAGCCGAAGCCCTTCATCATGTCGAGAGTGATTGGCTTCTCGGAGAACTTACGAATTGAGATGGCCGTGCCGCGAAGCGACAGCGGCGGAATGATGACGTTGACGCGGCTGCCGTCCTGGAGGCGGGCGTCGGCGAGCGGCGTCGTCTGATCGACGCGGCGGCCGACCTTGTTCACGATGCGCTGGGCGATCTGGAACAAATGCTCTTCGTCGCGGAACTGGATTTGGGCCAGCTCCAGTTTACCCTTGCGCTCGACGAAGGTCTGGTCCGGTCCGTTGACCATGATGTCGCTGATGGCCGGGTCGGCCAGCAGCTCCTCGAGGGGCCCGAGGCCGAGAAGCTCGTCGACCAGAACCTTTTCGAGAGCGAATTGCTCGCGGCGGTTGAGCGTGATCTTCAGCTCGGCGAGCACCTCGCTGATGATCGGGCGGAATTCTTCGGCGAGTTCGTCCTTGCTGAGCGTCGCTGCCGCCTCCGGGTCGACGCGTTCCAGGAGGCGCGGGAGCACCTGTTCCTTGATCCGGTGGACGGAAGCTTCGAAACCTTCGGACTTGCTGCTTGCGGCGTCTCCGCTGGCGTTCTGACGGCTGTTTAGGCGGTCCATCGCCGCCATTGCGCCCTGGGCCGGCTCCTGCACGCTTCCATCGAGGCTCTCGGTCAGGTCGCTGACGGGCGGGAATTGGTCCGCATCGTCCGGCGCGGAAGCCGCCGAGGCAGCGCCGCCCGAGGACTTCATCGGTTTGGCGACACCGAACTGCGGGCGCCCACCACTGCTGCCGCCCAAGCCGCCGCGTTTGCCGAATGCGTTCATTCTATTCCGTTTCCTACGGTTCCGCCGAGGTATGGGAATGGTGAATAGGACCCAAACTTTTAGAAATAGCTAACCGCTCCTAGGTTGGCCGAGGATGAAGGGGGTGTTAGCGATGTGGCTAATCTTGACCGCATTATTGGCGAATCCGACGGCTCAGCCGGTGCTTCCGGTATGGCTGGCCGGCTGCTGGGAGCAGGAATCCGGCGACAGCTGGGCCGAGGAGTGCTGGAACGATCCGCGCGCCGGAATCATGATGGGCAGCGGCCGAAGCGGCTCGGGAGAACGGCTCGAATCCTTTGAATTCACTCAGATCGAGATTGTCGACACGGACGACCCGGCAGTTCCGAAAATGACCTTCTATGGAGCTCCCGGCGGGCAGAACCGCACTTCGTTCGCATGGGTGCCAAGCTCTGAGAAGGGCGTCACTTTCGTCAACCAAAGCCATGATTACCCGCAGCGCATCCGCTACTGGCGCGAGGGCAGGGACCTGCTTGCCGAGGTGTCACTGATGGACGGGAGCAACGCCAAGCGCTGGCGCTATCACCCGAAAATGGATTAGGCGCCCGCGCTCTCCGCGAGGACGGTGAGGCCGCTCTCGCTGACTTCGGCGAAGCCGCCGGTCACTGGAATGCGCTCGGGCTCACCGTTGGCGGTACGGTAAATGGCAAGCTCACCGTCGCGAAGCGTCGTCATGTAGGGCGCATGACCCGCCAGGATGCCGGACTCGCCTTCGGTGCCAGGAACGACGACCATGTAGACGTCGTCGGACATCACCAGGCGTTCCGGAGTGACGAGCTCGAACTTGAGATCGGCCATTATTCCTTACCTTCAATCGCCGCGTCGAACGCGCTTGCTGCCTTCTCGAACTTGTCGCGACAGCCGGTGTTGCAGAAACCGACGACCTCGCCCTTGTAGAGCGTCAGGCTGTCGGCGCTGACCGGCTCGCCCGACCATGGGCACGTCTCGTTGACGCAATCCTCGAGGCTGAGCCGGTCGGCCATTCCTGGCTTAGGCTTCCTGAGCCAGCTTCTCGGCCTTGGCAACCGCCTCTTCGATGCCGCCGACCATGTAGAAGGCCGCTTCGGGGAGGTGATCGTACTCGCCGTCGACGACCGCCTTGAACGACTTCACTGTGTCTTCGATCTGCACGAACTTGCCCGGGATGTTGGTGAACACCTCGGCGACGTGGAACGGCTGCGAGAGGAAGCGCTGGATCTTGCGGGCGCGGCTGACGACCAACTTATCCTCTTCCGAAAGCTCGTCCATGCCCAGAATCGCGATGATGTCCTGCAGGCTCTTGTAGCGCTGCAGAGTCTCCTGGACCGCACGAGCGACTTCATAATGCTCCTGACCCACGACAGTCGGCGTCAGAACGCGCGAGGTGGAGTCGAGCGGGTCGACGGCCGGGTAGATGCCGAGCTCCGAAATCGCGCGCGAAAGCACGGTCGTTGCGTCCAGGTGGGCGAACGAGGTCGCCGGCGCCGGGTCGGTCAAGTCGTCGGCCGGAACATAGATGGCCTGCACCGAGGTGATCGAGCCCTTGTTGGTCGACGTGATGCGCTCCTGGAGGGTGCCCATGTCGGTCGCCAGGGTCGGCTGGTAGCCCACGGCCGAAGGAATACGGCCGAGGAGCGCCGACACTTCCGAACCCGCCTGGGTGAAGCGGAAAATATTGTCGATGAAGAAGAGCACATCCTGGCCCTCGACGTCGCGGAAATACTCGGCTTGCGTGAGGCCCGAGAGAGCGACGCGGGCGCGGGCTCCGGGTGGCTCGTTCATCTGGCCGAACACCAGCGCCACCTTGGAGCCTTCGGCGATCGCATTGCCGTCCTTGTCCTTGGCGATAACGCCCGCCTCGAGGAACTCGTGATAGAGGTCGTTGCCCTCGCGAGTACGCTCGCCGACGCCGGCGAACACCGAGGTGCCGCCATGGCCCTTCGCGATGTTGTTGATCAGTTCCTGGATCAGAACGGTCTTGCCGACGCCGGCGCCGCCGAACAGTCCGATCTTGCCGCCCTTCGCGTAAGGGGCGAGCAGGTCGATGACCTTGATTCCGGTCACGAGGATGCTGGCCTCGGTCGACTGGTCGACGAACTCCGGAGCCGGCGCGTGGATCGGCGCGGTCATGTCGCTGCCGATCGGGCCACGCTCGTCGATTGGCTCGCCGATGACGTTCATGATTCGGCCGAGCGTCTTCGG
>JBKPKZ010000159.1:0-29036 GCA_046731355.1 Pseudomonadota bacterium | reverse complement strand
TCGGTCCTCGCCTGCACGATCGGCGATGCGCCGAGCTTGTACTTCAGCCAGTCGAGCGTCGCGCCAATGTCCTTGTCGAGAGAGGTCCACTCCGGCTTCAGATACTCGGCCTGAAAAGCTTCGACCTGAAGCGTCTTCGGGTTCGTGAGCGTACCGCTGATGTCGGCCTTGTCGCTCTCCGCGACCACCTTCGTCTGCCCCGAAGCCACATCCTGGGCGAGAAGCGCCGCCGTGTTCCGGCCTCGGCTGTCGATCCAGTACAGGATCGAATTGTCGGCGTTGAAGCCGGCTGGAGCGGTCGTCAGCGAGTCTTCGAGCCCGATGCTCGCAAAGGGCTTCGCCTCGATCTTGCCGTTGGTGATCCGGTAGTAATCGGTACCGCCATCGTCCCGCGACTTGAGCGCCATCCGCAGCTTCAGGTCGTTGTCGGGGAGGAAGCCCGCGTAGCCATCGTTCCGCTGCACCAGCGTCAGCTTTCCGGTCTTGAGGCTGAGGCTGTAGACGTCGTGCCACTTCGCATCGCGATTGTTCACCCCGACGAGGATGCGGTCCTTGTGGCGGTTCGAAATGCCCACGACCTCGGTCCGGGTCTTGGTGAAGGGGGTCAGGGTCGTCTGCTTGCCCGTCGCGACCTCGACTCCGTAGAGGAGGAAGTTCTCGTCGCCGCCCTTGTCCTGGATGAACAGGATCTGCTTGGAATCCGGCGACCAGAAGTAGGATCGCACCGGCCGTTCACGCTCGTTGGTGAGCGGCTTGGCATCGTCGATATTGCCGACCGGCGCGACATACACGTTCAGCACGCCGTCGCGGGGCGCGGTGTAACTGATCCATTTCCCGTCGGGAGAAATGCGGCCGTTGGCCTTGACCGGATTGCCGAACAGCTTCGTCCGTTCGATCAGCGGAACGTTGGAGTAATCTGCGGCAACAGCCGGCGCGATCGCGACAAAGGCGGACGCAAGAAAAGCAAGTTTGACGGAAAGACGCATGCCCTAAGCCCCCTTAATGAAATGCGACAGCTTAGTTGCACCTAAGTCGTTCGAAAGGCGAGTCTTTGCTCCAGGCGCAAAAAAACCTCCGGGCCCAAAGGGGCGGAGGTTGCTGACAGCCGCACGAAAATTGGGGGCGGTGTGCGTGCTCTCGTCACCGCCCCCGTGGGGTGCACCTGCCTGTTCTCATGCCAGGCGTGCGCCTTTCTTCGTGCTCTTCTTGGAGTTCGCCCAAGGAGCGTTCCATTCGAAGCGATGGACAGCTGCCATGCTCTTGCCGAGCTCGCGGCCGATCGAACCGAACAAATGGTCGATTCCGGCATTCAGCTGTGCACGTCCGGACTGATACTGACGGTCGAAGATCTCATCGATCATGGTGATCATCCTTTCCTCGTCGTTTTCAGAGCGCGATCGGCATGCCGATGCGGTCGTTTGCTGCGTTGCGGAGCGCCCTTTCGATCAGTTCGAAGCGGTGCTCTGCATCCAGCCCGGCCCAGGCACGGTAGGAGTCGCTTGAACTCCGCGCGTGCGCTGCAGCGGCCTGGTTCGCCGGCCCGTTCTCGAGGAACAGGCGCGGATCTAGTCCATAAGCCATGCTTACCTCCTCAGTTTTCGCCGCCGCCGGTTCCGGGGGCTGGGGAGAGGATCCCATTTGGTCCGACGGCGGCTTGGGATTCATCTATATTCTTGGTCGTTTCGGAGCCAATCAAAGCCTCGACAAAGGTCATAAATCTCGCTTATGTAATTGCATGCGACGCCTGCCACCTCTCGCCGCCGTTCGAGCTTTCGAGGCTGCTGCCCGAAACGAGAGCTTTACAGCTGCTGCAGCGGAGCTGGGTCTGACCCAGGCCGCGGTATCCTATCAGGTGAAGGCGCTTGAGGAGCGGCTGGGTGCGCCGCTGTTCGTGCGGGAACGGGGACGGGCCCGGCTGACGCCGCTCGGCCACCGGCTGCTGCCGACGTTGAGCCAGGCCTTCGATTCAATCGAAGCGGCATTCGCGACCCAGCGGGAGGAGGATGAAAGCCTCCTGACAATCACGACGACGCATACGTTCGCAAACACGTGGCTGGCATGGCGACTAGGCGCATTCCAGATGGCGCATCCCGAGCTTGCTGTTCGGATGGCGACTAGCAACGACCTCATCGACGTGAAGGCCGGAGACGCGGACATCGCGATCCGGGCGGGTCCCGGGAACTGGCCGGGCCTCGAATGCCACAAGCTCTTCGAGTCCCAGTTCACGCCGATGGCGAGCCCGGAGTGCATCGCCGCCGAGGAGCGGAAGATCGGCCGCAGGCTGCAGCCGTCCGACATGCCGAAGGCGCACTTGATCAATCCCGGCGACGACTGGTGGCAGCAGTGGTTTTGCGACAATGGCGTCGCTGCCGACGAGGAGCTTCTCCGGCGGCCGGGAGTCCGCCTCGACAACCAGGCCAACGAAGGCCACGCGGCGATGGCGGGGCAGGGCTTCGCGCTCCTGACGCCGTTCCTGTGGAAGGGCGATGTGGCGGCTGGGCGCCTGGCCATTCCGTTTCCGAAGAGCATTTCCGCTCGCGGCTGGGCCTACTGGCTTTGCCTTCCACCCGAGAGGCGGATGGTTCCCAAGGTCAAGCGCTTCCGCGAATGGCTTCTCGCGGTCATGGAAGAGGCTGGGCGGCCGAACACCGCGGACAACGACACCGTTCCCGCGGCCGTGATGGATAGCTAGGCCTCGTCTTCCTCTACCTGGTCTGGCCTGAGAGCGACCCGGCCGACCACGCGCTGCCCCTGCCACACTTCGCATTGCACGGCCTTGGTGAATTGACGCGCGGCTTCGAGCGCTGCGGCATCATCATCCGCCTCGATCCACTCGGCAGCCCAGACCTTTCCTGCCCCGTCGAGGCAGTAAACTCGATAAGACGGCATTCCAGCGCCCCCCGGCACGCGCCCATTTACCACTGAAATTAGGGGAAATTCAAACCGATAGAGTGTCGGAAGAACGACGGTTCGAAGGCGTCGTTTGGCGGGTGACGAGCAGGCGCTTGCGTTGCTAAGCGTGGGTCATGGATCCCAGCGAATCTACCGTCATCGACACGCCTTTTGACGCCGCGCTCTCCGAGCGTTACCTCGTCTACGCACTGTCCACCATCACGGCGCGATCGCTGCCGGACGTCCGTGATGGCCTGAAACCGGTTCACCGGCGCCTGTTGTGGGCGATGCGCTTGCTTCGGCTCGATCCCGCCGGCGCCTACAAGAAGAGCGCTCGGGTCGTCGGCGACGTCATCGGCAAGTATCACCCCCATGGCGATCAGAGCGTCTACGATGCCATGGTCCGCCTCGCGCAGGACTTCGCGCTTCGCTACCCGCTCGTCGACGGGCAGGGGAACTTCGGCAACATCGACGGCGATAACGCCGCCGCCTACCGCTACACTGAAGCCAAGCTGACGCCGGTCGCCATGGCGCTGATGTCGGGTATCGACGAAGGCGCGGTCGACTTCCGCCCGACCTACAATGGCGAGGAGGAAGAACCCGAAGTCTTCCCCGGCCTGTTTCCGAACCTTCTCGCCAACGGCGCCAGCGGAATCGCCGTCGGCATGGCGACGAGCATCCCGCCGCACAATGTTACCGAACTCATCGAGGCCGCCACCCACCTGATCGACGATCCGAAGGCCGAAGACTCGACTCTTATGGACTTCGTATCCGGCCCCGACTTCCCGACCGGCGGAGTCCTCGTCGATAGCCGCGAAAGCATTGCGCAGGCCTATGCAACCGGCCGCGGCAGTTTCCGCCTGCGCGCCAGCATCTCGGTCGAAAAGGAAAAGGGCGGCGGCTGGCACCTGCTGGTCAGCGAAATCCCGTATGGCGTCCAGAAGGGCAAATTGATCGAGCAGATCGCGGCCCTGATCGGCGACAAGAAACTGCCGATCCTCGCCGACGTGAAGGACGAAAGCGACGAGCAGATCCGCCTGATCCTCGAGCCGCGCGCTCGCACCGTCGACCCGGACCTGCTGCTCGAAAGCCTGTTTCGCCTGACCGACCTCGAGGTCCGCTTCCCGCTCAACCTCAACGTCCTCGACGCCAACCGCACCCCGCTGGTGATGAGCCTCAGGGAGGCGCTGACCGCCTGGCTTCAGTTCCAGATCGAGGTGCTCGTCCGCAAATCGCAGGTTCGGATCGGCAAGATCGAAGATCGGCTGGAGCTGCTCGACGGCTTCCTGATCGCCTATCTCAACCTCGACCGGGTGATTGAAATCATTCGCGGCGAGGACGAGCCGAAGCCGGTGCTGATGGAGGAGTTCAAGCTCTCCGACCGCCAGGCCGAAGCCATTCTCAACATGCGCCTGCGCAGCTTGCGCAAGCTCGAGGAGATGGAAATCGGCCGCGAGCGCGAGAAGCTCGCGAAGGAACGGGAAGATCTCCAGAAGCTGATCGAAAGCCCGGCCCGCCAACGCACTCGGATGAAGCGCGACCTTGCCGCCATCAAGGACCAGTTCGGCGACGACCGTCGCACCCGCATCGAGGAGGTCGCCGCGACGCGCGAGATCGACTGGTCGGCGATGATCGAGAAGGAGCCGATCACCGTCATCCTTTCGCAGCGCGGCTGGATCCGCGCGATGCGGGGCCATGTTGCTCTCGACGACGCGGAGACATTGAAATTCCGCGAAGGCGATGCGCTCGACACCATCTTCCACGCGCAGACGACAGATCGACTTGCACTCTTCGCCGCCAATGGCCGCGTGTACACGCTTGGCGGCGACAAGCTTCCCGGCGGCCGTGGCTTCGGCGAGCCGGTGCGCCTCTCGATCGACCTCGATGCTGAAGTCGAAATCGTGGCTCTGATGGTGGTCCGTCCAGACACCAGGCTGTTGGTCGCTTCCAGCGACGGCAAGGGTTTCCTGACGAGCGGAGAAGCAACGCTCGCCGAAACCCGCAAAGGCAAGCAGCTCGTCAACCTGCGTTCGGGGGCACGTGTCGCCATTGTTCGGCTGGTCCCCGAGGGCGCCGACACGGTCGGCGTAGTCGGCGAGAACCGCAAGATGATCGTCTTCCCGCTAGGAGAGCTGCCCGAACTCGCTCGGGGGCAGGGCGTCACGCTTCAGCGTTACCGTGACGGCGGACTGTCGGACGCCGTGGCATTCCGCCTATCCGACGGGCTGAGCTGGGCGCTCGGCGGGGAAAGCGGCAGAATCAGGACCGAAACGGACCTGACTCCCTGGCGCGCCGCTCGTGGGGCCGCAGGACGAATGCCCCCGATCGGATTCCCTCGCTCGAACAAGTTCGGCTGACCGGCAATAGTAATCGAAGTTAATCCGATTTCCCTCTTGGGCGGATACTCCGAATTAACCTAGCCGGCGTAAACGCATTGGCATGCAGGCTGCTGTCAACCGTCTGCCGGACACTAATTCCGTCCGGCAGGGGGAAAAATCCCGTTCCAAGCCGCACCTGGCGACGGCTGATGACGCGGCCTTGCTGGGCGCGCTACCGATTGCCGCGGCCGTTATCGGAAACGCCGAAGACGGGCCCAGAGTCCTCTCGTTCAATGACCGGTTCAAGGATACCGTCGAGCTGTCGACCTGCACGGCACTCAACTGGGACAATGCCGCCTGCCTGAAGGAAGGGCCGATTTCCGAAGTCCTTCGGGAATTCTTCGACACGTCGAGCGCCGCCGGAGAACTGGACTTCCGTGACGGCGAGGGCGTCGCGGCCCGCTATTTCCGGCTGAAGCTGGCGCCGCTGCCGAAGGGCGAGGGCGCAATGCCCCGCTGCCTTCTCAGCCTTGTCGACCGAACAGTTGAAGCACAGGCGGAGCGGACGCTTCGGGCGGAGATGCTCCGCGACAGCCTTACCGGCCTGCCCAACCGCCTCGCATTCACCGAGAAGATCGAGCAGCTGGACGAGGACGACACCCGCGACGTCCAGCACGCGGTGCTGGTGGTCGACATGCTGCGCTTCTCGCGAATCAACGAGAGCATGGGCAGCCTTGCTGGCGATGAGCTGCTCATCACCTTCGCCCGTCGCCTGATGTCCGCTCTTCGCGGTGGGGACGTCCTTGCCCGCACGGGCGGCAATGAATTCGGGGTTCTCGTAACCCTTCGGAGGGGCAAGGCGGACGCGCTGGCCGCTGCGGAGCGTATTCAGGAAGTGCTCGCCGCTCCGTTCAAGCTTTCCGACCTCGAGATCCGGGTCGAATGCGCGATCGGCCTAGCGCTCATGACCGGCGGACAGGATGCCGAGGAACTGTTCCGAAACGCCCAATTCGCAGTCAAGCAGGCCAAGCAGGTCGGCAAGCCGCAAATCTATGAAGCGCAACAAGCCAGCGAGGCCCGCCGCCGCTTTTCGATCGAGACCGAGCTTCGACGCGCGCTCGACAAGGACCAGCTGAAGCTCTTCTACCAGCCGCTGATCGATCTCAAATCCGGCGAGGTTGCCGGTTTCGAGGCGCTCGCCCGATGGGAGCATGAGGATCGCGGCGAGATCAGCCCGACCGAATTCATCCCCGTCGCCGAGGAATCCGGCCTCATCCTGCAGCTTGGGCGGTGGGCGATGCACAAGGCCGCCGACACTTTGGCCGATTGGGATCGGGCGGCCGGTGGACCCCTCCCGCTCTACGTCGGCGTCAATCTCTCCGCCATTCAGGTCGCTCGCGATGACATTGCAGCCGTCGTCGCGAGCGCACTGAAGGCCAGCGGCCTGACCGGCGACCGGATCACTCTGGAGTTGACCGAGAGCTCGATCGTCCAGGATCCCGCCCGCGCGACCCGAGTGTTCGACGCCCTGAAGTCGCTTGAAGCGACCGTCGCGATGGATGACTTCGGAACTGGGTATTCGAGCCTTGCTTATCTGCAGCGCCTGCCGATCGACGTTCTGAAGATCGATCGCAGTTTCGTGACGGGAATGATGGTCGATCCGGACAGCGTCGCAATCGTTCGCGCCGTCCTCAGCCTCGCCGACGCGCTGGGCATGTCCACGACCGCCGAGGGTATCGAGACAGTCGAGCTTGCAACGACCCTCGCGACGCTCGGCTGTGCCAGCGGTCAAGGCTTCTATTTCGCCAAGCCGCTCGAAGCTGAAGCGGCTTTCGACTACTGGAAATCCCGCAAGCGCGCCTAGCCCAAGCCGGCGTGGTGCGGCTCTCCGAGAGCGCCGCGAACAGATTTCCTTGCCAAAACTGTGGCACCGACCACACAGCTGGAACTTGGAAGCCCTTAGGGGACACCCTAGGTTGAACCTGTCAGACCGTATGGGCATTGTTCAGGTAGAGCTGGGTAGAGGGACAACCGTGAGCATTCATCGTTTCAAGTCGATCGCTTTGGCGTCCGTAATTGCGCTTGCCGCTCCAGGAGTCGCATTCGCCGTGCAGCAGGGCGCTGTTCCTGCCGCCGCGAGCGTCCAGTCGATCAGCCTTCCGAGCGCCGGGACCGTCGCTGCGCTCTATAACCAGTACAAGCTTCAGCCGATCTGGTTCAAGAACGGGGCGCCGACCGTCGCGGTAACGCAGCTGACGCAGATCCTTCGTCGCGCTCGCCTCGATGGTCTCGGTAATGGTCCGGAGCTTGCCGCCCAGGTCGAGCAGGCGGTTCGCCAGGCGTCGACCGGAAGCCCAGCTGACAAGGCCGCGGCCGAGCAGATGCTTTCGTCGACCTGGGTATTGTACGTCCAGACGATCAAGCGTCCGACCCCGGGCATGATCTACCAGTACGACGTTCTGAAGCCGCAGGGTAACCGTCCGGACCAGATTCTCCTCGCGGCCTCGAGCGCACCTTCGCTCGAAGCGCACCTTTCGTCCGTTGCTGCAGTGAACCCGGTCTATTCCAAGATCCGCGACGCCGAGTGGGCGCGGATGCAGCAGACGGGCACTCTCGATCCCGATCCGCGCGCGGTCCTGAACCTGGAACGCGCCAGATCCATTCCGTCCAAGGGGCGGTTCGTGCTCGTCGATTCCGGATCGCAGCGGCTGTACTTGTACGAGAACGGGCAGGCGGTGGATTCGATGAAGGTCATCGTCGGGATGAAGGAGCGCCCGACCCCGATGATCTCCAGCGTGATGTATTACATCGTCTACAATCCGTACTGGAACGCGCCGGACCATCTGGTTCGCGGACCGATCGCGACGAAGACGCTCGCCGGTGGGATGAAGTACTTCAAGGCCAAGATGGGCTACCAGGTGATGGCTGACTGGACCGCCAATTCGGCGACGATCCCGGCTGAGAGCATCAACTGGAAGGATGTCCAATCGGGCAAGGTGAGGCTTCGAATCCGGCAGGATCCGGGTCCCGAGAACTTCATGGGAGTGCTGAAGTATCCGTTCCCGAACCCGGAAGACATCTACCTGCACGACACGTCGACGCCCGAGCATTTCAAGGACGCCGACCTCCACCAGAGCAATGGTTGCGTCCGTCTGGAGGACGCCAAGCGCTTCGGGCGTTGGCTGCTCGGCGGGCGGGAGCCTGTGGCGCCTGGCTCTGACCCCGAGATCCAGGTTCAGATCCAGCAACCGGTTCCGATCATCCTCACCTATCTGACAGCGCAGCCGACGGCCTCTGGCCTGACGTACCTCAAGGACGTTTATGGCTGGGATAGGCCGGGTGCGGCCCAGATGGCGGCCGCCGAGATGGCGGCGTCGCGGGTCCCGAGGGACTAAGCTTCAGCTCGTTAAAGCGGCGACTGGAAACGCGTTTCCGGTCCTCGCACCAACCAAGAAAAAGGGCCGGCCCGGGTTTTCCCCGGACCGGCCCTTCTTTTTCCGTTCGCCTTGGCTCAGCCGCGCTCTGGCGCCGGCGGCGGCGGTGGAGGCGGAGGCGGCGGGGCCGGGCAGGCCTCGGTCGCCAGGATCACCGAGCCGTCCGGGCACGTCTGCGTCGCCGGAGGCGGCGGAGGCGGCGGGGGAGGCGGCGGTGGTGGCGGCGGAGGCGGCGGCGTGTAGAAGTTGTAGGTCAGCGTCGCCAGCAGGCTGTGCGAACGCCAGTGCCCGGTCAGGCTCTCGCTGCCGCTTCCAAAGTCCAGCTCGCGGGTGTTGAGGAAGCGATACTTCACACCAGCGTCGAGGTTCGGATTGATCGGGAAGCGGAGACCCGCGAGGAATTGCCACGCAACGGCCGAATCCTTGTCATCGAACCCGAAGTCGTCGTCGTTGAAATCGGTATCGACGTTGACGCTCGCGAAACCGACGCCGGCGCCGATAAAGCCGTTGACGCCATTCTCATCGCCGAAGTCCAGCAGTACGTTGCCCATGATTGCAAGGACACTGGCATCGCCGTCGCTGTCGACGATGCACTGCTCAGCAGGCGTGGTCGGCGCGCAGACGCCGTCTCCGAGCACGAGCTCGTTCACGCCGGCATGCTTGTAGGACAGATCGAGTTCAGTGCGGATCATGCCCCAGTCGTATCCGCCGACAAGGCCGACGTCCCAGCCGGTACTGTAGTCGGGCGCGACCGCGTTGTTGATGTGAATCGTGTCGTCGTCGAAGTCGAGCTTGGTGTCCTCGGCAAGCATCACGCCAAGGTCGCCTTCGATATAGGCAGAGCCGTCGCGGGCAGCTGCCGGTGAGGCGATTGCAGCGGCAGCAACCGCCGCAAGCAGGAAATTGCGCATGAAAGACCCCTCTTTTTGGCCAATTGCGGCTGGCTCGTTTCATGCAACGGTTTGATTTGCTAGGCAACATCATGACGGCTGAGTGTCACGGGTGTTGCAATTACGACACGGATCTCTGCGGGTTAGAACTGGGCTGACGCAAGCGCCTCGGCGACGATGCACTCGAAATCGCTGCCGCTCGGAAAACCGCTTTCAACCCAGCGCCTTTCGATCCTTTGCAAAGTCTTCGCGACAACTGGACCCTGGGGCATCCCCCGTTCGATGAGCGCTCCGCCGCTGATCGGAAGCGTCGGGGTTTGCCAGCCTGCAATCTCGCCCGCCACACTGGCTTCGCCGGCCAGCAGCAGCCGGTCGACCGCGCAGTCCACACCGACGTAATAGGCGACGGCCCGGGCATTGTCCGGCTGCCCGGGGTCCACCGCGCAGGCGAGCCGCTTGCGCGCCTTGTTCGAAAGCTTGAGCCGGACCGCAATGCTCTCGGCCAGCTTGGGGTCGCTCGGCAGCAGCGCGGCAAGCCGCCGAAGCGGATCGGCGTCGATTCCGGCCTGTCGTTCCGCGACGACGAGGGCCTTCAGGTGAAATATTGCGCCAGGGTCGATCTCGGGCAGGACCGGCTTCAGGATCCCATGGTCGAGCATGACCGCGACGGTGGGATTGGGATCGTCAACGGCCAGGAGCTTGAGCAGTTCGTCGGCGATCCGTTCCCGGGACAGCGCCATCAGGTCGTTTGCACGAAGCGAGCAGGCGGCTAGCGCAGGCGCATCCGGGTCGCCCTGCCCAAACCGGGCATGGAAGCGGAAGAAGCGAAGGATGCGGAGGTGGTCCTCCGCGATGCGCTCGAGCGGATCGCCGATGAAGCGCACGCGCCGAGCCAGGAGATCCTCCTTGCCTCCAAAGTAGTCATAGACGTGTCCGGTCACTGGATCGGCCGACAAGGCATTGATCGTGAAGTCGCGCCTCGCGGCGTCTTCCTCCCAGTCGTCGGTGAATGCGACCGTCGCCCGTCGGCCGTCCGTCGAGACATCCCGCCTCAGGGTCGTGATCTCGAAGGGATGACCATTGCTTACCGCGGTGATCGTACCGTGATCGATGCCGGTAGGAACCGCACGGATCTTGGCGGATTCGAGCCTCTCGACGACGACTTCCGGTCGCAACCGCGTCGCGAGATCGACATCGCTTACCGGCAGGTCGAGCAACTCGTCCCGAACGGCTCCTCCGACATATCGGGTCAGGCCCTCGTCGGCGCCGAGCGCTTCTAGCAGGCGCTCGGCACCGCGAAGGGCACGCCATTTCGCCGCGTCGATCTTCAGCTCCATTGAAGCCTGCGCGCCAAGTTAATGATCATCGCGGCCGTCGCTCCCCAGATCCGGCGGTCGTTCCACATGATCTCGTAGTAGTGGCGCTCACGTCCCTGGAACAGAGCGCTCTTTCGCTGCTGGTTTTCCGGGTCGAGAATGAAGGAGAGGGGGGCTTCGAACCAATCGGCGACTTCATCCTCGTGGGGACTGAGCGGCTGGTCCGGCCGGACGACGGCGAGCACCGGGTTCACCACATATCCGGTAACGGTTCTATAGGGGTCGAGTTCGCCGACGATCTCCACGGCCTTCGGGTCGAGGCCAAGCTCCTCGAAGGCTTCACGAAGCGCGGCCCCAACGGCGTCTTCGCCGGGATCGATGCGACCGCCGGGGAAAGCGACCTGGCCGGCATGGGTGCGCATATGCTCGCGCCTTACGGTCAGGATGACACCGGGTTCGGGCCGGTCCGTAATGCCGATCAGCACTGCGGCCTGTACACTCTCACCAGCGCGATCCTCGGGTGTATCTCCGGCCAACGGCGGAAGAATGCGGGCGCTGGCGAGGGCGCCGCGAAGACGGTCCGCGAGGGTCATTCGGCCCCGAGCGGAAAGAAGTGGCCGTCGCTCCACACGCCCGGCGGATCACCGCTTTCCTCAATGGCAATCTCGGCAAGCTCATAATAGATCGCGCGTGAGAGCTCCGCCTCGAGCCCATGCCGGACCTCGACCCGTGGCGAAGGTCCTTGCCTGGTCTCGACCAGCTTTAGGGGATTGGAGGCGCCGACTATCAAGGCGTCCCCGCTATCCAGCTTCAATGCAATCTTCCGGTCCTTACCACTGCCTTCGGACTGCATCTCGAGTGCTCGGAAGGCAGTCGTCTCGACGTCGATCTCGAGTTTCTCGACGGGGGTGACGAGGACGTGGCTACCGTCAGGATCACGCCTCAAGACAGTCGAAAAAAGGCGGACCATCGCCGGCCGGTTGATCGGGCTTCCCCGGTGATACCAAGTGCCGTCGCGAGCGATCCGCATCTCGCTGTGCCCGCAATGTTGTGGGTTCCATTTGTCGACCGGCGGCAGCCGCCGTTCATCGATCAGCTTCTGCAGACCGGCCAGGCTGAGGCCTTGCAACTCAATCGGCGGACGGGTCTCGGGCATGACTCGTCATTGCTTCGGCGCGCGTGCGATGACAACAGAGCGCCGATGCAGGATCAGCCGCGCACAGCGATCGTAACCGGAGCAGGCAAGCGCGTTGGCGCCGTCATTGCCGCCGAGTTGGTGGCGGAAGGCTGGAATGTCGTCGCTCACGTTCACCACCCGGAGGACGAGGTTCCCAGCGGAACCGTGAAGGCAGTCGCCGAGCTCTCCGATCTGGCGTGCGCGGACTTGATCTTCGCGGCCGCCGAGGATCTTCCGCCGGTTCGGTTGCTGGTGAACAATGCGGCTCGGTTCGCACCGGATGCTCTGAGCCAGTTCGACGCGGACGAGCTCGAGGCCCACATGGCCGTGAACTTGCGGGCGCCGATCTTATTGAGCGAGACCTTTGCTCGCCGGCATTCCGGTGACGATGGTTTGATCGTCAATCTCCTGGATTCGAAGCTGGTCGCGCCCAATCCGGACTTCCTCAGCTACACCTTGTCTAAACAAGCGCTCGCCGGTTTTACCGAGCTTGCGGCGAGGGCGCTCGCGCCTCGGGGAATTCGCGTCAATGCCGTCGCCCCGGCACTCATGCTTCGTTCCGCCGGCCAGACCGAGGAGAATTTCGAGCGGGTCCACGCGCTCAACCCGCTTCGGCGAGGAGTCGAGCCCGAGGATGTCGTGTCTGCACTTCGCTATCTAATCTCCGCTCGCGCCGTGACGGGCGAGACAATCGTTATCGATGGCGGGCAGCGTTTCAGTCCGCCACCGCGCGACGTTCAGTTCCTGGAGGATTGATGACCGATACTCGTCCAAAGCTTCAGGGGCTGATCCCTGACAGTCTGAAGCCGCGAAGCGCGCGAATCTTTCTCGATTCGCTGGAGGTCATGGCAGACATCGGATTCCACGAATTCGAGATCGGAGTTCCGCAAAGGCTGCTGGTGACGGTCGAAATCTGGCTGGACCACATCCCACCGGCAGATTGCGATGACCCGGCGTTCGCCTGGGATTACGACTTCATCCGCGAACAGGTCGAAAAGCTTGCGACAGGCCGCCGTTACAACCTCCAGGAATCGCTGGCCCACGCCATTTTCGACCGAATCGCCGCGCTTCGCGGAGTGCGGGCGCTGCGCGTGGCCACGGCGAAGCCGGACGTTTATCCGGAAGCGCGCGGAGTGGGCGTCGAACTCGCCTCGTTCGAAGGCAGCTCGCCCTTCGTTGGCACAATGTAACAAGAGTGGAACAAAATGCATTGCGCGGCACTTGTGGCGAATATAAGGAGGCGCGCTTGCTGTCCATGTAACCATAATACATGGCAGCTCCCTTCCTCAGGCCCTGCGCAGGGGTGACGCGTGGCCTGGACCAGTGGATTGCGGTGTCGAGGAGAATTGCGCGTTAATGTCATACGCCCAACACAAAGAGCTTAGTGGCAACCGAACGGTCGCGATCGTCATTGTCGCTTTGCTTCACGCAGCGCTCGGCTATGCGATCGTTACGGGCCTTGCCTATAATGTGATCAAGAAAGCGGCTGAGGACCTCAAGACGTTCGACGTCGAGGAGGAGCCACCTCCCCCGGAGGAGCCGCCGCCGCCGCCTCCTGACCAGCCGGAAACGCCACCGCAGGTGGTCGCTCCTCCGCCGCTGGTTCGGACCAACATCGCTCCGCCGCCGATCGTCCAGACGGTGCGCGAAGCTCCGCCGCCCGTCATCACGCCGACCGCGCCTCCAGCGCCGCCGGCCCCGCCGGCACCCGCCGTTGTGACGAAGGCGTCGAGCGTCAAGGGCAATCTCCAAGGTCTGTTCAGCGCCGACGATTATCCGGCCGACGCTCAGCGCAATGACGAGCAGGGCACCGTCGGTGTCAGCCTCAGCATTGGCACGGACGGTCGCGTCAGCGGCTGCAGCGTGACCTCGTCGAGTGGTTCCCGCTCGCTGGATAATGCGACTTGCCGAATCCTGCGCAGCCGCGCCCGGTTCACGCCGGCGAAGCTGAGCAACGGTCAGCCGACCACGGACACCTATTCACAACGCATTACGTGGCGTCTCGAGGGCTAAGCCCGCAGCGTCGATTTGAGCTAAATTTTTCGAGAGGAAAGTAGACGGATATGTCAATTCTCGCACTCACCGCGGCAGCCGCTGCGGCCCCGGCCCCCGCAGGCGAAAACCCTTATGGTCTGTTCCAGGCCCTTGAGCAGGGCGGCATCATCGCCTGGTCGGTGTTCATCATCCTGGTCGGTATGTCGATTTTCTCATTCTACATCCTGTTCACCAAGCTGATGCAGCAGCAGAAGATCATCAGCCAGGGCCGCAAGGTCCGCGCGAGCTTTTGGAATTCGCCGAACCTCCGCGAGGCCGCGACCAAGCTTGAATCGCGCAGCGCCTATCGCGCCATCGTCGACGACGCGCTGATTGCGCAGGAGCAGCATGACAAGCTGACCGATCCGATCGACCGTCACGACTGGATGGGCAACAGTCTGGCCCGCAGCCAGGGTGCGATCGGCGCCCGTCTCGGCGAAGGCCTCGCCTTCCTCGCGACCGTCGGTTCGACCGCTCCGTTCATCGGTCTGTTCGGCACCGTCATCGGCATCTACCGAGCCCTCATCAAGATCGGCGCATCCGGTCAGGCGTCGATCGACGTCGTCGCGGGCCCGGTCGGTGAAGCGCTCATCATGACCGCTCTCGGCCTCGTCGTCGCCGTTCCGGCGGTGCTCGCGTACAACTGGCTGGTCCGTCGCAACAAGTCGATCATGGAGGACCTCGCGGCCTTCACGAACGACCTGCACGGCTACCTGATGTCGGAAGGCCGAGTGAAGCCCCGCATGGGCGGTGCTCCGAAGGCCGACGCCGGCCGCACTGCAGCCGCCGCCGGTACCGCTGCTCGCACTCAGGAGCCGCTGCGCACCGGTGCGACCACGACGGCCGACCGCTAATAAGTTCACGGGATCCCGCGCCGGGCGGTCCGCCGCCCGGCACGGTCTTGTGACGACAACGAACTGAAGAAGGCCAAGACCCTATGGCAATGGGCGTTTCGCAGGAAGGCGACGAAGACGTACCGATGTCCGACATCAACGTGACTCCACTGGTGGACGTCATGCTGGTGCTGCTCATCATCTTCCTGATCGCAGTTCCGGTTGTGTTGCAGACCGTTCCGGTCTCGCTTCCGAAGGTCCGGTACGAGGCGACGACGACGAAGCCGGAGAACGTGAACCTTTCGGTCAAGGGCGGCCCGGGCGGGACCTGTGAGGTCTACTGGAACCTGACCAAGGTTGATTCCAAGGAGTTGCTCGACCGGGCGGTCAAGAAGCTCGAGGACACGATCAAGGCAGTCGGCGGAGTCGATAACATCACCGAGGAAAACATGCCTGAGGCACACATCCGCGGTGACATCAACACGCCCTATCGCTGCATCGGCGGTGCGGTGTTCACGATGCAACGCGCTGGCTTTGCTCGCGTCGGCTTCATTTCCGAGCCGCCCGCGGGCCAGGTCACGACGCGCCTGTAAGTTTAGGAGCTTATCGCCATGGCGATGCAAACCACCAGTGACAACACCAGTGGCGAGCCCATGATGGACATCAACATGACGCCGCTGATCGACGTCATGCTCGTGCTTCTCATCATGTTCATCATCACGATCCCGATCCAGACGCACGCCGTGAAGCTCGACCTTCCGGTCGACCAGACGAACACGCCGCCGCCGCCGATCGACCCTGTGAAGAACAAGGTCGTCATCACTGCGGGCGGCCAGATCCTCTGGAACGGCACGCCTGTGGATCAGCAGCAGCTGCGCCAGTACCTGGAGCTTTCGCAGCAGATCCAGCCGATCCCCGAGCTGCACCTGCAGCCGGAGCCCGACGCTCGCTACGAGCTTGTCGATGAGGTGCTCGCGATCACCAAGCGCGCGCATGTCGAGAAGATGGGATTCGTCGGCAACGAAGCGTACATGAACTTCTGAGGCGGATTTCCGTCCTTCTTCTCAAGGCGGCTCTTCGGAGCCGCCTTTTTTTGTGCCTGCCGCTCGGGGCGGCAACTTTCTCTTGCATTCCGCTTGCTTGGAGGTGATGTTGTAACATCAAGCGCAGGAGGTGCATATGGCCTTAACCGCTGCCGCTGAATCCTCGCCGATGGGCGAGATCAACATGACCCCCTTGATCGACGTGATGCTTGTGCTGCTGGTGATGTTCATCATCACCATCCCGATACAGACGCACGCAGTGAAGCTTGACCTTCCAAAGCAGTGCTCGACGTGCGGCCGGATCGATCTCGTCAAGAACAAGATCGTCGTCACGAGAGGGGGTCAGATCGTCTGGAACGAGACGCCGGTCACTCTCGATGGCCTGGAGTACAATTTGAGGCAGATGACACGCATCGAGCCGCAGCCGGAACTTCATCTCCAGCCGGACGCCGAGGCGCGCTACGAGGTCGTCAATGAGGTTTTCGTCGCGACCAAGAAGGCGAAGGTGGCGCGGATGGGGTTCGTCGGAAACGAGGCATACAAGACATTCTGAACGGAGCCCGGCGTGGAGGGCTTGAACAAGCTCGTCGCGGGCTACACTAGCTGCGCATGGCCTCACGTACGCTCATTCGCCCGACAGGCTTTATCGATGCCCCCTTCGGCCATGACGGAAAGATCGCTCGGCTCGCCGGCGGGCTGAATTTCTTCGCATCGGTCGAGCTGATCAGTGTCGAGGGTCATCGGCGTCTTTCGACGGAGCTCGTCAGCGTCGAAGGCGTCGAGCGCAGCTTCGACGACGATCTTGCCTTGCAATGGGCCGCACTCACCGGCACGCGCCAGCCGCTTCAGCTCGGCGACCGAACCGTGCGCCTCGATCAGCCGCAGGTCATGGGCATCCTCAACGTCACGCCCGACAGCTTCTCCGATGGAGGACAATTCGCGGAAGCCGAGACGGCCATCGAGGGCGGCGTCCAAATGGCGAGCCAGGGCGCGGCCATCCTCGACGTCGGTGGAGAATCGACGCGTCCGGGTGCCCAGCAAGTCTGGGCTGAGGACGAGATCGAGCGAGTCCGGCTTGTCATCCAGCGTCTCGCCGCGGGCGGTTCAGCGGTCTCGATCGATACCCGGAAAAGCGAGGTGATGACGGCCGCTCTTCAGGCCGGAGCCCGCATGGTGAACGACGTTTCCGCGCTCACCTTCGACCCCCGCTCCGCAGAAGTGATTGCGGCGGCCGGCGCGCCGGTCGTCCTCATGCACCACCTCGGCCCGCCCGAGACCATGCAGCACGACCCGCGCTACGATGACGTGCTGGTCGAAGTCTATCTTTGGCTGGAAGAGCGCATTGCCGCGGCAGAGGCCGCCGGAATCGACCGTTCGAAGATCCTCGTCGATCCGGGCTTCGGTTTCGGAAAGACCGTCGCCCACAATCTTGAGCTGATGAATGGCCTTGCGATCTTTCATTCGCTCGGCTGCCCGATCGTGGTCGGGGCAAGCCGCAAGCGCACCATCGGCGCCTTGTCCAACGAGGCGGCGGCTGGCGAACGCCTCGGCGGCAGCATCGCATTCGCGCTCAAGGCGGCAGAACAGGGCGTACAGATCGTCCGGGCCCACGACATTCCGGAGACGGTCCAGGCGCTGCGTATCTGGCGCGGCCTTCGCGACCAGGCCTTGACGCCGAGATTTGGCTAGAGCGTATAGCCCCCGTCGCTAACGAGCACCGACCCGGTGATCGTCGCGGCAATGTCGGAAAGCAGGAAGGCGATCTGCTCCGCGATTTCCTCCGCGGTCGCATAACGGCCGAGCGGCGTCGCCATGGCCGCAAGCTCCGCAAACGCGGCATCGCGGCCGATCTCCTGCGCCCGATCGGCGAACATCGGAACGGCGTCCCATACCGGCGTTTCGACGCCGCCCGGGGCGATCGCATTGACCCTGATCCGACGTCCCGCCACTTCCTTCGCGGCGACCCGTGCAAGCTGGATCAGTCCAGCTTTGGAAGAGCCGTAGGCGGCAATACCAGCCTCCGGCTTCAGCCCGGCGGCTGACGCGACCACAACGATGGAACCTCCGTCCCCGATGGTCCTCAGCGCCGCCTGAAGAGTGAGGAACGCGCCGTCGAGATTGACCGAAAGGATCCGCCTCCACTCTTCAAAGCCCAAGTCCGCGATCGGTCCCGCGCCGGCGACGCCGGCATTGACGACGGCGTGATCGATCGGCCCAATCCTCGCCGACGACCAGAATTCGAGGTCGGCGACACTCCCGGTCAGCCTCTCGACCGCGCAATCGAGTTTCAACTCACCGAGCTTCGACTCATCCGCGTCGACGAGAACGAGGCGAGCTGCACCCTCGCGGGCAACCAGCTCGGCGGTCGCCTTGCCAATGCCCGAGGCTGCGCCAGTGATGAAAATGCTCCTGCCTTCGAACCGCATGAGGCAGGCCTCTATCGCGACTTGAAGACGACCACCATCGGCCCAAGAGGCTTCGTAAGGTCTCGGCGTCCGTTCGCCGGATCCCACAGCGCACTGACCGCCCCATCGAAGAACAACGCGTTTCGGGACTTCAACTGGTCCCTGAAGAAGCGCGCGAACTTGCCGAGCGAGACCGCGTCGTCACTGATCACGAACACCGGACGGCCGCTCGCACCGATCCCCACGCCATTGCGGATGAATCGCGAGCTTCCGTCAGGATCGAAAGCCGGGTGAACCTTGCCGTTGATGACGAGCATCGGCCCGGATTGCGTCGCGAGGCGCACGTCGGGAGAAGCCGTCCAATTGTCACTGGTGACAATCTGAGCCGACCCATCGCGTCGGACCTGGAACACGCCGTTCGGCATGAGGTGAAAGTTGCCACCGCCCTTGCGACGATTGATGGGGTGCTTCTGCTTGCCCTCGGCGATCGCAAGTCCGATCGGCCGCCCGTCCTGGTCGTACATTCCGGCGTTCATCGCGAATGCGACCCGGGCGGCTCTCTCTCCGAGGCTCGCTTCAACTTCCGCAAGGCGACGGATCGGCCGCTCCTTCGCGCCGGCGGCGATGAGCTCGATCTTGCCGTCGCCAGCCTGGCAGACGGTGAACTGGCTCCCTTCGAACATTCGTGCCCGGCAAGGCGATTCAGGCTGTTCGGCCGCAACACCCGACTTGGAGCAGGCCGTTAGGAGGAGAAGAGAAGCCAGGAACGCTCGCACGAGGCGAGGCTAGCGGATCAGGCCGCGGTGTCGATGCCGATGTCGCTGAGCTTGCGGTAGAGAGTCGAGCGGCCAATCCCAAGGCGCCGGGCGACTTCGGTCATTCGGCCGCGGTAGTGGCCGATGGCGAGGCGGATAATGTCGGCCTCGATTTCCTCGAGCGTTCGCAGATGACCTTCATTGGTGAAGAGCGTGACTCCTCCCGCTCCGCTGAGCGCGGCCTCGCTGGATTGGGCGCTGATGCTCGGAGCGAAATCGCTCTTGCGGCCAGTGAACCGCGACTGGGTCGCGATGTGCGGAAAGTCCTCGGCAGTGAGCCCGCCGCGGTCGCACTGCAAGCCCGCGCGGAACAACACGCTCGCCAGCTGCCGGACGTTGCCAGGCCAGCCGTACCGCATGAGGACCGCCAAGGCGTCGTTTCCGATCGAGAGCGATGGAATCAGCTCCTGTTCCGAAAAGCGCTGCAGAAGGTGCCGAGCGAGGGCGGGGATGTCGCCACTCCGCTCACGAAGCGGCGGCAGGTTGACCACGGTGACGCAGACCCGCTCGCCGAGCATTTGATTGAAGCTCTCGGGCAGCGGCGTGCTCGACGTAGCGATCAGGCGAACGTCGATGGACGAGCTGCCGTTGCAGCCAACCGGGCGGACTTCGCCGGTTGCAAGGACGCGATCGAGCGTCTCCTGCGTCGAGTGGGGAAGCGCGGCGATCTCGTCCAGGACGAGCGTGCCCATGTCGGCCTCGAGCATCCGGCCAGATTTTTCGGAAAATGCGCCCGGGAAAGCGCCTTTCACATGACCGAACAGCTCACTGTCGACGACGTTTGACGGCACCGCCTTGCAATCGACGATGACGAGCGGCCCGCGCGAACGGAGGCTCGCATTATGGATTGCGCGGGCGACCGTTTCCTTGCCCGTGCCAGGCTCGCCGATGATCAGGATCGGAAGTCGATTGCGCGCTGCCTTGGCGGCCACGGCGAGAGCAGTGCGATATTCCGGCGAAGCGCCGATCAACTGCTCGAGCGAAAGTGCCGGGGCGAGCTTTTCCGAGACCGGAATAAGCTCGCCAGCCGGCTTGCGGCGGTCGCCATTGGCCGCGAGCGCTTCCACCAGGCGCTCCGGGGCAACCGGCCGAGAAAGGAAATCTGTGGCGCCGGCGCGCATCGCTTTCACTGCGGCGGCTACCGATTCGCCCTCTGCGACGACGATGACCGCCAGCGATGGGCGGCGTTCGCGGAGGGCCGTAATGCTTGCGGGACCCGAGTCCTCGTCCCAATTGGCGAGGAGCGCAGCCTGGACTTCGCGGCCATGCGGACCTTCCAGAAGGCCGACCGCCGTCTCCGTGCAATCCGCGCCGACCGTAATCCAGCCCGCTCTCGCCGCGACGGCGGAAACGAGCCGGCGCTCGGCTGGGTCGGCTTCGACCACCAGCAGGGATTTGGTTTCTTGCTCGCGCATCGGTCTTCCAGCAGGAAACCTACGCAAAAGAAGTAAATGCCGTCTTAAGACTTCGGGGGTTGGGGGCGGCGAATGCCCTTGATATGGAACGGCTCAACGCATTGGATCATTCAAGGGGAGACATATGGCGCACGAAGAGCCGCTTTTGGACAATCCGCCGACGCAGGAAGTCGCGCACCACGTTCGCGATTACGAAGGCTTCATCCGGCTGCTCAAGTGGGGTGCGATCATCTGCCTCATTACCGCTTTCCTTGTCATCATGATCATCAGCTAGGCCGCAATCGGCATGAAGATCGCCGTCGTCCGGGAGACTGCGCCCGGTGAAACTCGCGTCGCTGCGACTCCGGAGACCGTAAAGAAGTTCATCGGTCTCGGCGCGGAGATGGCGGTCGAGGCCGGGGCCGGAGAGGCGGCCTCGATCTCCGATGCGGATTTCGAAGGTGCGGGCGCGACGATCGGCTCGCGAGAGAAGACGCTTGGTGACGCGGACATTGTCCTTTGCATCAACGGCCCCGACGCGGATTCGCTGAAGGTGGCGAAGCAGGGGGCCCTGCTTGTTGGCGCTCTCGATCCCGCGCGTCGAAGGGAGGCAATCGACAGCTACGCTTCCGCGGGTCTCGAAGCGCTGGCGATGGAGTGGATGCCGCGCATTACCCGCGCGCAGTCGATGGACATCCTTTCTTCGCAGTCGAACCTTGCCGGCTACAAAGCGGTTGTCGATGGCGCTGCAACCTACGGCCGCGCCTTCCCGATGATGATGACCGCCGCCGGCACGGTGAGCGCGGCGCGCGTGTTCGTCATGGGTGTCGGAGTTGCGGGTCTTCAGGCAATCGCCACTGCGAGGCGCCTTGGTGCCCAGGTCAGCGCGACGGATGTCCGGTCCGCGACCAAGGAGCAGATCCAGTCGCTAGGCGCGAAGCCCATCTTCGTCGAGAATATCGAGGGCATCGAGGGCGAGGGCTCCGGCGGCTACGCGACCGAGATGTCCGAGGAATATCAGAAGGCGCAGGCCGAGCTGGTGTCCGGACACATCGCCAAGCAGGATCTGGTTATCACGACTGCTCTGATCCCCGGGCGTCCTGCGCCTCGGCTGATCAGCGATGCCCAGCTCGCAAGCATGCGAGGCGGAAGCGTAGTGGTCGACTTGGCGGCGGATGCGGGTGGCAATGTCGAGGGCTGTATCGCCGACGAGAATGTCGTTAGGCACGGCGTCACGATCATCGGCGCGTCCAACCTCGCACGAAGCTTGGCCGCGGATTCCTCGGCCTTGTTCTCGCGCAACCTGTTCAATTTCCTGTCCGCATTCTGGGACAAGGAGCAGGTCCGCCCGGTGCTTCCGGACGACGACGAGATCGTCAAAGGCATCCGTCTGACCCGAGGCGGCAAGGTCGTAAGCGAAAGGCTGACGAGCCCAGCCAGTTGAGCTCGAGAGACATCTTGATCATCGGCGGCGGCATTGCCGGCCTGTCCGCAGCCTCGGCGCTTTCCCGCCACGCCAAGGTAACGGTCCTCGAAGCAGAGGAGGCGATCGGCTATCATTCCTCGGGACGCAGCGCGACGATGCTCCACTACGCGCTCGGAGACCCGCACGTCCGAGCGCTGACCCTCTCGAGCCGCGGCTTCTTCGAGGAGCTGCAGCCGGATTTCGTCGACATTCCGTTAGGCCATCCAATGGCGGTTTTGATCCATGCCCGCGAGGACGAGCTCGCGAGCCTGGATGAGCTGGACGCCGCCATTGCGCCGTTCGCGGCGATGGAACGAGTGGATGAGCGCGGCCTTCTCGACCTCTGCCCGGTCATTCGAACTGGCGAAGGCGGTGCAGTTGCGGGCCTTGTCGATCGCGGCGGCATCCGGCTGGATACCCATGCCCTGCTGCAAGGGCATCTCCACGCGCTCCGCGGTAATGGCGGAGAGATCGTCAGCGGCGCCCGGGTCAGCCGCGCCAAGCGGTCGAGCGACGGTTGGACGGTGAGCACGGAACGCGGCGAACTTTATTCCGCTTCAATCGTCGTCAACGCCGCCGGGGCCTGGGCCGACTCGATCGCGTCGCTCGCAGGTCTCCAGCCGATTGGCCTGACTCCGCTCCGGCGAACGATCATCACCTTCGATGCGCCTCCGGGCGTGGAAATTTCAGACTGGCCCTTCGCGAAAACGGTTGGGGACGACCTCTATTTCGCGCCGGAATCGGGCCGCCTGTTCGCCTCGCCGATGGACGAGGTGCCGGACGAGCCCTGTGACGCCCAGCCCGACGAGTATGAGATCGCGCTTGCGGCGCACCGCGTCGAACAACGGACGACCATTCAAGTCGGCCGGATCCACAGCCGCTGGGCGGGCCTTCGTACATTCGCACCCGACCGTCATCTCGTCGCCGGGTTCGATCCTCGGACCGAGGGCTTCTTTTGGCTAGCCGGGCAGGGCGGCTACGGCCTTCAAACCTCGCCGATCATGGCGAGGATCGTCGAAGCACTGATCGCCGCGACGCCTTGGCCGATCGAAGCCGTGTCAGCCGAGGAGCTAAGTCCCGCTCGTTTCCTCGGGTAACCGCGTCAGGTCGACCCAGCGGTCGCCGACGAGCTCGAATAGGCGGTCGAGCGAGACTCGAACGGACGTGTTGAGCGAGCCTCCGGCCGGATAAACGACGTCGAAGGCTTTGAGGGACTCGTCCAGGTAGATCGGCAGGTCGGTCGCCAGTCCGAAGGGGCAGACACCTCCGACGGGATGTCCTGTCAGTTCGAAGGTTTCATCCGCCCCCAGCATTCTTGGACGGGCGCCGAATTCCTTCTTCGTCTTGCCGTTATCGAGCCGGGCATTGCCTCGCGCAACCAGCAGGAAGGTCTCATCGCCAGCGCGTACCGCCAGCGTCTTGGCGATCCGTCCCGGTTCGACGCCGAGCGCCTTTGCCGCCGTTTCGACGGTTGCGGTCGTCTCCTCGACTTCGATCAGGGACAGGTCGGGCGCGTGCTCCGCGAGCCATTCGCGAACGGAATCGAGGCTCACTCGCCCACCAGGTGAAGGGCGACCTGCCGGCGCGACGGCTCGCGGCGATGCTCGAAAAGATAGATGCCCTGCCAGGTGCCGAGCGCCATTCGGCCATGCTGCACGGGGATTGTCAGTTGGGTAGCGGTCAGAGCGGACCGCAGGTGCGCAGGCATGTCGTCGGGTCCTTCGTCGTTGTGGGTGTAGAGAGAGGAATCTTCGGGCGCGACCCGCGAAAAGTAGGTCTCGAGATCGCGCTGCGCCGCGCTCGAAGCATTTTCCTGGATCAGCAGGGACGCCGAGGTGTGCCGGCAGAAGAGGGTGAGAAGGCCGGCATCGATTCCCTGCTCGCGGACCCAGGAATCCACGTCCCCGGTGACTTCATGGAGGCCCTGTCGTGGTGCTCTGAAACTCAGTGTCGTGAGCGACTGGCGAAGCATTCGTGCGCCTTAGCGACGCGAATCGGGTGATTCCAGCGACTCGGGAAGGTTAACGCACGTCATTCGATTCGGCATCGTCCATGCCCGACCGCATCGGGCGGCTCGGCACGGACATTGGGGTGCGGTCAGGACCGCGCAGCCCAGACGCACAAAAGCGTCCGATATTTCACGGACGCTTTATCATGCTCTTGAAATTTAAACAGAAAACGGCCGTCAGAGACGACCGTTGACCGTTAGCCCTGGCTGCCAGCGTTGCCCCAGCCGCCACCGAGGAGCCAGCTCCAGAAGCCGCCCTTCGTCTGCGCTTGCTTTTTCATATTCATCCCCTGTGCTTCGAACTTTGATTCGGCAGATGCAGAGGATGTTAACCTTAATGGACATGGTTAGCAACGAGTTAACCTTTATTAACGCGCACACGTTTCTTGGGCGCAACTGGGCACCCAGGCGACAACCGGAATTTAGTGTGGAATTACTTGGTCAGGCGACGCTTGAGCGGCGCTCGGTCGACAGTCGCCGAACCAGGCTGTCGATGCTCATCGGACGGCCGATGATGTAACCTTGGGCGACGTCGCAGCCCATGTCCATGAGTGCGTCGAGAACCGTCTGATGCTCGACGCCCTCCGCAACGACCTTGCGGCCGAGCGAGTGAGCGAGGGTTATGGTCGACTGGACCATGACGAGGTCGCTTCGGTTGTCGAGCATCGACTTCACGAAGCTCTGGTCGATCTTGATTTCGCCGGCCGGAATCTTCTTCAGATATTCGAGGGTCGAAAGGCCGGTTCCATAATCGTCGATGGCAATGGTAACTCCGAGATCCCGGAGGGACGAGAGCATGTCGAGCGCCGGCCCACTGCTTTCCAGTTCGGCGGTCTCTGTGAGCTCCAGCGTCAGCAGTTCCGCAGGCAGCTTGTGCCGCGCGAGCATTGCCCCGAGGCGAAGCACCAGCCCTTTGTCGCTCAGCAGTCGCGCGGAGAGGTTGACCGCGATTCCGAAGCCCGGCTGCTTGCGATTGACGTTTGCCGCCGAGGCAATCGCCTGCTCGAGGATGAAGTCGGTCAGCTTGCCGATGCGATCGTGTTGCTCGGCCGCGGCCACGAACTCCGACGCAGCGATTGGGCCCTTCTCGGGATGAGTCCAGCGCGCGAGCGCCTCCGCGCCGACGATCCTTCGAGTCTTGAGGTCGAGCTTCGGCTGATAGGCGACCCAAACCTCGCCCTTGTCGACCGCGTCGTCGAGCTGGCTGAGCATGGAGAGCTTCCACGAAACGTCTTCCAGCGTCTCGGGGTCGTAATATTTCCACTTGAGCCCGTCGTGGGCCGCTTCTTCGGCCGCGAGCAATGCGCTCGCGAGGCGGTTGGTGAGCGAGCGGCCGCTACCGATTTCGACTCCGAAGCTGATCGTCAGGTCGATCGACATGCCGTCCACCCGCGCCGGATTACGGAAGAGGGTGTAGAGCGCCTCGATATGGTTGGCGAAGGGCACGCGAGTGTCCTCGAACCAGGCGAAAATGCCGCCGTCGCCTTCGTAGAGCGTCCGTTCCGGGGAACCGACGCGGAGGCGGGAGACGATTTGCTCGACCAGCTGCCGCTCCTGCTCCGGCGGAAGCGCCGCTGCAATTTCGGCGTAGTTCAGCACCCGGGCGGCGATCAGCGCCTGCTCGCGGCCGGCCTTGTTTGCACGAAGAGCGCTGAGGTTGGGCAGACCGGACACGGTGTTGACGAGCCCGCGCTGCCTCCAACGCCTCCATCCGAGCGCGGTCGCAACCACGATTGTCGCGAAAATCGCCGGCATGACGTCCACATAGATCTGGTTCATCTCGAGCGCCGCCGGCCCGAAGGAAAGGGCAGCAATGGATGTTCCGAGGATCAAGCTCGCCTGGCCAGCAGACTTGCGGTTGATTGCTACCCAACAGGCCAGCAGAGCCAGAAGCAGCGCCGGCGGCCAGCCGTAGTAGACGGGCTTTCCGTCCTTAAGCGTCTCGGCGCCGATGATATGAACGTAGGCACCGCCCATTCTCTTCCGGCCGGGCACGAAATATTGATCGCCGATTCCCTCGGAAGCGGTGCCGATTACAATGTCCTTGCCCTTGATCTGCCGAGGATCGAAATGGCCGGAGAGGACATCCGCCGCGGCGACGACCGGAACGCTTGAAGGATCGATCGAATAATCCGGGATGAAGCTCCCGCGGGCATTCGGATCGGCATTCGCCAGCTTCGACGCAAACGAGTGGATTCGCCTCCCTTTGACGGTCCTCGAATAATCAAGCCACCAAACGGCATTCTGATAATTGTATTCGACGTTGATCAGGCCGAGTTCCGAATGCTTGGTCAGGATCGCGGGCGGAAGCAAATCGGGATCCGAGCCTTCGGCGGCAAGACCGGAGCGCGTGCTGACGGCCAGGGTGACGTTTCCTGCCTTTTCGACTGCCTTGAGAAGCAGCTTATCGTCGGCTGCTTCGCTGCGCCCGTTGATGATGATGTCGACGAAGGTTCGCTTTGCTCCCGCTTCGCTCAGCTTCGTGATGAGGTGCGCATGCTGACGCCTTGGCCACGGCCAGCGGCCAACTTCACGCAATGAGCGATCGTCAATCGCGACGAAGACGATGTCTCCGCTGGCTTTGTGAACGTGCAGGCCGTTGCGAGCTACTCGGAGCAGATCCTCGGCCGGCTCGCCGAACTGGATCAGGCCGAAGACGAGCGAAGCCACTGCCGTCCATATCAGCAGTTTCCAGCGGGATGGCTCACCCTTGTTGGTCTTCCGCAAGCGCACCGAGAGCACTTTCCTTCCTTCGTGCTCCCGGTCTGCCGCACAAAGGTTATCAAATTGGAAACCGTGAACTGGTTAACAGTCCGAATTCTCCTCCGCTTTCGTACTGTCCTATTGCTTCCGAATTGTGCATGGTCGCGCCCGGATGACCTGCAACACTGCGCGCCTGATCCAGCCGATTGCCTCAATCAACGTCCGTACTTGCTTGCCGGCACGCGATCGTCAGTGTGAACATTCGAAAAATTCGATCTTGCAGAGGGGCTGATGGATTTCATCTCGATCCTGTCAATCTTCGTTCTAGCCTGCTTCGTTGGCTATTACGTGGTCTGGTCGGTCACACCGGCACTTCACACGCCGCTGATGAGCGTGACCAACGCCATCTCCTCGGTGATCATCGTCGGCGCGCTGATCGCGGCCGCGTCCGCTGGAAGCCCGTCATCGAAGTGGCTCGGCCTGATCGCGGTCGCGCTTGCCAGCGTGAATATCTTCGGCGGCTTCGCGGTGACCCAGCGAATGCTCGCCATGTACAAGAAGAGGGAGCGCTAGAGCGTGGAGGCTTCGCACGACACGCCCGCCTGGGTGCTCCTCGCTTATCTAGTCTCCGGAATCTGCTTCATTCTGGCGTTGAGGGGGCTTTCGAGCCCTGACAGCAGCCGTCGCGGAAATCGTCTCGGCATGATCGGCATGGCGATTGCCGTCCTGACGACCCTTTTGACGCACGTGCCCGAGCTGACCGCGCCGGAGTCGGCCCATTTCATCGTGTTCGACTGGGCGACGATCGGCGAATTGCTCACAGCGATTGCCATCGGCGGCGGCATCGGCCTGGTCACCGCTCGCCGAATTCAGATGACGGCGATGCCACAGCTGGTCGCGGCCTTTCACAGCCTCGTCGGAATGGCGGCGGTGCTCGTCGGTGCGGCGGCATATCTCAATCCGGACGCCTTCGGCATTCTCGGCCCGGATGGTATTCTCCAGGTCAGCCGCGTCGAGATGGGTCTCGGCGTCGCGATCGGTGCAATCACCTTCTCCGGCTCCGTGATCGCGTTCCTGAAGCTCAACGGGAACATGTCCGGAAAGCCGATCATGCTTCCGGCCCGACACGTCATCAACCTCGGAACCCTGGCCGCGATCCTCGGTCTCATCGCCTATTTTACGCAGGACCAGACTCCGTGGGTCTTCTTCACGGTCATGGCGCTGAGCTTCGCAATCGGCTTCCTGCTCATCATCCCCATCGGCGGCGCGGACATGCCCGTCGTGATCTCGATGCTGAACAGCTATTCGGGCTGGGCCGCGGCGGCGATGGGCTTCACGCTCCACAACAGCGCGATGATCATTACCGGCGCCCTTGTCGGAAGCTCGGGCGCGATCCTCAGCTACATCATGTGCCGGGCGATGAACCGCAGCTTCATTTCAGTCATCGCGGGTGGCTTTGGAGGCGACGCGGTCGCCGGCGGAGGAGCTGCGGCGATCGATCGTCCGTACAAGCGGGGCTCTGCCGAGGACGCCGCTTTCCTGATGAGCCAGGCCGACCAGGTCATCATCGTCCCCGGCTACGGAATGGCGGTCAGCCAGGCCCAGCACGCGCTTCGTGAAATGGCCGACCAGCTCAAGGAGCTCGGAGTGCGCGTCAAATACGCCATCCACCCAGTCGCGGGTCGAATGCCGGGCCACATGAATGTTCTGCTCGCCGAAGCGAACGTGCCTTACGACGAGGTCTTCGAACTGGAGGACATCAACAGCGAGTTCGCCCAGACCGACGTCGCCTTCGTCATCGGCGCCAACGACGTCACGAATCCAGCGGCAAAGACCGACAAGAGCTCGCCGATCTACGGCATGCCCGTCCTCGACGTGGAAAAAGCGCGGACGGTGCTGTTCGTGAAGCGCTCGATGGGAGGCGTCGGCTACGCCGGCGTCGACAATGAGCTCTTCTACCGGGACAATACGATGATGCTTCTCGCGGACGCGAAGAAGATGGTCGAAGAGATCGTCAAGAATATCGGTTGATGCGTGCGACGAACGGCTCGGCGCAAACCTCATTCATTTCGCGTAAATTCAGTCGTTTACGGCTTGCCATTCAGCATATCTGCGCGACTATTCAGGCGTCGGAGCCAGGTGTCGCGTCTGCTCCGTTCACGACAAAGCGAGAGTGGGGAAGGGGCAGGCGGCTTTGCGCAAGCTTGGCATCATCGGCGGGACGAGCTGGTCGTCGACCGCGCTTTATTACGAGCACATCAACCGGGGCGTCGCGCAAAGGCTCGGCGGATTCCACAGCGCGAAACTGA